>SHWN01000038.1 GCA_009693795.1 Acetobacteraceae bacterium
CGAACAGACGCTCCACCGAGCTTTGTCGCTCGCTTCGGACCGCAAGCACGAATATGCCACCTTGGAACATCTGCTGCTCGGCCTAGCCGATGATGTGGATGCGGCCAAGGTGCTGAAGTCCTGCGGCGTCGATCTGACGAAGCTGCGCGCAGATCTGACCGAATTCCTCGACAAGGATCTCGCCGGCCTTACGACCGATCGTCCGGGCGATGCGAAGCCGACAGCGGGTTTTCAGCGCGTTGTGCAACGCGCCGCGATTCATGTTCAGTCGTCTGGCCGCGATGAGGTCACTGGCGGCAATGTGTTGGTGGCGTTGTTCAGCGAGCGCGAAAGCCATGCGGTTTATTTTCTGCAATTGCAGGACATGACGCGGCTGGATGCGGTAAATTTCATCAGCCACGGCATCGCCAAATCGCCTGGCCGTGCGGCCAGCCGCCCGGCCAAGGGCAGCGGCGGTGGCGGCGGCGGCAATGAGGAAGGCAAGGAGCCGCCGGAGCGTGAGGAAAAGTCAAACCGCCGTGGCAATCAGGATGCGCTGGCGAATTACTGCGTCGACCTGAACAAGAAGGCCGTGGCTGGAAAGATCGATCCGCTGATCGGGCGCGAGATGGAAATCGAGCGCACCATCCAGATCCTGTGCCGGCGCACCAAGAACAACCCGCTCTATGTAGGCGATCCCGGCGTTGGCAAAACCGCCATCGCCGAGGGCCTGGCTAAGCGGATTGTCGAGGGCGATGTGCCGGAAGTGCTGGCGAAATCCACCATCTTTGCCCTTGACATGGGCGCGCTGCTCGCTGGCACGCGCTATCGCGGCGACTTTGAGGAGCGGCTGAAAGCGGTGATGTCTGAGTTGGAAAACCAGCCCGGCGCCATCCTGTTCATCGATGAAATCCATACCGTGATCGGCGCTGGCGCCACATCGGGTGGGGCGATGGATGCGTCCAATTTGCTGAAGCCGGCCTTGGCCTCGGGCAATATGCGTTGCATCGGTTCCACCACGTATAAGGAATTCCGCAATTACTTCGAGAAGGACCGAGCGCTGGTCCGCCGCTTCCAGAAGATCGATGTGAACGAGCCGAACATCGAGGACACGGTGAAAATCCTACGCGGCTTGAAGACCAATTACGAGCAGCATCACAAGGTTCGCTACACCGAGGAAGCCATTCGCGCGGCGGTGGAACTTTCGGCAAAATACATTCATGACCGCAAGCTGCCCGATAAGGCAATCGACGTGATTGATGAAGCTGGTGCCTCGCGCATGCTGCTGCCGGAGAACAAACGGCGGAAGACCGTGACCTTGAAGGACGTGGAGGAAATCGTTGCCAAGATCGCGCGCATTCCCCCGAAATCCGTCTCGGCTGACGACAAGGAAACCCTGCGCACCCTGGACCGGGACATCAAGAACATGGTGTTCGGTCAAGACACCGCGGTGGAAGCTCTGGCCGCCGCGATCAAATTGTCGCGCGCCGGATTGCGCGAGCCGGAAAAACCGATCGGCAACTATTTGTTCAGTGGCCCAACCGGCGTCGGCAAGACTGAAGTGGCGCGGCAATTGGCGTCCACCTTGGGGATCGAGCTGATCCGTTTCGACATGTCCGAATATATGGAACGCCATTCGGTGTCGCGTCTGCTGGGTGCGCCGCCCGGCTATGTGGGCTTCGATCAGGGCGGCTTGCTAACGGATGCGGTCGATCAGCATCCGCATGCGGTGCTGTTGCTCGACGAAATCGAGAAGGCGCATCCGGATCTATTCAACATCCTGTTGCAGGTGATGGATCACGGGAAACTGACTGATCATAATGGAAAATCGGTTGATTTTCGTAACATCATCCTGATCATGACCACCAATGCTGGCGCTTCTGACATGGCAAAAGCTGCCATCGGCTTCGGTCGTGAAGTGCGGGTGGGCGAGGATGAGGAAGCGGTGAAGAGGCTCTTCACGCCAGAATTCCGCAACCGGCTGGATGCGATTATACCCTTCTCCGCGCTGTTACCGGAAATCGTCGCCCGTGTGGTTGAGAAATTCGTCATGCAGCTGGAAGCGCAACTTGCCGATCGCAACGTGACGATCGAATTGTCTTCGGCGGCGAAGGAATGGCTCTCTGAGCGTGGCTACGATCCGCTTTATGGCGCGCGTCCGCTCGCACGCGTCATTCAGGAAACCATCAAGAAGCCGCTGGCGGAGGAATTACTGTTTGGCAAGCTGGTGAAGGGTGGCTCGGTGAAAGTCACATTGAAGGACGGCAAACTCAACTTCGAATTTACCAAGGCGGCACAGGCTGCCTTGCCGAAGCCGGACCAAGATGGCGAAGGCAGCGAGGACCGCGAGCAAGAGCACGTGGAATAGTCTCTATCTAGACCCAGTGGCCTGGCGCCCTGCCGAGACCCAGCCGAGCAGTAAGAAAAACCACCATGCCGTGAAGGATGCACACTCAGCGAGCGGCCAGAAATGCAGCAAGGCTGCGCTGAAAGACCCCACGCGCAGCAAGTCGGACGGCGCGCGCAACCCGCGTCTCCGGGGTCAGCGCACTGCCAGCACAAAGGCCGCAAACGGCACCAATCCCGGGCAGCCGGAGTCGGCCGGCGAGCCGATATAGAGATAATGAGCATGATAGGGATGATGCGCATGCGGCGCGCAGATTTCGGCGCCTCAGACATCGGCCTAGACAAGCAATTTATCCGGACTAATGCGCATACTCCCTTACCATCATGCGGGCCGGAGCCGTTCAGCGCAGAAAGCCGGGCCAGCTCCAACCCAGCGCCACGATCACCAACGCTGCCAATGCTCCGGCAATGATGTCGTCACCCATCACGCCCCAGGCATCCTTGCGCCGATCCGCCCAACCGACTGGGCCGGGCTTGGCGATATCGAACAGGCGAAACAGTAGAAACGCCGCCAGCAGGCCGCGCCATCCCAAAGCCGGCAAACCGAGCAGCGGGATTGCCAGCAAGGTAACCCACTGCCCGGTCAGCTCATCAATCACTACCCATCCCGGATCGGCCGGCGCGTCCAGCCGCCGCACCGCCCACACCCCGCCGGCACCCGCTAACACGCATCCAAACCCCAGAATCCAGGGTGAGAGCCACAGCAACCCGCCCCCCAGGATCACCGCGACCACCGAGGCCGCGGTACCCGGCGCCAGTGGAATAAATCCGCAGCCGAACAGGCTGGCCAGCAGCCGCGCGCACCGGACGGGATTCATTTCGGTGCCCACTCGGCCAGCAAATCACCGACATTTTCTGGATCGCGCGCCCGATAAATTACGATATTTTCCAGTACGCGTTGCACATAGTTTCGGGTTTCATTAAACGGAATCAGCTCGATCCAATCTATCAGATCGGGGGTATTGGTGATGAAGACCAGCGTCGGCGCATCCGGCAAATAGCGTGGATCGCCATGCGCAGAGAGCCAGGCTCTCACCCGAAGCGGCCCCGCGTTATAGGCCGCGACCGCCAATGGCAGGGAGGCATACCGATCCAGCATCTCCCGCAAATAGGCGGTACCGAGCCGCATGTTATGCGCCGGATCGTTCACTAGCGCCGCCGGCGACGTTATTTCGCCCAAGCGTTTGGCCACACTCTGCGCCGTTGCAGGCATCAACTGCATCAAACCACGCGCGCCAACCGGGCTCAGTGCGGTTGGATCGAACGCGCTTTCCTGGCGAATTACTGCCAGCGCGATTTCCACCGCCACCGGCTTGCCGAAAGGGGTTGCAGCTATGGGCCAACCGGCTTCGGGGAGCATCACCCCATCGCGGCCCATGCGCCGGGCGATGGCGATGGCCGCCTCAGGCATGTCGAGGCTCAGCGCCAAGCGCGCGAGTCCGGCGCGTTCCTCTGGTGCGGCAACAAGTTCATCCCGGCGTAACAGGAACGGGAATGCGCGTTTGCGTTCGCCCCAGCGCGCCAGCATTGCGGCCGCGCGGGTCAGCTCATTGTCCGCCGCACCGGCCGCTATCGCGACGGGGGCTGGATCACGGAGGGCGCGGATCCGCGCAGTCAGCGCGGCGCGGTCCTCCCCTAGCGCCCGCGCGGCGAGTTGCCCATAGAATGTCAACGGCCAGGCGGCCGCGGCCTCGAACGCGGGTTTTGCGCTCTCCCCCGCAGCGGTGGACGCCCGGCCAAGCCAGTAATGTGCCCGCCCCTGGGTAATTACCGCGCGCGACAGACTCGCGAGCGCGCGAAAATGCGGCATCGCCCGTTCCGGATCATACAGAAAGCGCAAGGCGATAAATCCGGCGAGAAATTGCGCATCGACCCGCCGCTCGGTCTTCAGCGCGCCATGGTTGGCAGCTAGCGCATAAGCCCCCTCGGCATCGCCTTGGCGCAGGCGTTGGCGGGCAAAGGCATGGCGTTCGGTCCAGAACGCGTCGAGCTGGTCCGTATCCAGCAAGGCCTGCACTCGCTCGCCCCGATCACGCCAGAGTGCCAGCGCGGCGTTGTCCTGGCTGGCCTCGCGCAGCGCGCGTTGGTGCGAGAGGAACAAGGCCGGATCGTCGCGCTGTGTCGCTGGCACGTCAGCGAGCAAGGCGCGGATATCGGCATTTTTCTGCCGCAGCCCGGACCGTGCCCTTGCCAGGGCAAGCCGGTCCGGCGCCAGGCGTGGCTCCATGCGCGTGGCCGCCTGCGGATGCTGGGTGAGGAAGGCATCGAAACGTTCCCAGTGATCCTGCGCGCGCAAGATTCCCGCCCAGCGTTGCAAGAATTCGGTCTCAGTCGCGCTATCCGTGATCTCGCCACCCGTCCAGGCACGACGGGCATGGGCGGCGGCTAGCTCCGCGTTTCCAGCCATGCGTGCCGCATCGGCGCAGCGCAGCAGGGCAGGGGTGTGGGTTAGCTTTGCCCGAGCGCATTCCGCCGCCAGTATGTCAGTGCTGCCGCCCCTCGCCAGCGCCTCCTGGCGGCGGCGTTCCAGTTGGCCGAGCCAGGGCCAGTCTGGATTCTCCGCCATGAAGGAGGTGATCTCCGTCAGCTGGCCCTGGCCGGGGGCCAGCAGGCGGTAATAGGTCACCAGCTTGCCGGCCAACGGGTCCGTGGCCCGCGCCAGGGCTTCGCCCCAATTGCCGGACCGGATCGCCCCGGCCACATCCCCGGCCTTGGCCGCCAGAGGCAACAGCAGGCAAAGAAGCGTGGCTAGGAATCTAAGGTTCATGACATAGTTGTAGCCCGCGAAAACCTTGCGATGCATCCCCCCAAGCCCTAGGTTATGATCCTATCACCTTATTATTCTAACGGAGGACGCCATGTTCAAGGGATCGCTCGTCGCGCTGATCACCCCTATGCGGGCAGACGGCAGCTTCGATGAGAAAGCCTACGAATCCTTCGTTGACTGGCAGATCAAGGAAGGCACGCACGGCATCGTGCCCGTCGGCACCACCGGGGAAAGCCCAACTTTGAACCATGCGGAGCATAAGCGGGTGGTGGAGATTGCGGTTGCCGTTGCCAAGGGTCGCGTGCCGGTGATTGCCGGCGCCGGATCGAACAGCACCGAAGAAGCCATCGATTTCACTCGCCATGCGAAGAGGGCCGGGGCCGATGCCTGCCTGATCGTCACGCCCTATTACAACAAGCCGACGCAGGAAGGCTTGTATCTGCACTACACCGCGATCGCCGATGCGGTGGATCTGCCGATTATCATGTATAATATCCCCGGCCGCAGCGTGATTGATATGTCGGTGGAAACCACCGTGCGGCTGGCTAAACACAAGAACATCGTCGGCATGAAGGACGCGACGGCGAACCTCGTGCGCCCGTTGCATACGAAGCTCGCCTGCGGGGATGATTTTTGTCAGCTGTCCGGGGAAGACCATACCGTGCTGGCGTTTATGGTCTCGGGCGGCGTGGGCTGCATCAGCGTCAGCGCCAATGTGGCGCCGCGCCTATGTGCCGATATGCATATCGCCTGGCAGGAAGGCCGCTGGGCCGATGCGATGGCCATTCAGGAACGCCTGGTGCCGCTGCACGATGCGATGTTCGCGGAAACCAGCCCTGGCCCGGTGAAATACGCGGCATCCTTGCTTGGTAAGACCAGCGAAAAATGCCGCCTGCCGCTGGCACCGGTGGCTGCCGCGACGAAGGCAAAAGTGCGCGCGGCGATGCAGCATGTCGGGTTGTTGAATTAATTTTTGTGGCTGAGACTAAAAACAAAAAGGGCCTGATCTCCCACGGCATCGCGGCGCAGAACCGTAAGGCGCGCTACGACTATACCATCAAGGAAACGATGGAAGCCGGCATCGTGCTGAAAGGGCCGGAGGTGAAGTCCCTCCGCCTTGGCCGTGCGACGTTGACCGAAGCATGGGCAGGGGAGCGGGAAGGGGAGCTGTTCCTGTTCAACTGCTATATCCCCGAATATCAGGGCGGCGTGCTGTCGCGGTTTGAGGCGCGGGCGCCGCGCAAATTATTGGTAAAGCAGAAGCAGATGATAGCACTGTTTGGCGCCGTCGCCCGGCAGGGGGCCACGCTGGTGCCGCTGGATATCCATTTCAACGAACAGGGCCGGGCCAAAGTTCTGCTCGGCGTGGCCGAAGGGCGTAAGACCCACGACAAGCGTGTGGCCGTCGCGACCCGAGACTGGCAGCGCGACAAGGCGCGGCTGCTGCGCAATCGGGGATGACGTAACGACAGTGATGCGCCAAAGTCTCCGTAGTGTGAACATTTGCGGGAAATCCCGATGACAAGCTCCGACGATACGATCAGCTTTTTCGGTCGCATGAAAGACAAGTTGATTGAGGTGAAGCAGAATTGGGCCCGCGACGGCCGCCTGATCACCGGCCAAAGCGCCGAATATGAACAGCGTCTGCCGCCCGGCCAAAGACTGGTGAAGGACTGGCCGGTACTCGATCTCGGTGTGCATCCGAACGTGCCAGCGCAAAAATTCCGCCTGGACGTGGATGGCGCGGTGGAGAACGCAGTTTCGTTCAGCTTGGATGAGTTCATGGCCCTGCCGCAGCAGGAAAGCGTGTCCGACATGCATTGCGTGACGCAATGGTCGCGCTATGACAATCGCTGGAAAGGTGTGGCTATCAATACGTTACTTGTACTCGTGAAGCCGAAACCGGAAGCCAAGCATGTGATCTTTCATGCGCATGATGGCTACACCACCAATGTGCGCCTGGACCAATTCGCCCAACCGGATTGCTTTTTGGTGCATGAATGGGAAGGCAAGCCGATTGAGCGCCAGCATGGCGGGCCGGTGCGCATCCTGATCCCGCGGCTTTATTTGTGGAAATCAGCCAAATGGGTGTGCCGCATTGAGTTTTCGGCTGCGGATAAGCCCGGCTTCTGGGAAGTCCGCGGCTACAACAACAACGCCGATCCGTGGATGGAGGAACGTTATTCCTAATTTTCTCTGCCGTTTATGGCTGTTATTCTCTGGTACAGGGGGCAAGCTCATGACCACAGGGCCGCGAGTAGCGGGGGCGGACCAACTGGCCTGGGAATTCAGTTTTCCCTCTATCGATGGCGGGGAACTAAAATTATCGGACTTCACGGGCCGCGTAATATTGGTCGTGAATACGGCCAGCTTTTGTGGCTACACCCCGCAATATGAGAGTATGCAAGCCCTGCACAAAGCCCGCTCAGCTGAGGGGTTAACGGTGATTGGCATTCCCAGCCGCGATTTTCGTCAGGAGTTACCCGACAACGCCGCCGTCAAAGCCTTCTGTGATACCAATTACGCGGTTGGCTTTCCGTTGGCGGGCATCCAGCATGTGCGCGGCGATGAGGCAGCACCATTTTATAGCTGGGTGCGCCGGGTGCGCGACTGGCGGCCGGCCTGGAATTTTAACAAGGTGCTGATCGGCCGCGACGGCCGCGTCAAGGCGGTGTTCGGCGCCAGTGATAAGCCCGAAGGTCATGAGATCATGCAGGCAATTGCGGCCGAACTCGCAGCGAAACAACCTTCGGGGACATAACCTCCGGGGATATAATCATCGGACCGGAATATATCAGCGAGACGCTGAAAGAATGGGTAGAGAGGCGACACATCAGCCTACAGCATATCCAAGCCCGGCCAGCCCCAACAGAACGCCTATATCGAGCGCTGCAGCCGCACGGTCAGGCACGAATGGTTGGACCAGACCATTATTGAAACCATAGAGGCAGCACAGGACTTTGCCACGCGATGGCAATGGATTTATACTAAAGTCCCTCCGTCCCGACTCACATTGCATTCCCTTGCGCACATTGTTATGATTCTGTTGGGGTGAGGAGCTTCGCCTCATGCCTTCAGCGTTCATTTCACGGACCGACTATTCCCCCGTGCATGCCGGGGGCGTCGCGCCGCGGCTGTCCGCCGATCAAAAGGCCGAGCTGGCGGCCCTTGTTGCGCGGGGCCAGACCTCAAGGAACGCTTTGGCGTTGATTATCACGAGCGTTATGTGGGAACGCTGGTGAAGAAGCTCGGCTTTTCCCGCATCAGCCCTCGCCCGCTCCACCCACGCCAGGAGGCACAAATACTGGAGACGCTTAAAAAAAATTCTCACTCACGCTGAAGGCCGCTCTAACGAGCTTGCCCGAAACGACGCTACTCGAAATCTGGTTTTAGGACGAAGCGTGCATCGGACAAAAGACCGGTGTCGTTCGCCAACGGGCGCGGCGCTGGCCTTGCCGAGCTCCGACACCGAAGCGATGCAGCTACACCTCAACGAAATCTCGCGCCATGTCGCTAAGTGTGCGCAAGCCGTGCTGCTCATGGATCAAGCAGGATGGTATAAAACCAGCAAGCTCGAAATACCCTTAAACATAAAGCCGATTTTCCTGCCCTCGCGCTCGCCCGAGCTAAACCCGGTGGAGAACATCTGGCAATGTATGCGCCCAAACTGGCTCTTCAACCGCGTCTTCGACCATTATGACGCCATCGTCAAAGTAGCTTGCGAGGCATGGGGAAACTTACACTAGCGCCAGACACGATACGATCCATCAACATGCGCGATTTGGCCGATGTAGGTCCGAGCCGCTAGCCGTTGGTATAACAACAATGATCGCCCAAACATGAGCATCGGGCGCATCGCACCCGCACAGAAACTGGAATTGGCCGTGTGAATTCTACAACAGCACCCCGTTAGAAATGAGGGGATTACCTGCATCCGGCGCGCCCGCATAACAAAACAGCTGGTCCCACCGGCATCGGGATCAGGCGGATCTCCCACGACCGCCCTGATCGCCACCAGACCAGCGCCCCCCACCAATCGCCGTTGCGCGCGCTCCCCCAGCAGTTTACATTGCCAAAATGCTAGGCAACTGCTCCCCTGCCGACACAGTCTTCGCCCTCAAGCCGATCGATCTTGGGCAGGGAGTGTGCATTGACACGCCCGTTATCCTGGCGCCGATGTCCGGCGTGACGGATTTGCCGTTCCGCCGCCTCGCCCGGGCGCAGGGGGCGGGGTTGGTTGTGTCCGAAATGATCGCCTCCTGGGCGATAATCCGGGAAAATCAGGCGACAATGCGCATGGCCGCCATCGCCACCGGCGGCGGACCGAATTCTATCCAGCTTGCCGGCTGCGATCCGGATGCCATGGCCGAGGCCGCCCGTATCTCCGCCGATCAGGGCGCGGACATCGTCGATATTAATTTTGGCTGCCCGGTGAAGAAAGTGGCGCTGGGCCAATCCGCAGGTTCCGCCCTGATGCGCGATGAAATCCATGCCGCGCGCATCCTGGAAGCCACGGTGAAGGCGGTGGCGATCCCCGTTACCTTGAAGATGCGCATGGGCTGGGACCACACCACCCTGAACGCGCCCACCCTGGCGCGCATCGCGCAGGATGTCGGCATCCGCATGGTGACGGTGCATGGCCGCACACGGCAGCAATTTTATACTGGGCAGGCGGACTGGGCGTTCGTGCGGCAGGTGAAGGACGCGGTCAAAATTCCGGTCATTGTCAATGGGGATATTCTGACGGACGAGGACGCGGCCGAGGCTTTGCGGTTGTCTGGCGCCGATGGGGTCATGATTGGGCGTGGCTGCTATGGCCGGCCGTGGTTTCCGGCGCAGGTTGCGCATTATTTGCGCACCGGTCAGCACGTAGTGGAACCTAGCCTCACGCAGCAACAAGTGGTTCTGCTGCAACATTACGATCTAATTTTGGCCCACTTCGGCACCGGCCCGGGCCTGCGCATGGCGCGCAAGCATCTGGCCTGGTATTCACGCGGACTGCCCGGCTCGGCGGAGTTTCGCGCCAAGGTGATGCGTCTTGTCGATGCCCCCGCTGTGATGGCGCTGATCGAAGATTTCTATGCCCCGCTGATCGCACGCGGCTTAACGCGCCAGCGCATGCTGCGCGACGATGCGTTGACCGCGGAAGCCGCATGAGCGCCTCCGCCAGCCGCCCAGGGGTGCGGCGTGCCGGCAGTGCGGATCCAGACGGTGTGCTGGCTGTGCAAATTCTGAGTGCGATGATGCTGCCGGTGCTGGTGTTGAATGCGGAAAATGGCTTTCGCCACGCCAATCCGGCGGCGGAGGAGTTTCTCGGCATTTCCGTCGTACAGCTGAAGCAAATAAATTTGGCGGATTTGCTGCCTGCTGATCATCCGCTATTTATGCTGATCTCGCATGTGCGTCAGGCTGGCGTGACCGTTTCTGATCACGATCTTAACCTGCAAAGCCCTCGCTTAGCCAAACGCGGTATATCCGTGCAGGCTAGCCCGCTGCCGGAAGAAGAGGGTGCGGTGATCATGGTATTCCAGGATACCTCCGGCGTGCGCGCGCTAGATCGGCAATTGGCGTTTCGCGGTGCCGTGCGTTCCGTTTCCGGCATGGCGGCGATATTGGCGCATGAGGTGAAGAACCCGCTGTCCGGTATTCGTGGTGCGGCGCAGTTACTGGAAGCCTCCGTGGGGCCGTCCGACCGCGAACTGGCGACCTTGATCCAGGATGAGGTCGATCGCATCCGCGATCTGGTGGACCGGATGGAAATGTTCGACGAAAAGCCAATTGAATGTCGGCCGGTGAATATTCATCGCGTGTTGGAGCATGTGCGCAAGCTGGCGCAATCAGGGTTCGCGGCGAATATCCGTTTCACCGAAGTTTATGATCCGTCCTTGCCGCCGGTTTCCGCCAATCGGGATCAGCTAGTACAGGTGCTGTTGAATTTGGTGAAGAACGCCGCTGAGGCGATTAGCGCCAGCGATAACCCGCATGGGGAGATTATTCTTTCCACAGCCTATCAGCATGGCGTGCGTCTGGCGCTACCCGGTTCGCGCACCCGCGTCGATTTGCCTTTGTTGGTGATCGTGCGTGATAATGGGCCGGGGATTGCCGAGGATATCTTGCCGCATTTGTTCGAACCCTTTGTGACCTCGAAAAGTTTTGGTTCCGGTTTGGGCTTGGCCTTGGTGGCGAAGATCATTGGCGATCATGGCGGTTTGGCCGAAGTGCAAAGCCGGCCGGGCCGGACCGAATTCCACCTGCATTTGCCGATGGCTCTCGATGACGACCCATCCTCCTGACCACACGCCCGTTTGAAATGATAGCATGACGCCACCTACGATCCTGATCGCCGATGATGACCGCTCTATTCGCACGGTGTTGACCCAGGCGCTGGGCCGATCCGGGTATCAGGTGCGTTCCACTGGCAATGCGGCCACGTTGTGGCGCTGGGTGGAGGATGGGGAGGGCGATCTAGTGATCACCGATGTGGTGATGCCTGATGAAAATGGCCTTGATCTGATCCTGCGCATTAAGCGCATTCGTCCGGATCTGAGGATCGTGGTGATGAGCGCGCAATCGACCTTAATGACCGCGGTAAAGGCGGCGCAGCGAGGGGCATTCGAATATCTGCCGAAACCGTTCGATTTGCAGGAACTGCTGGTCATTGTTGGTCGTGCTTTGGCGGTTTCTGCGCCCGCGGTGCCGGGCGAACCGGTGGGTGCCGATGAAGGCCTGCCGCTGATCGGGCGTAGCGCCGCCATGCAGGAGATTTATCGTTCCATCGCGCGCCTCACCACCATCGATCTGACCGTGATGATCAATGGTGAATCGGGCACTGGAAAGGAATTGGTAGCGCGCGCCATTCATGATTACGGTAAGCGCCGGGCAGGCCCGTTCATTGCCGTCAACATGGCGGCGATCCCGCGTGAATTGATTGAGAGCGAGCTGTTTGGCCATGAACGGGGCGCCTTTACGGGCGCCACCAATCGCAGCACTGGGCGCTTCGAACAGGCGGCGGGTGGCACCTTGTTCCTTGATGAAATCGGCGACATGCCGCTGGAGGCGCAAACGCGGCTTCTACGTGTGTTGCAGGCAGGCGAGTTTACGCCCGTCGGTGGGCGCCAGCCAATGAAGGCGAATGTACGCATCATTGCCGCAACGCATCGGGATCTACGCCTGGCCATTCAGCAGAATCAATTCCGGGAAGATCTTTTCTACCGGCTCAATGTGGTGCCGATACGCCTGCCGCCGCTGCGGGAGCGGGTGGAGGATATTCCTCTGCTGGCGCGCCATTTTCTGGACCGTGCTGCCGCCGATGGGCTGGCATCGAAATCCCTCGATGGAGCCGCGATGGATCGGCTGAAAAAGTATCGCTGGCCGGGCAATGTGCGCGAATTGGAAAATCTAATGCGCCGTCTCGTGGCTCTTTATCCGCATGAAGCCATTTCTAACGCGGTGCTGGAAATCGAACTCGCCGAGGCTAGTTCGGCGGACGCCGCTGGGGCTGGCAATGGGGCGAAGGAATCGCTGGTGGCCGCGGTGGAACGCCACATCCGCGAGCTCCTTTCGGAACATAAAAATGGTCGGAGCAACACAGATGTCTATGATCGGGTTATCTCGGAAGTTGAACGGCCTCTCATTCGCATAATCTTGGCCGCGACGCGTGGTAATCAAATTCGTGCTGCTGCGATTCTGGGGCTGAATCGCAATACCTTGCGGAAGAAAATTCACGATCTTGCTATTCCCGTGATCCGTGGGCTGGAATGAGGGAGATATCACACCCGTGAATATCAGCTCGCCGCCGCACAGCCTGCAACCATTGGAGGAACTGGCCGCTCCGGCCCCTGGTGCGCCGGTAGGCGGCGCGCCGATGGCCGTGGTCTCGGTGTCCGAAAGGCGGGCGCGGAAGGTGCTATCGTGGCTGAGTACGATCCTACTGGGCAAGTTGGCTACCTTGGTTCTTTCTTCGATCGCAGTGGTGTTAGGAATAGTCACTTTCATCTTGTTGGCGCGCGGCACGCCGCTGGGCGTGCGCCCGGAAATGGGCGTGGCGCTGGTCCTGGCTAATCTGGTCGTCCTGTTGATCCTGGGCGCTGCATTAGCGGGCCGGTTGACGCGCGTGATCCTAGAACGTCGCCGGGGTGCGGCGGGCGCGCGATTGCACGTGCGGTTGGTCCTACTATTTTCCGGTGTGGCCGTGGTGCCGACGATTGTCGTCGCGGTGTTCGCGGTGAGTTTCTTTAATTTTGGCATTCGCAGCTGGTTCAATGAACCGGTGCGCTCGGCGCTGATGGAATCGTTGAAAGCCTCACAAGGTTATCTGAAGGAGCATCGCAACACGATCCGCGCGACGGCCTTGGAAATGGCCAATGACCTAACTCAGGCTAGCTCGTACCTGGAAACCGATCCGTTGGGCTTTGCCGATTTGCTTACCAATCACACCATACTACGGGGGTTGACGGAGACGGTCGTGTTCGAACCCACCACTGGGCAGGTGGTAGCTTCCGCCGGATTATTTGGCGGTGTCGGTACCGACAGCCCGCCCGCCTGGGCAACAGAGCGCGCGAGCGCCGGTGATGTGGCGGTGTTGGCGTCGGAGGACCGCTCAAAGGTCCGCGCGGTGGTGCAGTTGCAGACCACGCATCCTTTGCTGTTGCTGGTTGGGCGCCCGGTCGATCCGCAGATCCTGGAACACATGGCGCGCACCGAGTGGGCGGTGGCCGAATATCAGCGCCTGGATCAAAATCACTCCTGGCTGCAATTGGCGTTCGCCTGGATCTTTGCGTTGGTGGCGTTGTTGGTGTTAAGCGCAGCCATTTTGATTGGGCTGTTGATTGCCAACCAGATTGCGCGCCCGATTGGCAGCTTGATCCAGGCGGCGGAACGGGTGCGCAGCGGCGATTTGGTGGTGCGGGTTCCAGAATCGGCCAGCAACGACGAAATCTCTGGCCTCTCTCGCGCGTTTAATCGTATGACGGGCCAGCTCAGCGCGCAGCGCGGTGAGTTGATGGATGCCTATAGCCAGATCGACGAGCGGCGGCGATTTACCGAGACAGTGTTGTCTGGTGTCTCCGCCGGTGTGATCGGGCTGGATTCGAAGGGGCGGATTGAGTTGCCTAACCGTGCCGCCGGGGAATTGCTAGGCATTGATCCGATGGCGGCACTCGGTCAGGACCTGGCCACTGTGATACCGGAATTTGCCACGTTGTTACATGAAGCCCAGACTAGTCCCGAGCGCGCGCACACTGCTGAAATTCAGATCGGCCCACCCAGAGGGTGGCGCAGCCTGATCACGCGGATCGGGGCGGAGACACGCAATGGCCGCGTGGATGGCTTCGTTATTACTTTCGATGACATCACTGATCTGCAATCGGCCCAACGCCAGGCCGCCTGGGCTGATGTGGCACGGCGCATTGCCCATGAGATCAAAAATCCGCTGACCCCGATTCAGCTTTCGGCGGAGCGGTTGAAGCGGCGCTTTGCCAAGGAAATTACCTCTGACCCTGAGACCTTCATCCAATGCGCCGACACGATTATCCGCCATGTGGGCGATATCGGGCGCATGGTGAATGAGTTTTCATCGTTCGCCCGGATGCCGCAGCCGAAAATCAAATTGACCGATCTGGGGCGCATCGCGCGGGAAGTGCTGGTGCTGCGCAAAACTGGCCGGCCGGATATTGGTTGGGAATTGGATATTTCGGGCCGGGGTCCGGACGTGCCGTGCGACGCGCAGATGATGCGCCAGGCGCTGGCGAATTTGTTACAAAATGCCGAAGATGCTGTCTCCATGCGCGTGGGAGCCGGCAAGATTACGGTCTCGGTTTGGGCGGATGAGCGTACGGCTAATGTGGAGGTCAGTGACGATGGCGTAGGTTTGCCACAGCAGGATCGTAATCAATTGGTCGAACCCTATATCACCCATAAACCCAAGGGTACGGGTTTGGGGTTGGCAATCGTCAAGAAGGTTATGGAAGATCATGGCGGGAGGCTGTACCTTGATGATCGGGCCGATGGCCCTGGCGCCACCGTGACATTGTCCTTGCCGTTGTGGTCCGTGCATGCCTCATGAAATCTTGATCGTCGACGACGAACCGGATATCCGGATGTTGATCGAAGAAATTCTTCGCGATGAAGGTTATGAAACCCGTCAGGCCGCAGATGCCGATGCGGCGATCGCAGCGTTCCAGATGCGCCGCCCGTCCATGGTGGTGCTGGATATCTGGCTACAGGGTTCGCGCTTGGACGGGTTGGGTATCTTGCAGGCCTTGCATAGCGAGGAACCACATGTGCCAGTGGTCATGATCTCTGGCCATGGCACCATCGAAACCGCGGTCGCGGCAATCCAGCAAGGTGCATATGATTTTATTGAAAAACCCTTCCAATCCGATCGGTTGCTGCTGATCGTCCGACGGGCGCTGGAAGCGGCGAACCTCTCGCGCGAAAACGCGGAATTGCGACTGCGCGCCGGGCCGGAGACCAGCCTGACGGGTGGAAGCCCAGCGATCGCTTCGTTGCGCGCCTCAGTGGAACGCGTGGCGCCGACCGGATCTCGCGTGTTGATCACCGGCCCCGCGGGGGTGGGTAAAGAAGTCACTGCACGGATGATCCATGCGTACTCGCGTCGCCTTGATGGGCCCTTCGTGATTCTGAACTGTGCCACGCTCGCGCCGCATCGGTTCGAGGAGGAATTATTCGGCCGGGAAGCAGGGCCGGATCCCGGCACGCATCCGCGCCGCGCTGGCGTGCTGGAACGCGCGCACGGCGGAACCTTGTTATTGGACGAAATTTCTGACATGCCGATGGAAACCCAGGGCAAGATCGTGCGCGCCTTGCAGGACCAGACATTTGAACGTCTAGGTGGCTCGGCGCGGGTGAAGGTGGATGTGCGCGTGCTGACCACCACCAACAAGGATCTGACCGCGGAAATCGCCGGAGGTCGGTTTCGCGAAGATCTTTATTATCGCCTTGCCGTGGTACCGCTGCGGGTGCCGAGCCTGCGCGATCGGCGCGAGGATATCGAAGATCTGGCAAACCATTTCGTCGCCCGGTCCATCGCGACCTCCGGTATGGTCGGACGCGAATTATCGGCGAATCTGCTGGCCGTGCTTCAAACGTATGACTGGCCTGGGAATGTGCGCCAGCTGCGTAACCTAATTGATTGGCTGCTGATCATGGCGCCCGGCGCCGCCGCCGATCCGCTGCGCGCGGATATGCTACCGCCGGAAATTGCTAACCAAAGGTCTTCGGTCGTCTCGCTTAATACCAGTGCCGACATGATGGAGCTGCCGTTGCGCGAGGCGCGCGATCTGTTTGAGATGCAATATCTGCAAGCCCAGCTGGCACGGTTTGGCGGAAAAATTAGCCGTACTGCGCAATTTGTTGGGATGGAACGCAGCGCGCTGCACCGTAAGTTAAAACAGCTTGGGGTTAATCTCGATGAGCGGGTAGGGCCCTGAACGACGGTGGTGCATCCACGGCCAAGTTTGCTGTTGTATGATTGGGATAACACCCTGGTCGATGGCTGGGCGGGGATTGCGGCTTCCCTAAATGCAGCGTTTGATGCCTTCTCTTTGCCGCATTGGACTGTGCAGGACACGCGCGAGCGCGCGCGTAGCTCGATGCGGGAGAGTTTTCCGATTTTATTTGGTCCCGACTGGCAGCGCGCGCGCGATATCTTTCTCACCGCTTTGGCCGAGCAGCATCTGCAACATGTGTGCCCGATGGCAGGCGCGGCCGATTTGCTGCAAGCCGGGGCGGCTTGGACGCAGGGGTTGGTCTCCAACAAAACAGGGCGGTTTCTGCGCGCGGAGGTGACTCATTTGGGTTGGGACAGCCATTTCTGCAGCATTATCGGCGCCGGAGATGCGCATGCCGATAAGCCGGACCCGGCTCCAATCCTGCTGGCGCTCAGTCAGCTCGACACGCCACCTGACCGGACAATTTGGTATCTGGGCGATACGGCCTCGGATATGCAGGCGGCGCGGGCGGCGGGGATCACCGCCGTTCTGGTCGGCGATGCGTCGCATGACGGGGGGGTTGCACGCGCCGCCCCGGATATCCACTTCGATGATACCCATGCGCTGGCCGCAACGCTGCGTTCGCTTGCGTAGGGGAAAGCTGGTGCTAGAATCCTAATCGCGTGAGGCCAAGCCACTGCCAGCGTAATTGCTTCCGCGAACGATCAACAAAAAGAAAAAGGACCCAACGCCTTGGCCACTGAAAAAGCGCAGAATGTGCAGGATGTATTCCTGAATCACCTGCGAAAAAACAAAACACCCGTCACCGTGTTCCTTGTGAACGGTGTCAAACTTCAAGGTATTATTACCTGGTTCGATAATTTCTCTGTGCTGCTTCGCCGTGATGGGCACACCCAGCTTGTGTATAAGCACGCTATTAGCACGGTGATGCCTGGCGCGCCGATCCAGCTTTTCGATGGGTCGAATGTGGATGCTCCAGCGCTCGGAACGGTTTCTGCCGGTGACGGCTGAAGACCGGACGATCGGTGATAGCAGTACGGGGCGAACCCGTGCCGCCGTCATTCTTCCCTGGGAACGGCCCGAACGGGGCGACGAGGGGCGTATAGCGGAAGCACGGCTCGCCGAGGCTGTGGGTCTCGTGGCCTCGATCGGCCTGATGGTAGTGCATACGGCTGTTCTGCCGTTGCGTGAACGCCGGCCGGCGACTTTGCTGGGCTCTGGCCAGATCGCGGCGCAGGGCCATTTGCTCACCGAGCACGATATCACGGTGGTTGTGGTTGATGCCACATTAAGCCCGGTGCAGCAGCGCAATCTGGAGCGAGCCTGGAATTGTAAAGTGATCGATCGCACCGGGCTTATCCTGGACATCTTTGGCGAACGCGCGCGAACCCGTGAAGGCTCGCTGCAAGTTGAACTGGCACATTTGGATTACCAGCGTTCGCGCCTAGTGCGGTCCTGGACCCATCTGGAACGCCAGCGAGGCGGTTTTGGCTTCCTGGGCGGGCCCGGTGAAACCCAGATTGAGGCGGACCGGCGGCTGATCGGTGAACGCCTGGTGCGGCTGAAGAAAGAACTGGAGCAGGTGCGGCGTACTCGCGGTTTGCATCGCTCCGCGCGACGCCGCGTGCCGTTCCCGGTGGTGGCGCTGGTTGGCTACACCAATGCCGGAAAATCTACCTTGTTCAATGCGTTGACCGGGGCTGAGGTGACGGCACGTGATCAGGTTTTTGTTACCCTCGATCCCACCATGCGCGGCCTGCATCTGCCATCCGGGCGGCGTACAATCCTGTCCGATACCGTCGGCTTCATCAGCGAATTACCGCATGAGTTGGTGGAGGCCTTTCGCGCGACGTTGGAGGAAGTGGCAGAAGCGGATGTCATTCTGCATATCCGCGATATCGCCCATCCCGACACGGCCGCGCAACGCGCGGACGTGATCGCTGTTCTGGAAGGGATGGTGGCCGATGGCACGCTGGATGCCGATTGGCGCTTGCGCACCATGGAAGTCCTGAACAAAGCCGATCTGCTCGGCGGCGTCGATGAGGTGCCATGTCGCCCTGGCCATATCGCTGTCTCCGCGATCACGGGCGAAGGCCAGCAGGACCTGCTGGCAGCCATCGATGCACGTATTGCCGCCGGTATGGAACTCGCCGCCTACGGGATAGCCCCCGATGACGGCGCGCGCCTAGCCTGGCTCTATCAACATGGCGAAGTTACCCAGCGGCACGATGACGACGACGCCATCCATGTTACTGTCCGCCTCTTCCCCGCTGACCGCGCCCGCTTCGAGCGCCGGGAGTGACACCGGACCGGGGGGTTCCGTGTGAGTGAGGGGCTGCACAGAGAAGGAGGATTGGGGGCTTTGCCCCCAATCTGCCGCCAGGGAAGTGTCGTCCCTGGACCCCCGGCCGTATGGTGCTGATTGAGAAGGAGGGGGGTGAGGAATTTTTTCCACCAGAATCTCAGCCCCCTCCTCAATCAGCACTGAATGAATAGGTTCTAAGTGTCTGTCCGGAAGCTTCTTGAATCCGGTGAATTATTTGTGATTCTCTAGCGACTGGCGCGCTTTGCAGGAGACGACGGACGTGGATGAAGGAGAACCGGGCACGCTACGGCTGCAGGGAGCTGCGCTACCCGAGTGATCTGAC
>SHWN01000039.1 GCA_009693795.1 Acetobacteraceae bacterium
TCCGCAATATCACGCCGCGTCCGCTCATCGAGCGCATCATACGCCGCGCGCATATCGACGAATTCCGTGGCCCCACCCCAGGACGGTACGGCGCGGCCGGACAGCAGGGAATATTTCGCCGGTATTGCCTTAAACGAACTATCAGAGTGCCACAAACGATCGGCCAGCTTAAACATATAAGCTCGGCTGGTGGGCGCGAGCGGATGGCCGGCGCCGTCCATATTCGAAAAATCCCCAATCCCGCTACCCAGCGGCCTCGCTTCCTGCTCGGTGCGGAAATGGATGCGCCCAACCCCGAGATTGCTTTTCTCGATCACTCCAAAATGCAAGGTGAAGCGAAGCTGCTCCTCATCGCTCAGTTTCTGATCGCGAAACACCAGCACGGCATAGCGATCCATACCGGCCTCAACCGCCGAGACCTCCGCCGCTGAAAGCGGCTTGATACAATCGATGCCCGTTACGAGGCCAGCAAAACCGTCTCGAAGGGCTTGAACGGAAACAGGAATCTTGCTCTCCTCTCTGGCAACTACGGCTCACGGATGGGCTGAGCTCGCTGTAACATGCGGGCCAGTCACAATACCAGGGCCGCGTCTGCGTTCTCATAGCCCCAGCATCAGCTTACCAATGATCTCGCGCTGCACCTCGCTCGTGCCGCCAAAGATCGTCTCCGCACGACCATTCAGATGCAGCGGGATCACGGGCAGCGCATCCTCATCCATCACCGCATGCCGATTGAGCCGATGAAACGGCCGCATCGGCTCCGACGGCAGCGCATCCGCACCCAGAACATCAACCCCCAACCGCGTGACCGCCTGCTTCACCTCTGTCGTCCGTAGCCAGAGCATGGAGGCCACCGGACCCGGATTCTGTCCCGCCTGCAAGCTTGCCATGATGCGCAATTCTGTCATCTCAACGGTGTCGATATCAATCTCGATCTCGCTGAACCGCGCCGCCAGCAGCGGGTCTCCCGCAGCGCCCAAAGCGATGGCACGCAACCGATTCAGGGAAACCCGCATCCGCGCCGCAGCGATTCCCGCGCCCCGCTCGAATTCCAGTAAATATTTGCCGTACGACCAGCCCTTGCCCTCCTCACCGACCAAATTCGCCACCGGCACGCGCACATCGTTAAAGAACACCTGGTTCACATCATGATCGCCGCCCATGGTCCGGATCGGGCGCACGCTGATCCCCGGCGCCGTCATGTCGATCAACAGGAACGAAATTCCTTCCTGCTTGCGCTCGCCTTGCCCGGTGCGAACTAGCGCGAACATCCGGTTGGCGTGATGCGCATGCGTCGTCCAGATCTTCGATCCATTCACCAAATAATCATCGCCATCGTGCACCGCCCGCGTGCTCAGAGATGCCAGATCGGATCCGGCCCCGGGTTCCGAGTAACCCTGGCACCAGTAAT
The DNA here is from genome assembly GCA_009693795.1 of Acetobacteraceae bacterium. Classification (GTDB taxonomy): domain Bacteria; phylum Pseudomonadota; class Alphaproteobacteria; order Acetobacterales; family Acetobacteraceae; genus SHWF01. The sequence continues at coordinate 1,412 of SHWN01000039.1, forward strand.
CTTCACCTGAGAGAATACGCGGCAAATAATGCGCCTTCTGCGCGGCGGAGCCGAAGCCGATCAGCACTGGCCCCACCATGCGAATCCCGAGTGGTGCCAAAGGCGGCGCCCCGGCAAGCGCGCATTCGGTCTCAAAGATATAATGCTGCGCCGGTGTCCATCCTGGCCCGCCATTTTCGCGCGGCCAGAGCGGCGCCACCCAGCCTTGCGTCGCCAGCGCGCGATGCCAGGGCCCCGCCACATCGGGTTCAGCCAGAAACGCTGATGTCAGCGCCCAGGCCCGCTTGATATCGGCGGTTAAATGCGCTGCGATAAAATCGCGTACCTCCGTCTGAAACGCTGTTTCCGCGAGGGAGAATGATAAATCCATGTCCAGACGCTCCTTCTGATATCAGACGTCGCGCAACGCCGCGTAGCGCTTCAAATGCCAGGCCGGCGTGCCATAGCTAGCCTCAAACGCCATGATGCGGCGAAAATAAGCGCCGATATCCAACTCATCCGTCACCCCCATTGCGCCATGCAATTGCACCGCCTGCTCTGCCACGAACCGCGCCGCGGCTGCGACCTTTACTTTGGCGGCTGAGACCGCCTGCCCACGAACGGCCGCGCCGCTGCCATCATCGGCGCGAATGGCGGCTTTCATCGCGATGGACCTTGCTTCCTCGATCCGCACCGCCATATTCACCATGCGATGCTTGAGTACCTGATTGGCCGCCAAGGGCTGACCAAACTGCACCCGGGTTTTCGTGTGCGCGATGGTTTTATCGAGCAAGACCTGCATGGCCCCAATTGTATCCGCCGCCAGCGCCACCACCGCCCGATCCGTCACCGCCGCGATCGTCTCTGCTCGATCCTGCCCGCCACCCAATTTGGCCTCAGCCCCCACAATCACCCCATCCAGCACGATACTACCAGCCCGCCTGCCATCAACGATGCGATACTCCGTCACATTCATGCCCGGCGCTTGCTTCGCCACCAGGAACAGCCCGAGCGCCGCCGTGCCGCCATCCTCGCCGACCTGCGCCGTCACCAAAAATCGATCCGCCATCGGCGCGTCCAGCACAATGCTTTTCTGCCCGTCCAGACGCCAACCGTTGCCCATCCGCACAGCGCTAGTCCCAACGCGGCCATACTCATGCCGGGCCGCCGGCTCATGATGCGCAAATGCCAGGACCAATCGCCCCGCGAGGATCTCCGCGATCAGCTCCGCGCGCTGCCCGCCACTGCCCGCCGCCGCGATCAACCCGCCGCACAGCACAACGGAGGAAACATACGGTTCCATCACCAACGCTGCTCCGAATGTCTCCATCAGCAGGGCCAGATCTATCGCGCCGCCATCCAGCCCACCATCATCGGCCGGAAAGGGAAGGGCCAGCCACCCAAGATCGGCGAAAGCCCGCCAGATTTCGGCGTCAAACCCCTCCGCGCTGGCCTCAATCCGCCGGCGCGTCTCAAACGAATAGCGATCGCGCAGAAACCGTGCCGCGCTTTCCCGCAATGCTAGTTGCTCAGCCGTATGGCTCAGATCCATCCGCGCAGACCCCCCGACCGCACCGCCCTAATGACGCACGCGCCCATGCGGTGCATCGATTACGCCTTTTCCGGACCCATGCCACCATCCGCGATCGGCATAAGCTCCACGCGGACCGTCACGTTATGCTGGCGGCAGCCCGGCATAACGCCGCGCACCGGGCTGGTATCGACATAATCGCGGCCCCAGGCCAACACGACATGCTCATCGGCAACCACCAGATTATTGGCTGGATCGCTGAACCGCCGGGAACCCACGGCCAGGCAGCGCTACTTCCTATTCGGCAACTAGGTCCGCGAAAACGTCTTTTGGACCGCGGTCAGCGGTGTCGGTGTCTGGAGCGCTTACGAGGTCGTGACACTCTGGGCATTCGCTAACGGTTCGATATCGCCGCCTTTTTCCGACAGCACCCAAATATCCTTGGTCAGACCCCCACGTGGAATCCGCTCCTCGATGCGCATGGGATCATCCAGCAACACACCGTGCATAGCTTTTTTAGAACTTTGGGCTACAATAGTGGGTCTGGCTTTTTCTGGCCATCAAGCCATTGGAAGCGTTCATTTTTCCTGCCAAAGGTCCCCCTGCTCTGATGCTGACGCCGTTTTCGACCGACGACCTCGGCCGTATCTTTGATACGTGCGTGCTCATTAAAGGCCGCACCCTGGCGCTGCTGGGGACCGTCGAGACTACGCTGCAGGACACGTCGATCGCCGTGGTGGTCGAACATCTGGGGTTACGCCATACCGCGCGCATCAGCCCGTCTGCTCGCGGGCGCCGGGTTGTGTTCGACACCACATGCAGTTGCGGTCAGGTGGCCTGCTCTCATCTCGCGGCTGGGGCGTTGATGGCGCTCGATCGTTATCCGGCCTTGCGCAAAGCCATTGCGCAGGCGGCTCCGACCGCTGCGCCTGCAGCCTCCGCGCCATCGTCGGAACGCCAGAATTTGATGTTCGAATTGTCGCCCGGTGAGCCACCGCATGCCTGCTTCGTCACCACTTTGTTGATCGGTGAGCGCAGCGGCCACATCGAACAGACCACTCCAAGAAAAATCCTTGCGGAGCTGTCGAGCAGCCAGACCACTCGCGTCATGGCGCGCTTGCTCGGCGGGGGTGATACTGCGCGCACCCCCATTCCGGCCGCCACGGTTCCCCCGCTGCTCGGCTTGCTGGCGAGATTGGGCAAGGCGCGCTGGCAGCCGACTGGCAAACCCCTGTCGGTCGGCGTGGAACGCACATTCGGCACCAACGCGGCGCTCGATCTGCCGCCAAACTCGGCCATGATCCTCGGTGCATTGGGGCCCTGGTATGTGGATGGTGCCACCGGCGCAATGGGTCGTGTGCGGCTGCGCCAGGTGCCGATCTTGCGCCCTGGGACGGCCTTGCGCCCTGGGACGGCCTTGCGGCCTGTCGAAACGCTCTCGCCGTCCCCACCCCGCCGGCCTCGCCGGCGCCGGTTCGAGTCAGCCAACGTGACCGTCGCCGATCCGGTCATTCTGGAACGCCCGCCCACGCCGGTGCTGCGCCTACGCCGGATCGACTACCCGGACCCTTTCGGCCGCCCGCAACAGATCGACGCGCTCACCCTTGATTTCGATTACGATGGTGTGCTCACCGCGTCTGACGACGAACGCCAGTTCGTGCGCGTCATTCGCTCGGATGGCCCCAGTTTCGTCCGCCGCGATCGCGTGCTGGAGGCCACGGCAATCAACGCCATGCATCTGGACGGTTTCAGCCAGATGCGGGTGACCGACGCATCCTTCGCCAAGGGGCGATTGGTCTTTATTTTGCGTGGCAACGATGCCGCCGAACGCTGGCAACGCTTCGCGCATGAGCGTCTGCCCGCTTTACAAACATTGGGCTGGCGTAACCTGATCGCGCGTGATTTTGGCCCGCGCAGCATCCAGTCTGTGGGCGATTATGATGTCTGGATCACCGATGCCACGGGCGGTAGCTTCTCACTCGATTTTGGTATTGAGATCGACGGCATACGCGTACCCTTGCTGCCCGTCCTCAACCGCCTGCTGGAGCGTGGCGGCATGGCTGCGGCGCATATCGTCGACGATATGCTGATCACCAGCCTGGATGACGGGCGGATCCTGACATTGCCGGCGGACCGCATCCGCCGCCTGTTGGCGGTGATGGAAGATCTTCTGTCGGCGGCCCGGCGCACCGCTGATGGCCGGCTGCTGCTGGCCGAGGCCGAGGCTGCCAGCGTGCTCGACCTCGAAGATCTGCTGACCACCAGATGGGACAATGCCGCCGCGATCTCCGCCTATGCCCAGCGCTTTCGCGGCGCGGCGGAAATACCGCCGGTCGCGATACCTCGTGCATTCAAGGCGACATTGCGCCCCTACCAGGCCGTCGGCGTGGCGTGGTTGCAGCACCTTCGCATCAACGGCCTCGGCGGCTTTCTGGCCGACGACATGGGGCTCGGTAAAACAGCGCAAACAATCGCCCATATCGTGGTGGAGCAAGAGAGCGGGCGCCTCGATCGGCCTGTGCTGATCGTCGTGCCGACCAGCCTGGTCACCAACTGGACGGCAGAGTTAATAAAATTTGCGCCGCATCTGCGCGTTGTTGTCCTGCATGATCTGGCGCGCCATGCGCGCCGCGAGCAGCTCGCGGGCGTCCATGTGGTGGTCACAACCTACACCGTGCTGGCTCGCGATGTGGCGGAGATGAAGCGGATCCCCTGGCACCTGATCGTGCTGGATGAAGCGCAGGTCATCAAGAATCCCGATGCGAAACTCACCAAAGCCGTCTGCCAGCTCGACACGCGCCACCGGCTCTGCCTGTCAGGCACACCGATTGAAAACAACCTGCAAGAACTATGGTCTGAATTCGCCTTTTTGATGCCGGGCCTGCTCGGTGCTCGCAAGGTGTTTGCCAAACGCTTCCGTACCCCAATCGAAAAAAATGGCGATCCCGTACGCCGCATGCAGCTGATCCGCCGCATCAAGCCGTTTCTGCTGCGGCGGACAAAATCCGAAGTAGCGACGGATCTGCCACTCAAGCACATTATCCTGCGCCGCATCACGCTGGCCCCGGAACAACGCGACCTTTATGAGACGATCCGCGGCACGCTCTATGAACAAGTCCGTGAACAGATCACCGGCCTCAGCCCGGCGCAAAGCCGCATTATCATGCTCGATGCCCTGCTGAAATTGCGTCAGGTCTGCGGCGATCCACGGCTGGTAAAACTACCCTCGGCACGGCTGGTCGAAACATCCAGCAAGCTCGATGATTTGCTGGAAATGCTCGGCGAAATGATCCCCGAGGGCCGCCGCATTCTGCTGTTTTCGCAATTCACCTCGATGCTGGATCTGATCAAGCCACGTCTTACGCGAGCCGGAATACGTTTCGTCGAGCTGCGCGGCGATACCCGTGATCGCGCGGCCCCGGTGAAGGCCTTCCAGAACGGTGATGTGCCACTGTTTCTGATCAGTCTGAAGGCCGGGGGCAGGGGGCTCAATCTGACCACAGCCGATACGGTGATCCATTACGATCCCTGGTGGAATCCCGCCGTCGAGGACCAGGCATCGGATCGCGCGCACCGGATCGGCCAGACGAAACCGGTCTTCGTCTACAAACTCATCGCCGCCGATACCGTCGAAGAACGGATCGTCGAATTGCAACAGCGCAAGGCTGAACTTGCCAAGATCACCTTGAGCGATGACGGAGACCTCGCGGCACTAGGGTTCGACGACATCGCCTATCTGTTTGAATCCGTCACCGAGCGGTTGGCGGCCTGACGTTCCATTGACGGTCCCGCGGGCTGTCCGATGGACACTGAGTTGCCAGCCCGCCTATAAATTGAACGAGGCGCTACACGGGGGCGCCGTCGCGGAGGGTCCCAGATGAACGATATAGATCAATCCTTGCAGGCGTTTCAGGTTGCAGAACAGACACGACATGCCGCTGTAAGTTGGCTTTCGGCATTCGAGCGCGCGCTCGCATCGCAAGATGCCGCGCGCATAGGCGCCTTGTTCCATCAGGATAGCCATTGGCGGGATGTTCTCGCCTTCACCTGGCACCTCACGCCCCTGGAAGGCCGAGATAAAATTGCAGCGCGACTCGTGGCCGAACAAGCACGCACGGCGGCACACGGATTTCATTTGCCACTCGGGCGCAAACCACCCCGCACGGTGCGTCGGGTTGGCATGGAATGCATTGAGGCTATCTTCGAATTTACGACGGCCGAAGGGCGCGGCGCTGGCATCATCCGCCTGTCGCCGGTGCAAGATGGCCCGGCGCAAACGCGCGGCCACGATATGAAAGCATGGCTCCTGTCGACGACGCTGGAGGAGCTGGCCGGTTTTGAAGAAAAGATCGGCGCCAAACGGCCAACCGGCGCCGCTTATTCCCGGAATTTTGGTGGCGATAACTGGGACGATATGCGCCGCAAGGCCATGGCCTATACTGATCGCGAACCAACCGTTCTCGTGATTGGCGGTGCGCAGGCGGGGCTCTCAATTGCGGCCCGGCTCAATCAACTCGGTGTGGATACGCTGGTCGTCGAGCAATGGCCGCGCATCGGTGATAGCTGGCGCAGGCGCTATCACTCCCTGGCATTGCATAACTCAATCCATCTCAACGACCTGCCCTACATGCCATTCCCGCCAACCTGGCCGAAATATATTCCGAAGGACATGCTGGGAAACTGGTTCGAATTTTACGCCGATGCCATGGAGATCAACTGCTGGACGAACACGGAATTTGTCAGCGGATCATGGGACGAAACGACAAAATCCTGGACCGCCCGTTTGAAGCGCGCCGATGGCACCGAGCGTATCGTTCTGCCCCGACACCTTGTGTTTGCCAACGGCGTCAGCTCCTACCCCATGATTCCCGATCTCCCCGGCCTCGATGATTTCAAGGGAGAAGTCCTGCACTCCGAAGGCTTCAACAGTGGCGCTACCTGGGAGGGCAAAAACGCGCTGATTCTAGGCACCGGCAGCAGTGCCAACGATATCGCGCTCGATCTGCACAGCCATGGTGTGAGCACAACACTCATCCAGCGTGGCTCCACCACCGTCGTTTCGATCGACCCGAGTGCCCGCCTCAATGAAGCGATCTGGGATGAAGGTCCGCCAGTGGAGGATTGCGATCTGATCGTCTCCTCCGCGACGCCCTCCCTCATCATCCAGGGCTACAAGATGGTCGTGCAGCGTATGCTGGAACTTGATAAGGACATGGTCGACGGTCTGAAAGGCGTCGGCTTTAAATTTGATGTCGGCGAAGATAATACCGGCCACCAAATGAAATATTTCCGCCGTGGCGGCGGCTATAACCTCGATGCCGGCAGTTCCGCGCTGATGGCCAAAGGTGAACTCGGACTGCTGCAATATGACCGCATCGAACGCTTCACCGCGACTGGCGCGCTGTTAAAGGATGGATCAACAGTTCCCGCCGATCTCATCGTTCTGGCAACCGGCTATTATCCCCAAAAGGAACTCGTCCGCCGCGCACTCGGTGAGGCCATGGCGGGCCGAATCGGCCCGGTCTGGGGCCTCGGCGAGGATGGCGAACTCAGCAACATGTACAAACGCACACCGCAAGAAGGCGTCTGGTTCATCGCCGGCGGCATCGCCCAGTGCCGCATCAGCTCAAAATATCTAGCCTTGCAGATCAAGGCAATGGAGCTCGGAAAACTAGCCCCGCTTTGATCCGCCTTATTTGTCCAGCCACACATCTTCCACACGCCAACCATTGAAGATACTATTGACCATGACGGACATGTTCTTCACCTCGGGCCGCCAGCAGGTTCCCCCACGCATGTAGTAAATCATCGGCCGCACCGCTTCCTGGGTCAGCTTGCGGTCGATTTCCCAGGCAATCTGCTTGCGTTTTTCCTGATCCCATTCGCCCGATTGGCGCGCGATTAGGGCATCCAGATCCTTGTTGCAATAATCCATGTAGGTGCGCGATCCACAGGCATAGTTTTCCGGATAATTCTGATCGGGATCATCGACCCCATTGCCAACTTGGCTGAGGGCTATCTGGTAATCGCGCCGGATCAACCGCGGCACCCAGAGCGCGGTTTCGACGATTTCCAGCTCGGCGTCGATAAAGATTTCCTTCAACTGGCTGATCAGAATGACCGATGCATCCCGATAGGTCGGCAGATTGCGCGTCGAAATTTTTAGCTTCAACCGCTTATCGGCGCCGAAGCCGTTCGCCACCATGATCGCCTGCGCCGTCGCCCGGCTTTTCGCGACATCCGGATCATAGCCGGGCAGGGTGCGTTGCAACTCCACCGGCATACCCCAGCGCCCTTCCGGCAATGGCTGCATCGCGGTACCGATATCACCCTGCCCGGCGGTGAGGATATCGACGAAGGCCTTGCGATCCAGCGCCATCGCCATGGCCTGGCGCACTTCCAGCTTATCGAAGGGCGGCACCGGGTTCATCAGCACATTGGCGGCGACATTCATCGGTGAAATATCGCACACTGCATCTGGCATCTGGTTCTTGATATCGGCGACCAACGGCACGGTGATTTCAAACGGAAATGTCATATCGAACTTGCCGGCCGCGAAGGCGAGGATCGCGGTCGAACGGTTTGGGATAATCGTATATTCGATGCCATCCAGATAAGGCCGCCCAGGCTTCCAGTAATTCGGATTGCGGACCACCTTGATCCTGAGATTGGCTTTGTATTCAACGAATTTGAATGGTCCGGTGCCGATCGGTTGCATGCGCATCTCGCGCGGCGGCACATCGCAGGGATAAATCGGGGTAAACCCTGATGCGAGCAGGGCCAGAAGCGCTGGCTGCGGTGTCTTCAGATTGAACACCGCTTCGTCATCGCCATTCACACCGATGCTTTCCACATTGCTGTACCAACCCTTACGGAAATTGACCTTAAAATTCTCCGGGGCTCGTCCCGCCAATAAATCCCAGGTGCATTTCACATCGGCCGCGGTGAATTTCTTGCCGTTATGCCAGGTCACGCCTTTGCGCAATTGAAATGTCAGCTTTTTGCCATCCGCGCTCCAAGCTATAGCTTTCCGCAAGGTCGGGGACGATCCCGTCAAGGCCGTTTTGTCGGACTTTCTGGTCGAAGATAACAAGGTTATTGAACACGCCCATCATGGGTAGGACGACAGAGATTGTGCCTTCCTCATGGATCGACATGCTGCTGGGGCTGTCACGATGGGTGATGTGCAGGATCCCGCCCGGCTTTTGTGCCCAAGCGGTGCCGCACGCGGATACCGCGAGTAACAGCATGATAAAAAGGGCAATGGGGCGTAACCGTGACGAGCAAGGAATGAGTATGGCGGTATTGCTCACGGGCGTTTCTCCCAGATGTCGCGGGCAGGCGCCCGTTTGTTACCCGGAACCTCGCATTAGGAACTCTTCTGGCGCAATGGGGGCATGATCGGGTGGGGCACACCACCGGCCGCTTGACTTCACGGGTGTTCGGTTCAGTCTCAATGCCATACGCGCCAAAACTAGGCGCGAAGGGAGGTTTTAATGCGCAGAATTCTCATATTTATACTGCTTCTGCTCGCTGTGGCCACGCCCACGATTGGCCAACAGGCGGCGGCCCAACCCGCGGGGACCCAGCAAGCGGGCGGAATTCTGCGCGTGACGCATCGCGATAGTCCGGCCAGCCTGTCGATCCACGAGGAAGGCACCAATTCGGTGCTCACGCCGATGATGTCGGTGTTTAATAATCTGGTGATGTATGACCAGCATGTGAAGCAAAATAGCCTGAAATCTATCGTGCCAGAACTGGCGACGAGCTGGAGCTGGAACGCGACCTATACCGAATTGACTTTCAAACTACGCGAGGGTGTGCGCTGGCACGATGGTCAACCCTTCTCCGCGAAGGATGTGAAATGCACCTGGGACTTGTTGATCGGCAAGGCAGAACCCAAACTTCGACTGAATTTCCGTGAAGGCTGGTACAAAAATCTGAAAGACATCACCCTATCGGGAAATAATGAGGTGATGTTCCATCTGATCAATCCGCAGCCCGCGTTTATTGCACTTCTGGCATCGGGCTATTCCCCGGTTTATCCCTGTCATGTGCCGCCGGCCACGATGCGCACGAAACCGATCGGTACAGGGCCGTTCAAATTTACAGAATTCAAGACCAACGAATCGATCAAGTTGACCCGCAATCCCGACTACTGGAAGCCGGGCCTGCCCTATCTGGATGGAATCGAATATACGATAATCCCCAGCCGATCGACCGCGATCCTGGCGTTTACCGCCGATAAATTCGATATGACGTTTCCCTTCGAACTGACCATCCCGTTAGTCCGAGACGTTAAGACCGGTGCACCGAATGCGGTGTGTGAAGTGGCATCAAGTAATGTTAGCACTAACCTCATGGTGAACAGCACCCGCCCGCCTTTCGATAATGCTGAAATGCGCCGGGCGATGGCATTGGTTCTGGATCGGAAATCCTTTATCGATATTCTGTCTGAGGGCCATTATAATTTGGGTGGCGCCATGCTGCCGCCACCGGAAGGGGTGTGGGGTATGCCAGAGGAGATGCTGCGCAGCCTGCCGGGTTATGGCCTCAATCTGGAACAGAACCGTGCCGAGGCGCAGCAAATTATGAAGAAGCTCGGCTATGGGCCGGCGAACCGGCTTGCGATTAAGGTTTCGACGCGCAACATCCCGCTTTACCGCGATCCAGCGGTACTGCTGATCGATCAGTTAAAGCACGCTTATATCGACGGCGAGTTGGATGTGGTGGATACCGCCATCTGGCATGCTAGGGTGGCGCGGAAGGAGTTCATAGTGGGATTGAATCTAACCGGGAGCGGCGTCGATGATCCGGATCAGCAATTCTATGAAAATTATGCCTGCGGGGCACAGCGCAATTACACCGCTTATTGTAATCCAGAGGTCGAGGCTCTGATCGCGCGGCAATCGGCGGAAGTTGATCAGGTGAAACGCAAGAAGATTGTGTGGGAAATCGATCGCAAGCTACAGGAAGACAGCGCGCGGCCGATTATTTTCCACAGCCGAACCGCCACCTGCTGGAATCCACGGGTACGCAATCTCGATATCATGGTGAACAGCATCTATAACGGCTGGCGCATGGAAGATATCTGGCTGGCGAAGTAAAACCCCTCCGCGTGCGGGTTGTGATTAGGCCGGCACGCGGCGGATTTCGCACAAATTGGCCCGATGCGCGGGGGTGCCACTGATCGGGTCGCGATCTGTCGTGTCAACTGTTGCATTAAAATTCGAGCCCGTGGGGCTGAACGGGTCGTAGCCGGGAGCCCCCAGCTCCGTGCAGGCCTGCCACCAGCCATGCTCACCCACCACAACGCGCGGATCGAGATTGACATTCAGCCGCGCCCGCGCTCGCATCCCACCCGATTTGGTCTCCAGCGCTACCCAATCCCCCGCAGCGATGCCCCGCGCGGCGGCGGTTAGCGGATGGATTTCAATCTCGGGATGCATGGCCCGCTTGCGCAGGCTGGGCAGCGAACGGTGCTGTGTTTGGCAAAATAATGTCGGCTTGGCGCAGGTCAACACCAATGGATAGCGCACCGATAAGGCCGGTTGCGCCACCGGACCATTCCTCGGTTCGACGAAATCAGGCAAGGCGGTATAACCCGCCGCGCGGAATGTCTCTGACCATAACTCGATTTTGCGAGATGGGGTGGGAAAGCCCGCCGTGATGCCCCGGACATCGCGTTCTGCATATTTGGCGTGACGCGTTGTCAAAGGAACGCTGATTCCACCAGGTTGCGCGCGCAGTTGCTCCAGGCTGATCCCGCTCAAAGCAAGCTGATGGCGGTAGGCCGCATCGACATCGCCGCCCCAAAAATGTGCGTCGAGGCCCAGGCGCCGCGCGAGGCCAAAAAGCAGATCGGTATCGGATCGCGCCTCGCCGGGCGGCGGGACCACGATTTGGCGAAACTGCACATGCGATTGATGTGCGGCACTAAGCTCAAAGCCAATGCGCAGCGCCTCTCGTTCAAAGCTGGAGGCAATGGGGAATACAATATCGGCCATCTCCGCCGTCGGGTTCATGAACAGATCGGCATGCGCATAGAAATCTAGTTTCGCCAGCGCCGCCCGTCCGCCATGAGGATCGCCTTGCGCCAGCAGTAGATTGGCGCCAAAGCCAATCAAGCCGCGCATTGGGTAGGGCGCACCCGTCTGAACGGCCCGATAGAAATCATGCGGCGAAACATTGTTCCATCGCGCTGGACCCAGCGGACGCTCGGCCACGCCAATGGCCGGCGCCATCTGCTGCGCGGTTGGCAGATCTTCCCCCGTCAGCTGCGCAGTGGGTATGGTGGGCAACATGACATTGCCGCCCTTGCGATCAAAACTGCCGGTTAGGGCATAGAGTGCCGCCATCGCGCGTGCGATCTCGGTGCCGTTGGCATGATGTTCGTGGCCGCTCCAGGCGTAATAGGAAACGGGGCGGGCCTCCCATAGCATGCGTGCGGCGGCTTCCAGCTGTGCAGCAGGAATCCAGCACGTCGACGCCACCGTTTCGGGTGAATAACGCCGGCACAAGGCGGCATATTCCGCGAAGACAGGACGGCAGCTGACGTTTCCTACCGCGGTGGCAACGGCATATTCGCCGTCCAACGCAAGGTTCTCCTGCGGTGCTCCGTAACGCCCAATGGCGGGATCATAGGTAACGGTGCAGGCGACGCTCTGGTCCCAGGCGACGAAGTGCCCGGCATCGCCGCCCGCCGCCAGATCGCTGGCGCGCAGCAGGGCGCCGGTATCGGTACGCACCAGCAAAGGCGCGTTGCTCCAGTCGCGGATAAAATTGCGGTCGAACCAGCCGCGCTGGATCATCAGATTGGCGAGGCCCAGCGCCAGCGCGCCATCTGTGCCGGGGCGCACGCGCAGCCAGAGATCGGCCTTATTGGCCAACCCAGCCTGGCGCGGATCGATCACGATCAGCTTTATGCCACGCTTCAACGCCTCAATTGTCGCCGTTGCATGCGTCAGGCGGGAGATGGACGGGTTATAGCCCCACAGGATCAGGCAGCTCGTATTGGCAATATCCGCCATCGCCCCGCCGCCACTGCCAGTGGCCACGGCCGCGTGGCCGAACACATAGCGCGTCGCATAACCACGGCCCCAGCCGCACAGATCCAACGTCCAGACCATGTTCGGCGTGCCAAAGCCATGCATCAGCCGGCGCACAAAAGGCGCCGAGTCGGCTATTCCGGTGGTGGAGGGTGAGGACTGGCTAAACGCCACCGCCTGTGGCCCGTGCTGATCGGAGATCCGGCGCATCGCAGCTGCGGTTATGTCGAGCGCCTCATCCCAGGAAATTTTCTCCCAGCCCGGATCGCGATCACCCTTTGGCCGCGTGCGGCGCAGCGGGTGGGTCAGGCGGCTCTTGTGATAAACGAGTTCCGGCGCGGCGCGGCCCTTTGCGCACAAAGCCTGTCCGGTAGGGTGTGCAGGATCGGGATCAAGCCGGGTGAAGCGGCCATTCTCCACCGTTGCGATGGTGCCGCAGCGCGCAATGCATAGGTTGCAATAGCCCTGGATCCGTTGGACTTGCGATGTATCCAATGTCATGGCGCCCTCAATTCGCGGTGCGCAGGGCGGGAAAGACCTCCTCGGATAGCATCTGCATCTGCTCTATCGCCAAGCTGGCCGGCATGCCGGCCCAATGAATTCCCAGCATCACCGTGTTGACCCCAAAGCGGCGTTTTAACACCAGGATCTGCTCGATGATCTCGGCCGGGGAGCCAAACAGGAAACGATCCTGCATCAGCTCCTCGAAATCGATATTGAACGCGTCGCCACTGGGCATGACCTTATCCTGGCCCCAGTCGCGATAGGCGTTGTATTTCACTTCCAGATAAGGCCGCGCGAGGCGGATAGCTTCCTCGCGCGAACGAGCGACAAAAAGCTCGCGCCCCATCGGCAATTCATCAGGGAATGGCTTACCGCAATCGTCCAATGCCCGCTTATAGACCTCCATCTGCTGGGCGATGGTATCGATCTTGTTATGCGGATTGATGAACCAGGTATCGGCCATGCGTGCGGCACGGCGAATGCCAACATTGGCATTGGCGCCAATCCAAACCGGCGGCATCGGCTTCTGGATAGGCATGACGGTGCAATTGGCCTTGTCCAGCTTGAAATAGCTGGCTTCCATGCTGACAAAGTCTTCCGCCCACAGGCGCTTGACGGCTGTAAGACATTCCTCGAAGCGCTGGCCGGATTGCTTGGTGGTGGTGCCGAAGGCGTTGAACTCCACCTCTCGGTAGCCAATGCCGGCGCCAAACACCAGCTTGCCATCGCACATCACATCCAGCGAGGCGAGTTCTTCTGCGACGTGCAGCGGCGAATGCAATGGCAGCAGCACCACCCCCGGCATCAGCCGTAGCTTCGGTGCGATCATCGCGACCTGACAAAGATAAGGAACTTGCTGAATATACTGGAACGGGTACGAACTGTAATGCGACCCCTTGCCGATAATGTCGAAACCCAGATCCTGGGCGAATTTTGCGGCGTTGAGATCTTCCTTCAGGCGGACACGCATGTCATCGCCTTGCGGATACTGGCCACGCATGATTAGACCGAACCGCATTTGCATCTCCCCCGGTTGTGACATCGGGGGGCAGCTTACGCCGCAACCAGGGGATGGCGCTACTTGGCCCCCGGCTGCGGCGCGCTGTCGGCGGCGAAGATGTCGCGGTCCTTGGTTGCTGGCACGAAGATTGCGCTGATTACCACGATCATGGCCGCCTAACACCTAGATACACCATGCTAGGCGGTGCCTATTCGACACTTTTAAACCCCCCCGACCAGCCAGTTCGCGCGATGTCGTGCGAGGAGTTCTAAAAAATTATTCATCTGCTACCGCGATCTCGACATGATTTGGCCTCGGTTCTGCCCTGGCCTGGGGGCCAAATAACGTCATCCGGCGCTGGTGCCGGACTTGGAGAAAACCGAGATGACAAGCTTTTCCCGCCTGACCCTGACCGCCGCGCTGCTTGGTTCCCTGGCCCTGCCGGCCATGGCCCAGGGTGGCGCTACCGCGGGAACCCCGGCCGCGGCTGCTGGCGCGCGGGCAAGCGGCCAGATCGCCGCGACCCCAGCCGCCCCGGCGCCGACCGGTGCCGTGGTGACCCCGGTAAAGCCGATGACGCCGGTGGCCGGCCAGGCCATGGGCGCGGGCTCGCAGACCATGCCGGCCAAACCCGGCGCCACGCCGGCAAGCCCGGCGCGCACGCACTGACCTGATCTAAACACGCGAAGGCTGGGGCCGAGCCGGGGAGAACCCCCGGCTCGGCCTTTTGTTTGCGGGACCTTTCGTTTTTCTGCTTTTTTGTTCGTCATTCTTACGTGAAAACATTGCTGGCGTGCGGTGAACCAAGCTTGACCGGGCGCGGCGGGCGATTGTTCATGCACACGCGATAGAATTTCCGGTGGATGGCCCGTAACGATGAGTATGCCCACGCTTGGTTTTGACATTTCCTGGCAGGAACTGGCCACCCGCGCCGGCCTGGTGCGGCTGGACAAAATATTCGTGGCCGATCTGCTGGTGTCTGACCCGGCATTGCACGCCCGGCTGATGGCCGCGCGCGCCGCGCCGGATGCGCTCGACACAAAGACAGAAGGTGATCTGATCGTTGCACTGGGAGGTCCGTTAGACGCCTTCACGGCTCGGCTCTTCGCGATCGAGGCGGAGATGGATGCGCTGGCAACCGCCACGCGCGAGCTGGACCCAGTACACGCCTGCAAGCGGCTGTTCGTGCAGCGCCAGGCGGTGAAGAAATTTTCCGACGTTTCCGGATTCGACGGCGCGGCATTGCGCACGGCACTGGAAGCACGTCTTGGTGGGGCGCTGACCGAAATCAGTTTCGCCAACGCAGTGGCGGCCTGGGACGCAGCGAAGGACGCGGCGGCATTGGATGTGGCGTTGCGTTACGCTGCCTGGGCCACGTTGAGCACCAAAGGCCGCGCGGCACATGCGGGTGGCACATTGTTTCGTGTACCGGGGCGCGTCGATCCGCAGAAGTTGGTGCCCGTTGAAACCATCGAGCGCAATGGTGTGACGATGCTGCGCCTGCCGGAACATGACTGGCGGGTGCGCGATGGGTTTTCTTTAACTGATGCAGGCATGAATACGCAGCAGGCGCTGGATCACATCAATTACTGCATCTGGTGCCACACGCAGGGCAAGGATTCATGCAGCAAGGGGTTGCGCGATCGCAAGACGGGCGCGTTTCAGAAATCACCGCTCGGGGTGACTCTGGCAGGCTGCCCATTGGACGAGAAAATCAGCGAGATGCACACGCTGCGCGCGCAAGGTTATGTGTTAGGCGCGTTCGCGACTATCGCCGTCGATAATCCCATGATGGCGGCTACCGGGCACCGAATTTGTAATGACTGCATGAAGGCCTGCATCTATCAAAAACAGGAACCAGTGGATATTCCCCAAGCCGAAACCTCCATCCTGAAGGAAGTTCTGGCGCTGCCCTTCGGGTTCGAGATTTACACGCTTCTGACGCGCTGGAACCCGCTGCATATCCGCCGGCCATTGCCACTTCCGGATACCGGACGAAAAGTATTGATCGTCGGTCTGGGACCGGCGGGTTTTACCTTGGCGCATCATTTGATGAATGATGGCCACACGGTGGTGGCAGTGGATGGGTTAAAG
Organism: Acetobacteraceae bacterium; assembly: GCA_009693795.1. Lineage (GTDB taxonomy): Bacteria > Pseudomonadota > Alphaproteobacteria > Acetobacterales > Acetobacteraceae > SHWF01. The sequence goes on from SHWN01000039.1 coordinate 17,568, forward strand.
ATCGAGCCGTTGGGCTTCGATCCGGTCGCGCCCGTGCGGAATACGGACGAAATTTTTGAAAATCTCGACGATCGGATGATGGCCGGTTTCGGCGGTGTAGCCGAATATGGCATCACCGTACGTTGGAACAAAAACTACCTAAAACTGGTGCGCTTACTTCTGGAACGACGCGCCAATTTTGCCATGTTTGGCGGCGTGCGCTTTGGCGGCGGCGCTACAATCGGTATCGACGATGCTTGGGAGATGGGATTCGACCATATCGCGCTCTGCATGGGGGCTGGAAAACCAACGGTGCTGGATATCCCCAACGCCCTGGCCCGTGGGGTGCGCCAGGCTAGTGATTTCCTGATGGCCCTGCAGTTAACCGGTGCGGCAAAACTCTCGTCAGTAGCGAATTTGCAGATCCGCCTACCCGTGGTGGTGATTGGCGGCGGTCTGACGGCGATTGATACGGCGACCGAAAGTCTCGCCTATTATGTGCGCCAGGTGGAAAAATTTGCCGTGCGCTACGGCGCATTGCTGCGCGAACGATGGGCGGCGCGGTGGAACGACGAGGAACGCGCCGTCGCCGATGAATTTCTGATGCATGCGCGCGCGATCATCTCCGAACGTGGCGAGGCCGAACGCGAAGGCCGCGCACCACGGATCGCGCAATTATTAGACTCCTGGGGCGGCGCAACCATTGCCTATCGCCGCCAGTTGGTGGACGCGCCGTCCTATACGTTAAATCATGAGGAAGTGGCCAAGGCGCTGGAAGAAGGCGTACGTTTTTCCGAAGGGCTGACGCCACTGGCGGTGGAAATGGATCCTCATGGCCATGCCTGCGCCCTGCGCGTGCGCCGTGCTGATGGCACCGAGGCCGTGCTACCCGCCCGCGCCATTCTGGTAGCTGCTGGCACCCAGCCCAACACCGTGTTGGCGCGTGAAGATGGACGAATCGCGCTGGATGGTAAATATTTCCAAGCGGTAAATGTCGCCGGGGAAAAAATCACCCCCGAGCGTGCTAT
>SHWN01000040.1 GCA_009693795.1 Acetobacteraceae bacterium
GTCCCTCCACTCACCGACGTATTTATTGCCATCGGACCACGTGAAGGTGCCCTGTCCGTGAAATTTGTTGTCCCTTAACTCACCGACGTATTTATTGCCATCGGACCACGTGTAGATGCCCTGTCCGTTGGGTTTGTTGTCCCTCCACTCACCGACGTATTTAATGCCACTGGCATACGTTTGGGTGCCGAAGCAGTTCGTCCAAAGTAACTTCTGGTCCGCGGGGCATGGCGGCAGTGGGCTCCGAGCCCATCCAGCTGTGGATGTAGCCATCATCGCTAGTAACAGCGCAGCGACCCGTAGGTAGATGCCCACTTTGACCCCCGATGCCTGGTTGGAGGGTAGCTTGGAGGAAGTGGCGTGTCTTGGGTTTTCACCTAGGTCGCTGCATCCGCCCTCGGGGGCTCTACGCCAGCAAGGGCTTCAGCCAGCCTCCGTCCATATTGCCGTTCGAGGATTGGAAAGATGAGCGCCGCCAGTTCTGGGTCTCTTTCTGCCAGAAGTATTAGCTGATCCCCCCGCATGGGCCTAGGACGCGTTCTGGACCCATCATCCGCCAGCATCTTGTGCGCGATCATGATGTGCATAAAGGCCTTGAAGCGCGCTCTCTTAAGCTTCCTGGCCATGATGGTGGCGTGGGTATACCCCCCGCCCTTTAGGGCGTTCTGGTTCCCCGGCTGGCCCCCACGGTGCTTGCATTGGTTTGGCGTTTCGCGGGTTTCGGTGCCTGTCAGTCCGGCTATATGCGATATTATCGCCGATAAACGGGTGGATTTGACCATAGGGAGATATTACCACCCCCGCTGGCAGCGTTGCCATTGAGAAGATCATTCGTGTGGAATGGTATAGGTAGGCGGCTCCTATCGCCTGGGAAAAGGGGGGATGGCACCCCGGTGGGGCGCCCGTGATGGCTTTGAATACCCCCCTCTGGGGGCTACGACCTCAATAGCATCGCCGGCCTGCTAATAACCCAGCGCGTGCGTGGGCACGGCGATCACTATGGTGCGCTTGTCGCCGTTCTTACGGATGGCGATCAGCTGCATGGCTATCTGGTGCCGCACGGCTTCGGATTTGCCAACGCCTAAGCGGGTCGAGCGGATCTGGCAGCGCGCGGGCCGGCAACGCTGTCGCTACGGCTCCAGCTTGATATTGGCGCGCCTCATCAGGACGGCGAATTGATCGGACTGCTGGGCCACCCGTGCGCCCAAGGCCGGCAGGCTCAGCACCTCGCGATACACCGTCGCTCCCGCGGTAAATTGCTTGCCACGGAAATCCTCGTCAGTGGCCAGTTTGGCAATTTCCGCATGCAGCCGTTCCAGGACGGGCTGCGGAACCCCGGCCGGGGCATACAGGCCAAACCAGACCGGTACGTCGTAGTCGGGAAAGCCGTGCTCTTTCATGGTCGGCACATCGGGAAATTCGGAAAAGCGTTCGGCGCCCAGCATCGTCATCATGGTCAGTTTGCCAGCCTTGGCGTGCGGGAAGATGTTCGCGTCGAACATGCAATCCACCACCCCTGCCAGCAGGTCTGGCAGCGCCTCCCCCACGCCTTTGTACGGGACATGCATCATGTCCACCCCGACCATCAGCTTGAACGTTTCCGCGCGCAGATGGTTCACGGATCCGACACCGGCGGTGGCGTAGGTGTATTTGCCCGGATTCTTTTTCAGCAGCACTATGAACTCGGCCAGGGTCTTCACGCCGAGTGACGGGTGCACCGCCATCCCGGCAATCTGCTCCGCCACCCGGCCCACCGGGATCAGATCCTTCATCGCGTCATAGGGGAGTTTCCGCAGATGCGGCAGCAGCTGCACCGGCCCCTGCGGCGTGAACATCAAGGTGTAGCCATCGGGCGTGGACCGCACCACGGATTCGGTGCCCAGGGCGCCAGCCGCGCCCGCGCGATGTTCGATCACGAATTGCTGGCCGGTCTGGCGGGATAATTTCTCTGCGGTGCCCCGCGCAGGGAAATCCGTGCCGCCGCCCGCAGCGTAGGGGATGATGATGCGTACCGGGCGGTTGGGATAATCGGTTTGTGCCCGCAAGACCGCCGGGGCTGCGAGCATCGCAGCACCCCCAGCCAGCAGCATCCGTCGCCGGATTTTCGGCATTATAGTGGCCTCCCCGTCCGTCTGATGTGATTCTTTGGTCCGGCTCCCGTGGCGTCAGACCCCGATAGTCAAGCATATTAGGCCGGTTGCTTTCATCTAAAATCGACGCGCCGTAAAGGGCGATTGCATATGGCCCCGATTTGGCGCACGGCGATGATCATCGGCTGACATCTCTGTGCTTGAATTCGACGAAAGTCCCGTGGTCTTAACAGCCGCAACACGCACCGCTGTCATTTTGCTGATTTCCAAATCAATCCTGGCCGTGTGAGCTTCCATCTGCTGCTTTCACCACCTTGATAACCGCATCCGCCGCGCCAATCAGGCTGGAATGCCCGCGCGTGCGGGGAACACGTAATTAATAAAGTTCTTTCGTTCTGGGGGATGGCACCCCGGTGGGGGCGCCCGTGACGATACGCCGCCATCTCGGCCGCCGAGGGCATGCCGTTTAAAATCAACTTTTGGTTGTATGGTGGCCTGCCTTTTCATCGTGGTGTTGCGCCTTGTGGGGCATTGACATCGCATCGCTCATGCCAGTTTTCTACAATTCCTGTTATAGGGCCAGAGAGGCTAAAAGGGCCCGCCACCACGTGGGTCCAGCCATAAAGTCGTCAGGGAGACGTCATGATGCAACGCCGGACATTTCTGCAAGCTGCCGCCACGGCTACGTTGATCTCTACCCGGTTCGCCATTGCCCAGCCGGCTAATGCCCGAACGCTGCGTTTTGTCCCGCAGGCCAACCTCACCTTGCTGGACCCGATTTTCACCACCGCCCAACCTACCGTCCATCATGGCTGGGCGATCTATGATTTGCTTTTTGCCGTAACTGCCAAATTGGAAATCCGACCGCAGATGGCGGACGGTTTCACCGTCTCCGACGATGGGCGCACCTACATCATCAAGCTGCGCGATGGTTTGAAATTTCACAATGGGGAGCCGGTGCGCGCTCAGGATTGTGCCCCCAGCCTGGTGCGCTGGGCCAGGCGGGAAACCATTGGCCAGACGATCTGGCAATATGTCGATAGCTGCACTGCGCAGGACGACCGCACCATCAAGATTACCCTCAAGCAGCCGATCGCGATCTTCATGGAAGCCATCGCCCGCGGTGGAGCGTCCGTCGCCTTCATGATGCCCGAGCACATCGCTAAGACCGACCCGTTTAAGCAGATTTCCGAGTATATCGGCTCCGGCCCCTATAAATTCCTACCTAACGAATATAATTCCGGCGCCCAAGCAGCCTATGCCCGCTTCGATGGCTATGTGCCGCGCCAGGAAAAGGCGGAATGGATGGCCGGCGGCAAGGTCGCACATTTCGATCGTATCGAATGGAACGTTATCCCCGATTCCGCCACCGCCGCTGCCGCGCTGCAAAATGGGGAAGTGGATTGGTATGAACAGGTGCAACCTGATCTGGTCCCCCTGCTAAAGAAGAACGCCGCTATCGTCATCGGCAACCACAACCCCACTGGCTATAACGGCGTTCTGCGCTTCAACCATCTTAACCCGCCCTTCAACAATGTCGCGGTGCGCCGGGCGGTGATGATGGCGGTCAACCAGGATGACTACATGGCTTCCGTCACTGCCGGGGATGCCAGTGCCTATACCGTGTGCAAATCGGTCTTCCCCTGCGGCAGCCGCTACGCCGTGGAGATCGGTGGCGCGGCGATGCAGGGCAATATCGCCAAGGCGAAGGAGATGCTGGCCGCCTCGGGCTACAAAGGCGAAAAGGCAGTGCTGATTAGCCCCACGGACCTCACCACAGTCGGTCCGTTTGGCGATGTTACCTTCGACCTGCTGAAGAAGATCGGCATGAATGTGGAGATGGTGGCAACCGATTGGGGCTCGGTCGTGCAGCGGCGCACCAGTAAGGAGCCAGTGGAGAAAGGCGGCTGGTCCGTTATGCATACCTGGCGGCCATCGACCATTGGTTACACGCCGATGGAGCACAGCCAGATCAGGGGCCTCGGCGCCACCGCCTGGTTTGGTTGGTATAAGGACGAGGAGATGGAGGCGCTAACCCGCCGCTTCGTGGAAACGACGGACCCGAAAGAACAGGACGCGACCGTGCTGGCAATCCAAAAGCGCGCCTTCGACCAGGTGCCCTATGTGCCGATTGGCTCGTTCCAGATTCGTAAAGCCTACCGCAAGGACCTCGTTGGCATGGTGGAGGGCACCGCGCCCTATTTCTGGAACATCCGCCGCGGCTGATGCGGTCGCCAATGGCTGCTGAATGATCCGCGCGGGCATCCTTGGTCGGGGCGGGCCGCGCCGTTTGCCCGCAGGATTTTGAAAAACCGCCGGATCATTAGAAAAAGCTAACCATGGCCGAGAAAACATCGATTGTCGACGGTCCGCCTATTCAGGACAGTGACGCACCATTTGGCAGCGTCAGCGCCATGCTAATCGGGCAAGCAACGATGCAACGTGATCGTTCTACCCGCGCTAGCCCGGTCATGTTCATTTATCTGGCCCGTGCCCTGCGCGACTTCTGCGATGGCTTCGTCGCCGTGTTGCTGCCAGTTTACCTGACCATTCTGGGCCTGGGTGCCTTCGAGATTGGCATCATCGCTACCCTGGCCCTGCTCGGCTCGGCGCTAATGACGTTGATCTTTGGGGCACTGGGTGCGCGCATCGACCAACGGAAGTTACTAATCGCCGCTGCCGGTCTGATGGCTGCCACCGGGTTCGCGTTCGCGGGATCCAGCACCTATGCGGTGGTACTGCTAATCTCTTTCATGGGCACCATCAATCCTTCGTCTGGCAGCAGCAATGTCTTTACGTCGCTGGAGCAGTCGATTCTGTCCCACGCCGTCGCGGATCAACAGCGGACACGGATTTTTGCTCGCTATAGCCTGATTGGTGCGCTCGCCGGGGCGGTCGGCGCACTGGCCGCTGGCGTGCCGGAAATACTGGCCGCGTTCGGCTTGGCACAGATTGCGGCGCTGCAAATCATGTTCGTCGCCTACGCGATTATCGGTCTGGCGGGCGGGGCGATGTATGCCTTTATCGCCCCGCAAGCCCCACCGCGCGAGACCAAACGCGTCGCCGCGCTTGGCCCGTCACGGCGTATGGTGATCAAGATGGCGGCTTTGTTCAGCATCGATTCGCTGGCGAGCGGCTTTGCCGTGCAATCGTTGATCGTGCTGTGGCTGTTGCATTCCTTCGAGCTCTCGCTCGCGGCCGCCGGATTGTTCTTTTTCTGGAGTGGCGTGGCGTCCGCGTTTTCCTTTCCCGTCGCCGCCTGGCTGGCGGGGCGCATCGGCCTCGTCAACACCATGGTCTATACGCATATTCCGTCCAGCTTCTGTCTGATCTTCGCTGCCCTGGCACCCAATTTGGAAATCGCGCTGGCTCTGCTGCTGTTGCGTGCCGCTTTGTCGCAAATGGATGTGCCGACGCGGTCTTCCTATGTCATGGCCGTCGTCACCGCGGCAGAGCGCCCGGCGGCGGCCAGCATCACCTCCGTGTCCAAAAGCCTCGCCGCCGCGATCAGCCCGGCTTTTGGTGGCGCATTGTTTGCCGCCGGCTATGAGATCTGGCCCCTGATCATTTGTGGGGTTTTAAAAATTCTTTACGACCTCGCTTTGCTCTTGACCCTCCGGCATATTAAGCCGCCCGAGGAGCAATAAGGCAGAGGATTGGCTGGAGCATTTGCCAACTGATCCAGGCCGGTCTATGCGCGCGGCGGACGCATCTGACGGAGCATTCCCATGGCCATCATAGTCGATATCCTGGCGCGCGAAATTCTTGACTCGCGTGGCAACCCCACCATCGAGGTCGAGGTCATGCTCGATAGCGGCGCTGTCGGTCGTGCCGGCATTCCGTCCGGTGCCTCCACCGGCGCGCATGAGGCGGTGGAATTGCGTGATGGCGATAAATCCCGATATGGCGGTAAGGGCGTTCTCAACGCCATCGCGAATGTGCAAGGCGAAATTCTCGATGAGATCGGCGGCCTCGACCCTGTCGAACAAACGAAAATCGACACTATCCTGATCGATCTGGACGGCACGCCCAACAAGGCCCGCCTCGGCGCGAATGCCATTCTGGGCGTTTCGCTCGCGGTGGCAAAGGCGGCGGCGCAGGATCTCGGCCTGCCCTTGTATCGCTATGTTGGGGGTGTGTTTGCGCGCACCCTGCCGGTTCCGATGATGAATATCGTGAACGGGGGGAAACATGCCGATAACCTGATCGACATCCAGGAATTCATGATTCTTCCCGTTGCAGCTGGCACGATCGCCGAGGCGGTGCGCATGGGTTCAGAAATTTTTATGGCGCTGAAAAAGGCGCTTTACGATGCCGGCCACAACACCAATGTGGGTGACGAGGGTGGTTTTGCGCCCAACCTGAATTCCGCCGACGAAGCCCTCGGTTTTATTGCTAAAGCCTGTGAACAAGCGGGCTACCGTCCCGGTGAGGACATTCTCTTTGCCCTCGACTGCGCCGCCACCGAGTTTTTCCACGATGGCATTTATGATCTGGCTGGCGAAGGCAAGAATCTCGACGCCGGAGGCATGGTCGATTACCTAGAAAATCTCGTGCGGCGCTACCCGATCGTCTCCATTGAGGACGGATTTTCCGAAGATGACTGGGACGGCTGGAAGCTCGCCACCGATCGGCTTGGCAAGCGCGTTCAACTGGTGGGCGACGATCTATTCGTCACCAACCCCGAGCGGCTGCGCCGTGGCATTGAAACCGGCACCGCCAACGCCATCCTGGTGAAGGTCAACCAGATCGGGACGCTGACGGAAACCTTGGAAGCAGTGGAAATGGCGCATCGCGCCGGCTTCAGAGCAGTCATGAGCCATCGTTCGGGCGAGACCGAAGACGCGACCATCGCCGATCTCGCTGTCGCCACCAATTGCGGGCAGATCAAGACAGGCAGCCTCGCGCGCTCCGACCGCACGGCCAAATATAATCAGCTGATGCGGATTGAGGCGGAACTTGGCTCGGCCGGTCGCTATGCCGGCCGGGCCATTCTGCGCGGCTAAACTGAGCGGGCCTAACAGTTGTTGCCGTAACACACCGGGGTCGGCGCGTAATAGACGCGTGGCGGCAGGCTGTAGCCTAAGCCGAAGCCATAACCGGATGTTGAGCGCCAGTGATGCCCCTGATGGTGCCAGCGATGATGATGGCGGTGATGATGATGGCTGTGATGGTGTTGCTGGCGCCAGTGCGCCTCATGACCATACCAGTTGGCGGCCGCCGGGGTCGCAGCGCCCAAGCCCACTCCTAACGCCACTACCGGAGCGATGGCCGCCAGTATGATCGGGATCGCCTTCATAGTCGCCTCCTTAGGGCGGGGTTGTTGATCGCCCTTGGGGGATAAAACACCCCGAGGATGGCGGCAGGCGGGAATTTTTACGGCGGAATCAAGGCATCTTGGTTTCCATGCGCTGCAAAATCGATTACAGTGAAATTTCTGGAAAAAGAGGACCTTACGTTGCCTTTCCTCCGAGACACCAAACGCCGGCTCCGCGCCGCCATATTGCCCGGCATCTTTCTGGGTGTGAGCGGATATTTCGTGTGGAATATGGTTCAGGGTGATCGAGGCAGCTTGATGGCGGATCAGCGTCGTGAACTCTTGCAGGCGAAACGGATCGAACTCGCCCGGGTTGAAGCCGAACGTGATCTGTGGGAACGCCGGGTTGCTGCTCTGCGCGGTGATCGAATCGACCGCGACATGCTGGATGAACGGGCTCGGGCGATGCTCAATCTTGCCAATCCGGACGACGTGATTGTCCAGTATGGCCCTAAGGACCGGCTGTTTTAGGGTGTGTGGCGTGGGTCTGCCGTGGCGGGGGCAAACAACCGCGGCCCCCGAAGTCCAGGAAACGACTTAGATCAGGAAACTACTTAATCTTCGCTTCCTTGAACGGAACATGCTTGCGGACGACCGGGTCGTATTTCTTCATTTCCATCTTGCCCGTCGCGGTGCGGGCATTCTTCTTCGTGACATAGAAAAAGCCGGTATCGGCGGTGGAGACGAGCTTGATCTGCACGGTGTTGGTTTTGGCCATGGAAGCTGGATCCTCGGAAGGCCCGCACGCGCGGGCAGATATTCGGGCGAAACATGATGAATTGAGCGGCCGAGGTCAAGGGTCCGGCACTCAGGGCCGCGTGGCTGCTGCGGCATTGCGCATGGGCGGCAGGAGTGCGGCGGCGTAATTAGCTGGGTTCTCGATCAGCAGATGCGCCACGCGCATATCGGCCTCCCGCCCCTCGGCCGCCGGGCAGGGTGCCCGCAGGGCGAGCGCCTGCTGCGCCGTCAGCGGTGGCCGGGTGGCGTGGTGGCGATCCAGCGCGGCTGCCATGGGTGCCCGTCCGGCGGACAATTCCTCCAACTGCCTTGTCAGGGCTTCCGCGCTCAGGCTGGTGCAGATTTGCGGCATTACGCCTAAGGTCTGGATGGGCCAGCCGCGCGGCGCGATAATCCGGCTCCAGGTCACCCGCAATTCACCGCCATCGGGCAGCTGGGCGATGGTCTGCACCAGCCCCTTGCCCAAGGTCGCGCTGCCGACAACCACCGCGCGGCCGCGATCGGCCAGCGCGGCCGCCAGCACCTCGGCGGCGCTAGCCGTGCGACCATCGACAATTACCACCACGGGCAGGAACGGCACCAGATCCCCGGTGGTGGAGCGCAGGATGCGCGACGCATCCGGATAGCGTCCCTGGGTGGTGGCGATCACACCGGGGGGCAGGATGGTATCCGCCGCGATCACTGCCTGGCGCAGCACGCCTCCGCGATTGCCGCGCAGATCAATGATGATACCTGAGAGCATGGGCTGTGACGGCGTCGATGTCGTGCCAGACTCGTGTAACTGCAATTCAATTACATTGCCGACCCGTAGTCCGGTGGCATTGTTGAAATCACTGACCCGCAACACCAGCACGGATCCTTGCAGCTCGCCTTGTACCGTCTCCGGGGGGATTAATGTGCGGGTTAGATCGGCGCTGCGGGTCTCGCCGTCGCGTCCGCGCCAGCTCACGCTGACAGATGTGTCTTCCGGGCCACGCAACCAGCCCAGCAGAGTGGCGACATCGCGTCCGCGGGTGTTTTTCCCATCAATGGACAATAAGGCATCGCCCGCGCGCACACCCTCTACCGCGGCTGGCCCATCCGCGGGTGCCGTCGCCACCACGATCTGACCGGCCCGGCTCGCCACCGTGATGCCCACGCCCGCCTGCCCCGCGCGCCGGGTGCGGCCGTCTTCCGCTTCCTCGGGCGGCGAGTAGCGCGAATAGGGGTCCAGATGATTGAACATCTCGTCGAAAAATCCGCGCACGATGGCGCCCGAGCCGGCCGTGCGTAGGAGAGGGGAGACATTATAGGCCGCTTCCTGGATCTCCGCCGCTTCCCGCGCCCAGGCGGAGGTATCGGTGGCGTTCGGCGTGGGACGGAGCAGCAACACGTGCTCTCGGCGATCCGGTCCGATCAGGCGCAGGCGTAGCCGGCCGTCGCGCACTTCGGCGCGCAGACGGGGATCGATGGCCGCGATGCCGCTCAATCCCCAGGCAATCAATTGCGGTACAGCCACCGGTTCCAGGATGCGAGGACCCATAAAAGTCAGCGCGCTGGTATAGACCCCTGCGGCACGCAGCAGATCAAAGCGCTCCTCGGCGTTGCCCGCCGAACCGCCCCGCGCCAGGGCCGGGAGTTGCAACAGCAACCACAATAGAAGACTGGATAGAAGACTGGCGCGGATCACCTGTCGTGGGTCCGCCGCCCTTGCCGCGCTGCTGGCGGCACGCCTTGCAGAATATGAAACACCAGCCCGCCCGTCACCGGGCTTGCCTCGGACAGGCGCACTTCGACCTCCTGTGCCAAGCGGAAGGTCGAACGGGTCCTGCGACCAGATAGGGTCTGTGTCCGTTCGTCATACATCCAGAAATCATCGGGTAACGAGGATGTCGGAACAATTCCGCTCGCGCCGCTGTCAGCAACAGTAACAAAAAGCCCGAAGCGCGTCACCCCCGAAATGCGTGCCGCGAAGATTGTTCCAACTTTTTCTACCATGAAAGCAGCCAAATAACGATCAATTGCGTCGCGCTCGGCCAGCTGGGCGCGCCGTTCGGTCGCGGTGATATGTTCGGCGGTATCCTCGAATCGGAGCGCCTCGTCGTCTCCCAGGCCGCCAAGCCCGAGTCCTAGGCCACGGATCAGCGCGCGATGCACCAGCAGATCGGCGTAACGGCGGATCGGACTGGTGAAATGCGCGTAGCGTGACAGGCCCAATCCGAAATGACCGATATTCTCCGGCGCGTAGGCGGCCTGGGACTGGCTGCGCAGCATGACCTCGTTTACCACCGGGGAGTGTTCGGTGCCGGCGACAATTTTCAGAATATGATCCAGGTCGCGCGGATGGATCTGATTTCCCGGTGCCAGCGAAATCGAGAACTGGCGCAGGAAATCGCGTAGGTTGTGTAATTTTTCTTCCGAGGGCGGCGCGTGCACCCGGTACATGCAGGGTTGGCGGCGGGCCTCCAGCTCTTCGGCGGCGCAGACATTAGCCAGCACCATGAATTCCTCGATTAGCCGATGGCTGTCGAGGCGCGGGCGCGGTTCCACGGAGGCGACTTTCCCGTCATCGCCTAGCACCACCTTGCGTTCGGGTAGATCGAGATCGAGTGTTCCCCGCGCCGTGCGCGCCGCCAGCAGGGCGCGGAAGGCATTATACAGCGTGCCAATCTGACCGGGTGGCAGGTTCAGATCAGCCCCGGCACCGGCGCCTTCCTGTACTTGCTCATAAGTCAGCCGCGCGGCGGATTTCATCAATCCTCGGCCGAACCGATGAGATATTTTGTTACCACCGGCGTCGATCCGGATCTCCACGAACAGGCAGCCGCGTTCTTCTCCCGGGCGTAGGCTGCACCAGCCATTGGACAGTGCCTCCGGCAGCATCGGCACCACGCGATCAGGGAAATAGACGCTGTTGCCACGGCTGCGCGCGGCGCGATCGAGCGCGCTGTCGGGGCGCACATAATGCGCCACATCGGCGATGGCGACGATCAGGCGGAAACCGGCGCCATCGGCTTCGGCATAGACCGCATCGTCAAAATCGCGGGCATCGGCGCCATCGATGGTGATCAGCGGGGTTTGGCGCAGATCCGTGCGGGCGCCGAGCGGCGTCGACCCGGCGGCTTCGGCATCGGCCACCGCGCTGGGAGGAAATTCCCGTGGAATGTCATGCGTATGGATACAAATCAGGGACACCGACCGGGCATCTCCAATGGGCCCCAGACGTTCGATTACCCGTGCAGGTTTTAACCCGTAACCGGCGTTTGGTAGCGGCTCCGCCAGCACGATTTCCTCGGCCTCGGCGCCGCCTTCCTCACCGCGCGGGATGGACCATTCGGCCTTGGCGCGCCGATCCGTCGGTACCACGCGGCCATTCGGCGTGCCCGGGTGAAACACCCCGATAATCCGGCCCGGCGCATCCGTGAGCCGCTTCAAGGTGTGGCCTTCATATTTACTGCCCCCGATCAGTTTTAACTTCGCGATCACCTGTTCACCGGGGGCGAGGGCAGGGCGGCCGCGCGCTTCGGGGGCCATGAGGATCAGCGGCGGAGGCCCGTCGCCCTTCCAATTCAATGGTCGCGCAATGGCGTCACCGTCAGGGTCCGTGCCGGTAATGCGCACGACCATTGATTCCGGCAATTGTCCGGTGGGACGAAACCGCCGCGCGCCGGCAGGCTCCAACGCCCCTTCTTGCGCCAGGGATTTCAGTAGCCCGCGCAACGCGACCTGATGTTCGGGGCCCAGATTGAAGGCGCGCGCCACCTCCCGCTTCCCGACCCGGCCGGGACTTTCACGAATGAGCCGGCGGATTTCCTCGCGGGAGGGAAGCGGCGCGGGATTGCGGGGCGTGCGCCGTGCCACCTCAGCGAGCAGCCTTTTCTGCGGGTGTTTTTTTCGTGGTAGCTTTCTTCGCCGCGGTTTTTTTACCTGCAGCTTTCTTCGCTGGGGCTTTCTTCGTTGGGGCCTTTTTCGCCGGGGATTTTTTCGCGGGTGCCTTCTTGGCGGCAGCCATCTTCGGGGCTGGAGCCTCGCTTGCCGCGGCCTTACGTGCGGCAGCCTTGCGCGCCGGCGCTTTCTTGCCACCGCGTGGCTTTAACTGCTTGCCCTTCTCCGCCAGCAACACCACCGCGTCATTGAGCGAAATATCTTCCATCAACACGCCACGCGGCAGATTGGCCACCGTATTGCCGTGCTGCACATAGGGCCCGAACCGGCCTTTTCGTACGCTGATCGGCTCATTGCCCTTGGGATGCACACCCAGATTGCGTACGCTAGCCATTTTCTTTGCCAGCAAATCGACCGCCCGGTTCATGCCGATGGACAACACATTGTCGTCGTGTTCCAGAGAGCCAAAAATTGCCCCCATCCGCACATAGGGGCCGAACCGGCCGATGCCTGCCTCGATCTTTTCCGCGGTTTCCGGATGCATCCCAATTTCGCGCGGCAGAGATAGCAGGCCCAGCGCCTGTTCCAACGTGATTGTATCGCCCGATACACCGCGTGGCAGTGATGTCCGCTTGGGCCGTATCTTGCTGCCCTGCTCCTGCTCGCCCTGTTGCACGTAAAGCCCATAGGGGCCGCGCCGGACCGAAACGTCCTCTCCGCTATCAGGATGGCGGCCGAGCACGCGCAGGCCGTCTTTTAGTGTATCGGCCGCACCGTCCTCGGCGCTATTTTCCACCGCCAGCCGGCGGGTGAACTGGCAGGCCGGGTAATTGGAGCAGCCAATAAAACTACCATACCGACCTAGCTTCAGCCCCAGCCGTCCATTGCCGCAGGCCGTGCATTTGCGCGGATCGCCGCCATCGGCGGGCACCGGAAAGAAATGTGGCCCCAGATCCTCATCGATCGCATTGATGACGTCGGAGATTTTCAAATCCTTCGTCTGATCGATTGCCTTGGCAAACTTTTCCCAGAAGGAATGCATCACCGATCGCCATGCCAGCCGCCCGCCGGAGACCTCGTCCAGCTGATCTTCCAGCCCGGCGGTGAAATGCGGATCAACATAATTCTGGAAGAAACTCACCAGAAACGCCGTCACCAATCGTCCCCGATCCTCCGGAATAAATCGCCGCTTATCCAGGCGCACATATTTGCGGTCTTGCAACATCGCGAGGATGGAAGCATAGGTGGACGGTCGGCCGATCCCCAGCTCCTCCATCTTTTTCACTAGGGAGGCTTCCGAAAAGCGCGGCGGCGGCTGGGTAAAATGCTGCAGGGCTGAAACCTCGCCACGCTTTAGCGGATCGCGCTCCGCCATTGGCGGCAGCATGCGGTTATCGTCGTCGGAATCCGAATCGTCGGTGTCTTCCCGGTAAAGCTTCAGGAAGCCGTCGAAGGCGATGATCGAACCGGTGGCGCGCAGGATCTGGCCTTTATTGTCCACCACATCGACGCTGACCTGATCCATCTCCGCCGAGGCCATCTGTGAGGCCACCGCACGCTTCCATACCAGTTCGTAAAGCCTCCGCTGATCTGGGCTTAGATACGCGGCCACGCTCTCCGGTGTGCGGGCCACATCGGTCGGGCGGATGGCTTCATGGGCTTCCTGCGCGTTTTTGACCTTGGAGGAATATTCGCGCGGCGCGCCAGGAACGTAATCAGCGCCGTAGCTGTCCTTCACATGATCCCGAATGGCGAACATCGCCTCGCGCGCCATCTGCACGCCGTCGGTGCGCATATAGGTGATCAGACCAACCGTCTCGCCATTAAGCTCCACGCCTTCATAGAGCTGCTGGGCAACGCGCATTGTCTGCTGCGCGCCGAAGCTGAGTTTGCGGGATGCTTCCTGCTGTACGGTCGAGGTCGTGAAAGGCGGCGGCGGATTGCGGCGCACTCGACGACGCTCGACCGTGTCGACATTGAATTGGCCCACTTCCACCGCCTGCTTGGCGGCGTTGGCAAAATCCATGTTTGCCAGAGTGAACTGATCCAGTTTTTTGCCATTGAAATGTGTCAGTCGCGCGGTGAAGGGCGCGCCGCTTGGGGTGATGAAGGTGGCTTCCACCGTCCAGTATTCGCGCGCCCGGAAAAGTTCGATTTCCGCCTCACGCTCGCAGATCAGGCGCAACGCCACCGATTGCACGCGCCCAGCGGAGCGGCTGCCCGGCAATTTCCGCCACAGCACGGGGGATAGCGAGAACCCCACCAAATAATCCAGCGCCCGACGTGCCATGTAGGCATCGATCAAGGGTTGATCGAGCTCGCGCGGATGCTCCATGGCATAGCGCACGGCGTTGCGGGTGATTTCGTTGAACGTCACGCGGCGGACATCGATGCCCTTCAGCGCGTGTCTTTGTTCCAGCATCTCGCGGACATGCCACGAAATCGCCTCGCCCTCGCGATCTGGATCGGTGGCGAGATAGAGCACGCGCGCCCCTCTCAGGGCCTTGGCAATGGCGGTAACCTGACGTTCACCACGGGAATCGGATTCCCAATCCATGGCGAAATCCTGGTCGGGGCGAACCGATCCCTCCTTTGGCGGCAGATCGCGCACATGTCCAAAGCTCGCCAGGACGGTAAAGTCCTTGCCGAGATATTTGTTGATAGTCTTGGCCTTAGAGGGCGATTCTACGACAACGACATTGGTCATGAGGGTGTGGGTTCCGGTCGGTGTCCCGTCTTAGTCCAGCCGCGCGACTGGGTTGCCGACCAGCATTTCCATGCGGCCAACGATTTCCAGTTTGAGCAGCGCCGCCATCACGACGGGGGCAGAGAACTGCCAGCGCCGCATCAGATCGTCAACCGCTGTCGGCGCGGGATTTAGCGAAGCGAGGGTTTTTGCGTACGCGCGCGCCATGTCCTTGTGGGACAGATTGCTCTCTTCAAACGGCTCCGCGGGTTCCGCCAGACCGTCCGGGTCCGGGCGCGCAAAGAGGGGGGAGCGCGCCCGGCCTTGGTGGTTGGGATGATCGGGCCGATTGATCAGAATATCGTCTAGCCCCTCGGCTGGGTGGGCGCCCTGACGGATCAGGCCGTTGGGCCACGCGTGCGGGGATCGACCGGTGATCCCTGAACGGCAAAAATCTCCAATGTGATTGCGGCGGGGGAAATGCAGGGCTACGGCGCCGTAGCCAATGGCGCCTCCGCCATCAGGGCCCCGATGTGGCGATCTGGCGCTGTAGATCCTTGTGTTCCGGCTGAACAGCGCTGGTTGAGCTCGCCGGCCACCACGGCGACGGTGCGTCCACCACCGCCATGGCCGCGAGCGCCCTACGATGAGCCGCGCCATATACGCCGAGAGGCATGCCGGAGACTACCACGATGCCAACCGAAGCCAGCTCCCCCGCAGGGCTTCCCCCTTCGCTGGCCATTGGTGGACGCATTGCGGCTGCCGACCAGCGCAACCGCGCGATCGGGCAGGATGGCGGCATCGCCCAGTACCGCGATCACCGGCGGCGCATCATCGAGCAAGGCCAGCAATGGGGGATACTCCGTCTGACCCCAGACCAGGAACTGATCGCCCAACTTACGCAATAGCGCGATCTCCCGCTCTGCGTAGGCGATCGAGGGCACCATAGGGGCCTGGGTCCAACCGCCGGCGCGGGTAGAAAGGGCAGAGCGCTGATGGCCGCGCTGTTGGAGGCAAGGTGGCTCAGCGGCGGCGAAAGTCCACGGGACCAACTCCATCGGTGCACACGAGTCGCAGCGGGTTGATCATTTGCCCGGGTCGATCATGGATTGGCACCGATGAGCGGTTCGGTTCCCGCCCGCAGGCGCGTGATATTCTCGTGGTGTCGCCAGGCGACCAGCATCGTGATGGCCAACGCCAGGAGCGCCACCTTTGGGGATGCCAGGAGTAATGCCAGGATCGGCGCGACCGCGAATCCGGCCAGCGCCGCAAGGGAGGAAATCCGAAAGATTATCGCCATCACCAGCCATACGACACAGAGGCCAACGCCGACGAGCCATGCCGCGCCCAGCAAGACGCCAATCCCCGTCGCTACACCCTTGCCGCCCCGAAAGCGGATCCAGACTGGGAACATATGCCCAAGCACACACGCCAACCCGGCCAGCGGGGCAAAGACCGGATCGGCCAGAGCGCCAGCCAGCACGATGGCGGCGGTGCCCTTGGCGCCATCCAGCAGCAAGACGACGGCGGCCAGCCATTTGTTGCCCGTCCGCAAGACATTGGTAGCACCGATATTGCCGGACCCGATGGTTCGTATATCCCCCAATCCCGCTACCCGCGTGAGCAATAATCCAAACGGCACCGAACCAATAAGGTAGCCGAGCGCAATGGCCAGGAACGCGGCCGCTATGGGTGTGCTCATCACCCGAAGACCCGCCGCCCGGCTTTCCAGGTGCCGAGCACACGGCCCTCCAAGGCGCGGCCGTCAAAGGGGGTGTTTTGTGCCTTACCGGGCAGATTCCCGGCTTTGACCTGCCAAATGCGGTCGGGATGGAACAAACAAAGATCGGCCGGCGCGCCCTTGGTTAGGGTCCCGGCGGCACTGGCCAGCAATCGCGCCGGACCGATGGTAAGTAGGGAAATCGCCTGCACCAGCGACAGCGCCCCGCCATGCACCTGCGCTAACGTCACGGCGAGCAATGTCGCCAGCCCAGATCCGCCGGGCGAAGCCAGGGCAAAGGGGAGGCGCTTATCGTCGGCGTCGCGTGGTTGATGGTCGGACGCGATGGCATCGATCGTGCCGTCGGCGAGCGCCGCCAGCACCGCCTGGCGGTCCGCGTCCTTGCGCAGCGGTGGCGACAGCTTGGCATAGCTGCGAAATTCACCGATGGCAGTTTCGTTCAGGTCGAAATAAGGCGGCGCCGTGTCGCTGGTCACATTCAGCCCATCCGATTTCGCGGCTCGGATCAAGGCCAGGGCTTCGGCCGTGGAGACATGGGCAAAATGCACTGCTCCCCCGGTCAACTGGGCGAGGCGAATATCGCGGGCCACCAGGATCGCTTCGGCAGCAGCGGGAATGCCTGGCAATCCGAGCCGCGTAGCCAACTCCCCCTCAGTTGCGGCACCACCTGAAGAAAGTGATGGATCTTCTGGATGTTGAATGATTTTCATTCCAAATCCGCGCGCATAGGACAAGGCCATTCGCATCAGCCGCGCAGAGCCAATGGCACGCGTGCCATCGGTGAACGCCACCGCGCCGGCCTCCTGCAACAGGCCGAGCTCAGCCAGATCCTGGCCCTGGCAACCCCGAGTGACCGCGGCGTAGGGCAGGATGGTCAGGCTACCGATCGCCTCGCCGCGCGCCCGCAACATGCCCACCAGCGCCGGATCGTCTATCGCTGGGTTGGAATCAGGCAAAGCCGCCAGGGCGGTGATCCCGCCCGCGGCGGCGGCCAAGGCGGCAGAGGCGATGGTTTCACGATATTCAAAACCTGGTTCACCCAGGGCGACGCGCATATCCACTAGGCCAGGACACAGCACCGCACCATCTTCCTGGATGATCTGCACGCCATCCGGCCGGCCGAGTGACGGGGCGCGATCCACGATAATTCCATTGCGCACCAGCATTTCGCCGATCTGGTCCAGACCGGAAGCGGGATCTATCAGGCGGACGCCTGTGAAAAGCGTGTCGGCGGTGCGGACGTCAGATGTCATTGCGCCCCGGCCCACGTGAAAGAATATCGAGCACGGCCATGCGCACGGCCACACCCATCTCCACCTGTTCCTTGATCACGCTGCGCACCGGATCATCGGCGACGGCGCTGTCGATCTCGACGCCGCGATTCATTGGCCCAGGATGCATCACTAGGGCGTCGGGCTTCGCGTGTGCCAATTTTTCTTCATCTAACCCATAGAATCTAAAAAATTCTCGTGCACTCGGGACTAACCCGCCGCCTTTCAGGCCGGGCAGCATCCGCTCTAGCTGCAACCGCAGCATCATCACGATGTCCACATCCTGTAGCCCGGCCGTCATGTCGTGAAAGACCTCGACCCCCAGCGCGGACACTTCGGCGGGGATCAATGTGGGCGGGCCGATCACGCGCACCCGGCTGCCCATGGCGGAGAGTAAATGAATATTCGACCGCGCCACGCGCGAATGCAGTACATCGCCGCAAATCGCCACGGTCAGCCCCTCCAACCGCCCCTTG
>SHWN01000041.1 GCA_009693795.1 Acetobacteraceae bacterium
GGAAGCCTTTAAGGCCGGACAAATCGATTTCCGCACTGAAAATATCGCAAAGCAATGGGCGACCGCGTACGACTTTCCGGCTCTGCAACGCGGCCTGGTGAAAAAAGAATCGCTACGCAACCATCTGCCCAGCGGCATGCAAGGATTTGTGATGAACACGCGGCGCGATATCTTCAAGGATGCGCGCGTCCGTCAGGCATTGGCCGAGGTGTTCGATTTCGAATGGACGAATAAAAATATTTTCTATGGCGCCTATACCCGCACCACCAGCTATTTCGCCAATAGCAATTTCGAAACCTCCAACCTGCCAGCGGGCGCAGAGCTTAAGCTGCTCAATCGTTATCACGATCGGGTGCAGCCGACGATCTTCACCCATCCGTTCCACCTGCCAATCACCGATGGTTCCGGCAATAATCGCGAGGAATTGCGCAATGCGCTGGCGATGCTGAAAGCAGCGGGATGGGATGTGAAGGACCGCAAGTTAGTTAACTCGAGCGGCCAGAAATTCGCCTTTGAAATTCTGCTAGGTGAGCCAGCTTTTGAGCGGGTGGCGTTGCCGTTCGTGCAAACATTGAACCGGATTGGCATGGATGTGAAAGTGCGCACGGTCGATCCGGCACAGTTGCAACGCCGCACCGACACCTATGATTTCGATATGACGGTGAATGTTTTTGCCAGCGGCGATCTGCCCGGCAATGAACTTTCTAGCTACTGGACCTGCAATGCCGCGAAACCGGAAGGCGGCGATAATCTGGCCGGTGTTTGCCATCCGGTGGTGGATGCGCTGGTCAATGAGGTGATCATCGCGACCAATCGCGACGAGCTGGGCGCGGCCGTGCAGGCACTGGATCGCGTGTTGCTGTCGGGCTGGTATGTTATTCCGCATTGGCATCTACGTGCGACGCGCATTGCCTGGTGGGACCGCTATGCGCGGCCAGCCGTGCCGATCCGCCCTGGTCTTGCCATGGACACATGGTGGTTCGATCCTGGCCAGGCCGCGCTCACCGATGCCACGAGACGGGCTAGATAAATATGGGTGCCTATCTGATTCGTCGCTTGCTGCTGGTGGTCCCTACTCTGTTGGGCATCATCGCGATTAATTTTTTTGTCGTGCAATTCGCGCCAGGCGGGCCGGTGGAGCAAATGCTGGCAGAATTGCGCGGCAAGGGCGATACCAGCACCCGTATCACCGGTTCCGGCCAGAGCGAAGCCACCGCGCCCACCGATGGCAGTTACCGGGGGGCGCGTGGGCTTGATCCCGTACTGGTCGCGGATATTCAGAAAATGTTCGGCTTCGACAAGCCGCCCCTGGAACGTTTCAAAGATATGCTGCTGGGCTATCTGCGTTTCGATTTCGGCCGTAGTTTTTTCCATGATCGCACGGTGATTCAACTAATTCTTGACAAGATGCCAGTAAGCATTTCGCTCGGTCTGTGGTCGACCTTGCTGATTTATTTTATCTCCATCCCACTTGGCATTCGCAAGGCGACGCATGATGGCAGCCGCTTCGATCTGGCGACCAGTGCCGCCGTGCTGGTAGGCTATGCGATACCGGGATTTCTGTTTGCTATTCTTTTGGTGGTTGTGTTCGCTGGCAGCAGTTTTTTTCAGTGGTTTCCGCTGCGTGGCCTGACATCCGAAGGTGCCGCCGATTGGAATTTTCTGGCTCGCGCGCTGGATTACCTTTGGCATATGATTCTGCCAACCATTGCGCTGGTCGCCGGGGGTTTTGCGAGTTTGACCATGCTGACGAAAAACTGTTTTCTGGATGAGATCCGCAAACAATATGTCACCACCGCCCTGGCCAAAGGCGCCAGCAAGCAACGCGTTCTCTATGGCCATGTGTTTCGCAACGCAATGCTGCTGATCGTGGCGGGATTTCCGGCGGCGTTCATCGGCATTCTGTTTTCATCATCCCTTCTGGTAGAAATTATTTTTTCACTCGATGGTCTGGGACAATTGGGTTTTGAAAGCGCAGTGAGGCGCAATTATCCGGTGATGTTCGGCACGCTCTACATCTTTACCCTGATGGGCCTGAGCATGCAGATCGTTGGTGATCTGATGTACACCATCGTCGATCCGCGCATCGATTTCGAGGCGCGCGGCTGAATGACGCTCTCTCCGATCACCAAACGTCGCCTGGCCAACTTCCGGCAGAACCGGCGCGGCTATGTGTCGTTGTGGATTTTCGTCCTCCTGTTCGTTGTCTGCCTGTTTGCCGAATTCATCGCCAATGATCGGCCCCTGTTGATCCGTCATGACGGAAAATGGTTTTTTCCGGTTATCAGCGATTATAGCGAGGAGACATTCGATCCCAACTTTCTGCCGACGGCAGCCGATTATACCGATCCCGTTCTAGCGCAGGTAATTCATGCAAAAGGCTGGATGCTCTGGCCGCCGATCCCGTTTGGCAACCAGACGTTAGTCAAAAATCTGTCAGGCCCGGCGCCATCGCCGCCATCATGGCGCAATCTTCTGGGCACTGACGATCAAGCACGCGATGTATTAACGCGGGTAATCTATGGCTTTCGTATTTCCATCCTGTTCGGCTTTACGCTGACGATCGTTTCATCGGTTGTCGGCATCGCCGCCGGCGCCGTGCAGGGTTTTTATGGCGGACGGATCGATCTGTTCTTCCAGCGCTTCATCGAAATCTGGGGCAATATGCCTGAGCTTTACCTGCTGATTATTTTGGCATCTATCATCACTCCCAGCTTCTGGATTTTGCTGATTTTCTTGCTGTTGTTCAGTTGGATGCGGTTAACCGGCGTGGTGCGTGCGGAATTTTTGCGTGGGCGCAATCTGGAATATGTGCGCGCCGCGAAGGCTCTGGGTCTGTCGGATGCGCGTGTTATGTGGCGGCATATCCTGCCCAATGCCATGGTGGCCACTCTTACTTTCTTGCCCTTTACGTTATCCGGTTCAGTGACGATCCTAGCCACCCTGGATTTTCTCGGCTTCGGTCTTCCGCCCGGATCTCCCTCGCTCGGAGATCTGGTTGCGCAGGGTAAAAATAATCTTTCGGCGCCCTGGCTGGGGCTCACCGCCTTTCTCACGCTAGGCGCAGTGCTGACCTTGTTGATCTTTATCGGCGAGGCGGTGCGCGATGCATTCGATCCCCGAAAGCAACCGATATGAGCCTCGTCGAGGTCGAAAATCTTTCAGTTGCGTTCGGCCCGCGTCGCGTGGTGGGGGATGTATCTTTTACTTTAGATCGTGGTGAAACGCTGGCATTGGTTGGGGAATCGGGTTCGGGAAAATCCGTCACGGCTCTGTCCTTGCTGCAATTGCTGCCCCCTGGCGGCAGCAATCCGACGGGGCGCATCCTCCTCGATGGCCAATCCATCATCGGCGCGGATGCTAAGATTTTGCATCATTCACGCGGCGGCGTCACCGGGATCGTCTTTCAGGAGCCGATGACCAGCCTGAATCCTCTGCACCGCGTTGGCCGCCAGGTTGCCGAGGCTATCCAGCTGCACACCAGACTGCCCACGGCAGAATTGCGCACTCGCACCCTTGCCGCCCTCGCACAGGCCGGGTTCGCCGATGCCGCCAATCGGTTGGATGCTTTTCCACATCAACTCTCCGGCGGGCAGCGCCAGCGGGTGATGATCGCCATGGCGCTCGCCAATAACCCTGCCTTGTTGATCGCCGATGAGCCGACCACGGCGTTGGACGTCGCCATCCAGGGCCAAATTCTTGATCTTCTTGAGCGACTGAAACAGGAGCGTGGCCTGGCATTGTTATTAATCACGCATGATCTTGCCGTGGTGCGCCGCTATGCCGATAAGGTTTGCGTGATGAAGGACGGCGGCGTCGTGGAAGCCGGAGCGACCAAGGATGTCCTGGCCGCCCCCGTGCATCCTTACACGCGTATGCTGCTCAGCGCGCAGCCGAAGGGGTTTCCGGCGCCGGTGGCCGAGGATGCGCCGGTCGTTCTGGCGGCCGAGGATGTGCGGGTGCATTTTCCCATTCGCCGCGGCGTTCTGCGCCGCGTGGTGGGCTATGTGCGGGCCGTAGACGGTATCGATTTTTCGGTGCGCGCGGGTGAAACGGTCGGCCTTGTCGGCGAATCCGGGTCCGGTAAAACCACCTTTGCGCTCGCGGTTCTGCGTTTGCAGGAATTTACCGGCCGGGTGGTGTTTCAAAGCCGGGATATCGGTACATTAAATCGCAGCGACATGCGGCGTCTGCGCGCGCGCATGCAAGTGGTGTTTCAGGACCCTTATGGCAGCCTGTCGCCACGTCTGTCGGTCGGCGATATCGTAGCCGAGGGGCTGGGCGTGCATGAACCTGGCCTCAGCGCCGAGGATCGCGCGATCCGTGTGGCCGGGGCGCTGTCGGAGGTCGGGCTGCCGACCGAGGCGGCGACGCGGTACCCGCATGAATTCTCCGGCGGCCAGCGCCAGCGCATTGCCATTGCGCGGGCGATGATCCTCAAGCCTGACTTTGTTGTGCTGGATGAACCGACCAGCGCGCTGGATATGTCCGTGCAAGCGCAGATCGTCGATCTGTTGCGCACGTTGCAAACGCGTCACCGGTTGGCCTATCTGTTCATCAGCCATGATCTAAAAGTGGTACGCGCGCTGTCACACCGGGTTATTGTGCTGCGTCATGGCCAAGTGGTGGAAACGGCCGCCACCGCCGATCTGTTTTCCCATCCGCAAGCCGCATATACGCGTAGCCTGTTGACCGCCGCCTTCGCGCTAGATTCTAAACGGGAGTAATTCCAACGGCTATTTGCTCCGACCCACATGAGCCCATTCCCGCATACCGATTCATTTGATTGTGTTGGGCATTTCGATGCCGTTGTTCCGTACCTTGCAGATCGCTTCTGCAGGATATATTTGAGGAGATGATGAAAATTCCGGGAGCATTTCCGGCCGTTTGCCCCCTCAATCCTGGCCGAACACGGGCCAGATTGGTTCGAGGATTTTCATTAGAGCCCCTATATGGAGCGCACCCTGCGCTTTCGGGCGGAAAAACGCGCTTTGATCCCCGCCGTGGTCCACGAAGACGGCACCGGGCGGCTGCAAACCGTGCGCGCGGAGGCCAATCCGCTTTATCATGCCCTGATCAGCGCATTTTACGACCTGACCGGGGTGCCAATCCTGCTCAACACCTCCTTCAACATCATGGGCAAGCCGATCCTGCACACGGCGGAGGACACGATCCTGATGTTTCACACCACCGGATTAGACGCCGTGGTGGTGGAGGATTTTCTGCTCGTGAAGGATCCCGCCGACCTGCCGTCATAGATTCTACGGCTTGCGGAAAAACGCGTCCGCCGCGCTGCGATGGGTCTGCTTGCGAGCGATATCGGCTTCCACGCGGGCAATTTCCTCACGCAGTTCGGCGATATATTCGTTCAATTCGTCGACCCCCAGTAAATCGAGAGGCAGTTTCTCCAGCCGGCGGATGCGGCGCTGCGGCAGGTCGTCTGGGTCTTCCATTGCAATACTCCCCTGCTTACGGCGCGTGGGATAAAGCGCGCCTTAAATGCTTACGGACCCTTGACCCCTTCTGGGTGGCGGGTCATATCCCCCCTTCTCCCGCCGCCCCGGCGCGCATGCAAGCCCGCCACCGCACGCCCCGGCGCTGGACAGAAGGTAAACTGCCATGGCTCTACCCCTGATGCCCAAGGCCACCGCCGTGTGGCTGATCGAAAAAACCGCCCTGACCTTCACCCAGATCGCCGATTTATGCGGCATGCACCCGCTGGAGGTCCAGGCCATCGCCGATGGTGAGGTGGCGCAAGGCATCGTTGGCTACGACCCCGTCGCCAACAGCCAGTTGGCCGCCGCGGAGATCACCCGTTGCGAAGCGGATGAGAACGCGCGGCTGAAAATGTTGCCCAATACCAACCCGGCGCCGAAGCGCGGCAAGGGTGCGCGTTATACCCCCGTGGCCAAGCGCAATGACCGCCCGGACGGCATCGCCTTCCTGCTGCGCACCTACCCGCAGCTATCGGAAGCCCAGGTCGGTAAATTGCTCGGCACCACCAAGGATACGATTCACAAAGTGCGCGACCGGGCACATTGGAATTCGGCCAATATCAAGCCTCGTGATCCGGTCATTCTTGGTCTCTGCTCGCAGACGGATCTCAACGCCGCCATCACCGCCTCCAATGACCGGCTGACCCGAGAAGGCCATGCCATCCCGACGCCGCCGCCCTTACCCCACGCCGACGAGGCTGCCTGACTGGCAGGTAGCCCCGACTGGCATGCGGGCCCCAACCGGCATCTGGCCCTGGCAGCCGTAGAGCGTGTCAGCAGGAGAGTATGCGAGCCGGGGATACTGCAACGCCTTGAGCTGTGGCTGTATGCGGAGGCTTCCATTTCGCCCTTTAATCGCGGTTTCCCGAGTTTCAGGCGTGACAATGTCGTTTCATCCGGGCGCGGCCGCGGCTCTTGCGTAGCGATCTGGCTATCCAGCGCAGCGTGGCGGTGTTTCATGGCTTCAAGGCGCGACTGCAGGCTCATGGTGTCTCTTTTGAGCATCCATATGTCCGGCGCGCCGGCCACTGCTTCGCCCAACTGGGGCTGGCCCGCCGTGACACCGAACTGTGACGCCGCGCGGGCCAGGTTACACCGGAAAGCGACACGGCTTCACCACAACATCCACTTTCCTCCCCGACTTAGGTCGTATGGACGTGCCTGGTCTGGGAAGAGAGGACCCGGACATGGTATGAGCGGATATGTTGACCGATCGTGATTCGCTCCTGCGCCAATTGCATGAATTGCGCAGCGAGCACCGGGATCTTGATACCGTGATCGCCCGTCTGGCCGAACATGGCCCGGTCAATCAATTGCATCTGCAACGGCTAAAAAAGCGCAAGCTGCTGCTTAAGGACGAAATTTCCTGGCTGGAAAGCCGCCTGATCCCGGACCGCATCGCATGAACCCCTCCCCCATCATCGGCATCATCATGGGCAGCCAGTCCGACTGGGCGACGATGCACCATGCGGCGGAGACCCTGGACGCTCTCGGCGTGGCGCAGGAAGCGCGCATCGTCTCCGCCCATCGCACACCGGATCGGCTGCGCGATTATGCGCGTGAGGCGCGGGGGCGTGGCCTGAAAGTGATCATCGCCGGGGCGGGGGGCGCGGCGCATTTGCCGGGAATGTGTGCATCCTGGACCTCGCTGCCCGTGCTCGGCGTTCCCGTGGAATCGCATGCGATGAAGGGGATCGATAGCCTGTATTCCATTGTGCAGATGCCCGCCGGCATTCCCGTCGGCACTCTGGCCATCGGCCGTGCCGGGGCGATCAACGCGGCATTGTTGGCGGCCGCGATCCTCGCGATCACCGATTCGGACCTGGCCGGGCGCCTGGACGCCTGGCGGCGCGCGCAGACCGACGCCGTCGCCCTGACCCCCACCGACCCAGCTGCATGAGCTTTCCGTTACCACCCAATGCAACCATCGGCATCATTGGCGGCGGCCAGCTGGGCCGCATGTCCGCCATGGCCGCTGCACGGCTCGGCTATCGCTGCCATATCCTGACGCCGGAGGATGACAGCCCCGCCGCGCAGGTCGCACATACTGTCATCATCGCCGATTACGAAGATGCTAATGCCCTGCGCGCCTTTGCCGCCGCAGTCGATGTCATCACCTTCGAGTTCGAGAATATCAGCGCCGACGGTCTTTCTCTCCTCGAACATCTGAAGCCGGTGCGCCCGTCCCCCGCCGTGCTGCGCATCAGCCAGTGCCGGATTGCGGAAAAAACCTTCCTCAACCAGACCGGTATCGCCACCGCACCGTGGCGCGCCGTCGCCTCGGAAGCGGAGTTGGACGCCTCCATTGCCGCTATCGACCTGCCCGCCGTGCTGAAAACCACCCGCTTCGGGTATGACGGCAAGGGCCAGGCCCTGCTGCGCACCGCGGACGACGCCGCCCGCGCCTTCGCCGAACTCGGTGGCGGGCCGCTGATCCTGGAAGGTTTCGTGGATTTCGTACAGGAAATCAGTGTTATTGTCGCCCGTGGCGCCGATGGCACGATCGCAGCCTTCGACACGGTGGAGAACCGCCACCGCGACCATATTCTCGATCTGACCCTGGCCCCCGCCCCCATCGCGGACGCCATCGCCGCCGAGGCCCGGCACATCGCGCGGCGCATCGCCGAGGGGCTCAGCCTGATTGGCCTGCTGGCCGTGGAAATGTTCGTCGATTCACGTGGCAAGGTGCTGGTGAATGAACTCGCACCTCGTCCGCATAATTCCGGCCACTGGACCATCGATGCCTGCCCCGCCAGCCAGTTCGAACTGCATATCCGCGCCGTCGCCGGCCTGCCTTTGCACCCGGCCATTCGCCATTCCGACGCCGTGATGAAAAACCTCATCGGCCCAGAAGAAGCCGCCCTCTGGCCGGAAATCCTGGCCACCCCAGGCCTGATCCCCCACCTTTACGGCAAAGCCGAAGCGCGCCCCGGCCGCAAAATGGGCCATGTCACCCGCCTGTTTCCCCATGGCGCCCTGCCCGGCGCATTCGGCATCGCCACCGCCCTCGGACCGCTGGCCGCTGACGGCGCATTGCCTGATTAGGTGTGGGTCGGTGGGTGTCGGAACCAAGGTCGGAGGCTCTGCCCCGAACCCCGCTAAGGGGCGGCGCCCCTTAGAACCCATTCATTTGGTTCCTATGAAGCAGGGGCCTTGTACCGCCCGGGGGCCAGCGGCGCCGGCGGCACTAACACCGCAAACCCCTCATCCGATAATAATGTTCTCCGTGCGTTCGTTAGTTCGGTAAAAATGGCTCAGGTAGCGCTGCTCCCCGGTGAGGGTTTGGGGGCAAAGCCTCCAACCTTGCTTCCGACGCTCGTCAACCCTCACCCTATCCCGGCAATTCGCCTTCGAAGCGCAGCATGCGGGTGGCTTCGCGGAAAGCGTCGACCGTATCGTTGATTTCGACGGTGTTGTGAGTGGCGGAGGTGAAGCCGCCGAGACGGCCGCTAATATCGACGCCGTTGACCAGCAGCGCGAGGCGCAGCTTGTTGGAGAGCACGGGGGGGTGAGCCTTGAACTCGTCGGGATCGATGGCGAGGGGGTCGAAGTTTTCGTGATCGATCTTGTGGCCCTTGGCGTTCAGAAACAGGTGAAAGCCGGAGAAAGTGCCGTAGATGGCCCAGGGCACATTTTCCGCAGCCAGCATCTCGTTCAGGGCGTTGCGCAGGCGTCCAGCGATGGCAATGGCCTTGTCGCAGGCGTCGGTTTCCGCAAGTTGGGTTAGGACGGCGATGCCGGCAGCGGCGGAGACCGGATTGGCGTTGAAAGTGCCGGGGTGCTGCACTTTTTCCTTACCGGATTTTTTCGTAACGGCGAAATCCAGCAGATCGAGAATATCTTTGCGCCCAGCGATGGCCGCGCCGGGCAGGCCGCCGGCGATGATTTTGGCGAAGGATGAAAGATCGGGCGTGATGCCGAACTCCGTCGCCGCGCCGCCACGCGAGACGCGAAAGCCGGTGACGACCTCATCCATGATCAGCAGCGAGTCATTCTGGGTGGTGATCTCGCGCAGAAAATGGACAAAATCCGGGGTCACGGGCACCTGGCCGAAGGACGCGCCGGTGGGTTCGAGAATGATAGCAGCGATATCCTTGTTGGCCGCAAAGGCCGCGCGCACCGCGGCCATATCGCCCGGCGCAACAACGATGTTTTTATCGGCCACGCCGGCGACGACGCCGGTGGTGGGCGTGCCGTCGAAATGGTTGGTGTAGCCATGCGTCATATGGTCGTGCCAGCCATGGAAATGGCCCTTGAAGCGCAGCACGGTCTGCCGCCCGGTGAAGGCGCGCGCCAGGCGCACGGCCATCAACGTCGCTTCCGTGCCGGAGGAGGTGAAGCGCACCCGCTCCGCCGAGGGCACTAGGCGTTGCACGGCGCGGCCCCAGGCCACTTCGCGCGGATGGTTGGCGCCGAAATGCGAGCCCGCGTCATAGGCTTCGGTGACCGCGCGGGAGACGGCCGGATCGCGATGGCCGAGGATTAACGCGCCGTGGCCGCCAAAATAATCGACATAGCCATGGCCATCGACATCCCATTTGCGTGGGCCCTGAGCGCGTTCGATATAGATGCCATAAGGATCGATATTGCGGGCATCATGGGTGATGCCGCTGGGGAACAGCGTACCGGCCTCCGCCGCCAGCTTGGCGGACCCCGGTGTGTGGGCGCGATAGGCCGCCTCGATGCTGGAATTGCTGCGCGTATCCTGGATGGTATCCATAGGAAACCTCTCTCCGGAAAGGGGGGCGACGACCGCCCGGCCGTGTGGCACGCTGGGCCCATAGTGTGCCCGCTTGGCACGAACTGAACAAGTTTTGCCCCAGGGCTAGAGATGGGCTGGGGTTAGAGATGAAATTAGGCTGGGGTTGGGTTGGGGGAGCAAGAGAAAAAATGTTCGATCTGGTGCTGAAAGGCGGCCGCGTGATCGATCCGGCCCAGTCGCTGGACGGCGTGATGGATGTCGCCTTCACCGATGGGCGTGTTGCCGCGATCGGTCCCAATCTCGACCCCGGGCAAAATAATCGCGACGTCAGCGGCTTGCTCGTCACCCCCGGCCTGATCGATCTGCACGCGCATGTCTATTGGGGCGGCACCTCCATGGGTGTAGACCCGGACGATTATGCGCGCGGCAGCGGCATCACCACATTGATCGACGCCGGTTCCGCCGGGCCCGGTAATATGCACGGTTTCCGCCGCCACGTGATCGAGCGATCGGATGTACGCATAGTGCCGTTCCTGAATATTTCCTTTGCGGGAATTTTTGCGTTTTCCCATGAGGTGATGGTTGGCGAATGCATGGATCTGCGCCTGCTCAACCCACGTGTCTGCCTCGCGGTGGCGAAACGCGATTCTGATCTGGTGGCGGGAATAAAAGTGCGCATCGGCGGCGGCACCTCGGCCATTAACGGGATCGAGCCGCTGCGGATGGCGCTGGAGGTGGCGGAGCATGCCGGATTGCCGGTGATGGCGCATCTGGATAATCCGCCGCCTTACCGGCCAGAGGTGATGCGCGCACTGCGTGCGGGCGATATTTTGACCCATTGCTTTCGTCCGTTCCCAAACACACCAGTCACCGCCGATGGGCGTGTGCATCAGGATGTATTGGAGGCGCGTGCCCGTGGAGTGATTTTCGATATTGGCCATGGCAAGGGATCATTCGGGTTTGAGACCGCGATGGCGATGGTAAAAAACGGTTTTCTACCCGACGTCATTTCATCTGACATCCACACTTTGTCTATTGAAGGCCCCGCCTATAATCTGCTGATCACCATGTCGAAATTTTTGGCGCTCGGCGTGGCCCTACCCGAAGTGATCCGGATGGCAACGATCAATCCGGCGCGCGCGGCCCGGCTGAGCGATCGCGGCACATTTCGCGTCGGCGCGCTGGGCGATGCCTCCATCCTCACGCTCGCGCACGGCCAATTCGAATACGAAGACGCTCTGGGCAAAAAAATGACCAGCCCGGAGCGATTGGATTGCACCGCCATCGTCCTCGGTGGCCGCTTATGGCACGAACAAGGGAACTGCTAGAAATGCAAATCGGCGTTGTTGGACTGGGCCGTATGGGCGGCAATATCGTGCGGCGCCTGGCGCGCGCAGGGCATTCTTCCGTCGTGTTTGATGCGAGCGCGGCGGCGGTGGATGCGCTCGGCAAAGAAGGGGCGACGACCGCGACATCGCTCACCGATCTGGTTGGTAAGTTAAGTACGAGCCCGCGCACCGTCTGGGTCATGCTGCCGCATGGCGCGGCAACGGAAAACGCGGTGATGGAATTGGCCGACGCGATGTCGCCGGGCGATATCATTATCGATGGTGGCAATTCCTATTACAAAGACGATGTGCGCCGAGGCCGAGCCTTGGCGGAAAAGGGCCTTCGCTACCTCGATGTCGGCACCTCCGGTGGCGTTTGGGGGCTGGAGCGAGGCTATTGCCTGATGATCGGTGGCGATGCCGACGCAGTGTCGCATCTCGATCCGATTTTCGCCACCCTCGCGCCTGGTATCGGCACGATTGAGCGTACCGCTGGCCGCGAAAGCCGCGATCCGCGCGCCGAGCGGGGCTATCTACATGCGGGTCCCGTCGGCGCGGGGCATTTCGTGAAAATGATCCATAACGGCATCGAATACGGCATGATGCAGGCGATGGCCGAAGGCTTCGATATTCTGCGCAACAAGAACTCCGATAAATTGCCCGTGGATGAACGATTCGATCTTAATCTGGGCGATATCGCGGAAGTCTGGCGCCGCGGTTCCGTCGTTACCTCATGGTTATTGGACCTGACAGCCAGCGCGCTCGCCACCGACGAGAAGCTAGAGGGGTTTTCGGGTAACGTGGCGGATTCCGGAGAAGGTCGCTGGACGGTAGAGGCGGCCATCGAGGAGGCGGTTCCAGCCGATGTACTGGCGGCATCCTTGTTCGTCCGGTTCCGATCGCGTCAGGATCATACTTTCGCGGAAAAAGTACTCTCCGCCATGCGCTTCGGGTTCGGTGGCCATGTGGAAGCGCCAAAGAAGTAAATGACTATCCTCGTGCTGATGGGTGTTTCCGGCTGCGGAAAAACCACAGTCGGAAAAATCCTAGCGGCCAGGCTGGGCTGGGCATTCCTAGAAGGCGATTCCCTGCACCCGGCGGTGAATATAGAAAAAATGGCGACTGGAATGCCGTTGGATGATGCTGATCGGCTGCCGTGGTTGCGCGCCATCACGGCGCGGATTGATGATTGGCGTCGCCAGGGCATCAGCGGTGTTGTCGCCTGCTCGGCCCTGAAACGATCCTATCGGGATATCCTAATCGGGCCGCGCCGGGATGTGCGGCTGATTTATCTGCATGGCACGTATGAGGAGATTGACGCGCGGCTGGCGGAGCGGAGCGGCCATTTCATGCCGCCGACCTTGCTGGATAGTCAGTTCCGTGCGTTGGAAAAACCGACCGCTGACGAAAACCCCATCATCGTGCCTGTCTTCGGATCGCCAGATACCATCGTCACCCAAATTCAGGAACAATTACGATGACCAAAGATGACGCACGCTATCCCAGCCTGCGTGATCGCGTGGCCTTCGTCACCGGCGGTGCCAGCAGCATTGGCACAGCGGTGGTTTTCCATCTCGCCGCGCAGGGGAGGCGTGGCGTTCGTCGATATCGACGATGCGGCTGCTGGTGCCCTGTGCACAAGGCTGATCGCCGCGGGGCATCCCAAACCGTTCTATCAACATTACGATAGTCACGACATCACCGCGTTACAGGGCACGATCGCCAGGGTCGCGAAAAACTCGGGCCAATAAGAGTAATGGTCAATAACGCGGTGCATGATCAACGCCATCGCTGGGAAGATATGACCGTGGAGTACTGGCTTGAACGCTAAGCCGTTAATCTACGGCACCAGTTTCTACCATCCAGGCTGTAGTACAGATAATGCGGGCAGTCGGTAGCGGATCGATCATTAACTTTGGCTCCACCAGATGGCATAGTTTTGCCGGCAGTATGCCCGCCTACACCACCGCCAAGGCCGGGGTAGAAGGCCTGACCAAAGGGATCGCTCGCGATCTCGGCGCGGATAAGATCGGCGTCAATTGCGTTATCCCCGGCTGGGTTATGACGGAGCGCCAGATAAACCCCTGGTTCACCCCGGAGGCGGACGCGGAATTGCTGCGGTTGCGATGCCTGAAGGACAAGCTCGACCCTGACGATCTGGCGCGCATAGTGCTCTAGCTCGCCACCGATGACAGCCGGATGTGCACCGGCCAGCTCTGGGTCGTCAATGCGGGACGGATGTAGCCCGGGGTAGCTTGTTTTCACATGCCCAAGTAGCATCGCGTCATCAACGTAAACGGGAGAAAAAACATGTGGCAACCCAGCGATCGTTATCCCGACCCCGCCGTGCGCGTGCTGGATCCCGAATATAATAAATACCGCCTACCGATGGCGTCCGTCGAGCGGCTCTATACTGGCTGCCGCTGGTCTGAGGGCCCGGTCTGGTTCGGCGAGCATCGCTCCGTCATCTGGTCCGACATTCCAAATAACCGCATCCTGAAATGGGAAGAAGAAACCGGTGCTGTTTCCGTCTTCCGCAAACCGTCGAACAACGCCAACGGCCACACGCGCGACCGTCAGGGCCGCCTGGTTGGATGCGAGCATGATGCGCGGCGCGTGGTGCGCACCGAGTATGACGGCTCCATCACCGTTCTTGCCGACAGCTATCAAGGCAAGAAACTGAATTCACCGAATGATGTGGTCGTGAAGTCCGATGGCTCGATCTGGTTTTCCGATCCGATGTTCGGCATTTCCGGCTTTTATGAAGGCCACAAGGACACGTCCGAACTGCCGATGGCGATTTATCGCGTGGATGGGCACACCGGCGCGATCACCAAGGCGACGGATGAAGTTGCCGGGCCGAATGGCCTCGCCTTTTCGCCGAACGAATCAGTGCTTTATATCGTCGCCTCGCGCGCTGAGCCGAACCGGTTGATCGTTGCCTATGATGTGGGCGCGGATGGCAAAACATTGTCCAACGGGCGTACCTTTATCGATGCCGCTGGCGGTACGCCGGATGGGTTTCGCGTCGATATCGAAGGCAATCTCTGGTGCGGCTGGGGCATGGGAAACGATGAGAATGACGGCGTGCGCGTATTCAATAAATCGGGCGCGCCGATCGGGCATATCTCTTTACCGGAACGCTGTGCCAATGTGTGCTTCGGCGGGCGCTATCGCAACCGCCTGTTCATGGCCGCCAGCCATAGCCTGTACTCAATCTACACCAACACCCAGGGTGTTGCTGGCGGGTGACGCGGTGCAGTTAGTCGTATTCTGATTGGCTGTTGGTAAAGTCCGGCGCCGGCCGGGATGTTATGCTGGGTCTCGGGGTGCGTGACGGATCGGAAACGAGGTCGGGGCGACGCCCCTTAGAACCCGTTCATTTGGCATTGATAGAGTAGGGGGCTGAGGAACAGTTTCCACCCTCGCCTCACCCCCCTGATCTATCAACACCACACGGACGAGGATCCAGGGAGCACTGCTCCCTAGCAAGGGTTTGGGGGCAAAGCCCCCGACCTTGCTTCCGACCCCTCCCGCACCCCAAAAGTTGGTATTAACCTGGTTGTGGACCATGCGTGTTCGTCATTGCCTGGCCAGGCCAGACGCTGAGAACAAGTAACGCCAGGATGTTCAGCACCAGCAGCACAACGAAGATATCCGCCCCGAAAACACCGTGCAGGACATTGGCATGATCGAGTGCTCACATCCAACGCAGGCGGAGCAGTAATCCGGCCGGCGCAATCCAGTTGGACAGGCCGATATTGTGCAGACGGCGGATGATCAACGCGCCGCCAGAACCGATCAGCAACAGGGCGGGAGGAATGATGGCCTGCAAGACGCCCGCATAATTTCGGCTGTGCTTGCCCAGAAAGAGGCTGATGACGAACGGAGAAATACTACCAGCGACGACCACGACGGTTAGTAGAAAAAACGCCGCCCGCCCGATCTGGCCGAAAGGGGAATAGAACAGCGCGAGGATATTTCGCCGTGCGCCTAGGGGTCGTGGGTTAGTGGGTTAGTGGAAGTTTGGCCTTGCTTACTGTCCCAGCTCCGGCAGCAATCCCAGCATCGTCTCCAGGTCGCGTTCGGCGGCGCAGACCAGATAGGCTTCGGCCATCGGTGTATCGCCGTGGGCTTCCGGCAGTGGGCGGTTATCGGGGCCGAGTGGTAGCGCAGTGAGGCCAAGATCGGCATAGATGCTCAGCAAGTCTGGCCCGGCGCGCCAGAAGGCCGGGCTGCGGTTTTCCTTCAAGGCCAGATCGCGCAACTGCCAAACAGCGGTGGCGCGGTCGTTCTTGTCGCCAACCGGATCGCCGAGGCCCAGCAGGATGCGGCCGTGGCGGCGAAAAGCGAGCGCAGCGGTGCCGAACTCGCCCCAGACCAGACCGTCGACGCGCGCCGGCGCCTGCCCACCCAATCCGACAAACTGGCTGCGCGCCGTATCATCCCAGGCCTGCACGGCCACGCGGCCGGGGCGGATCAGGCTCCAGATCGCGAACAGGCCCAGGCCGACCGCCAGGGCGATGGTCACGCGCAAGGCCGCCGGTGCCTCGGATGCGAGGATGATTTTCCACCATGCGAGATCCACCATCAGACGGACCTGATGGGCAAATCCGGCCAGAGCCAGAACGCATGCGGCGAGTACCAGCAACGGCACGGTCGTGGAGACCTGTAATGGTCTCGAGAGCAAGCGTGCATGGCGATAGAAACTGCGATGAAACGGTGCGATCAGCACCATCACGACTAGCAGCGCGGCTCCGACCCAGAGACGTCCCCCTTGAAGAAGGGAAAAAGCGGCACCGCAGAACAGCAGACCCAGTGTGGCGCCCCAAGCCAGATGCACCCGCTGCGACAGGCCCACCGCCAGCACCAGCAAGCCGGCACCGATCAGCGAGGGCACGAATTGTCCGGCATGGTTAGCGATCTGGCCGAGATCCGGATCGATCCAGGCAAAATGCGGTGGCGGCGTCAGCGCACCCACCAGCATCAGCAACGCCCCGCAGAGGGCGACCGCGCCGGTGGCGATGGCGATAGGGAAATCCGGTTCGCTCCAGCTCGCCAGGGTGCGCACACCCTTCAGCATGGAGCCACCCCGCAGCAATATTTCATTACCCGTGAACATCAGCCCGGCGATGAAAAGCGGAATGATGTAATAAAATAACCGGAACACGACGATGGCACCAACGATGGTCGCCGGATCCAGCCATGGCGCCAGGCCGACCAGCATGGCGGTATCGAACACGCCAATTCCGCCCGGCAGATTGGCCGCGAGGCCGGCAGTATAGGCGATGAGATAAACAGCCAGAAAGCGCAGCAGGGTCAGGCCCTCGGCATGCGGCAGGAGGGCGTAGAAGATCGTCGCGGTCATAATCACGTCGATCGTTGCCAGCACCACTTGCAGCAAGGCTAGGCGAAATCCGGGCAGCCCGATCACGTTGCCAAACAGGTGAAAATGGCCGAGTACGCGCGCCAGGGTCACATAGCCAATCACTACCACCCAAAGGCCGGCGCCAATCAGATACATCGCCCAGCGTGGGAAGTGTTCGCCGAAGAACGGCACGGCGTCCGGCTCCAGGAACAGCACCAAGCCGCCTAGCACCAGCCCGCCCAGCGCAAAAGTTAAACTGCAGAACGCCACCAGCTTGGCGATCTGCATCGGCGTCATGCCCCAATGTGCATAAAGCCGGTAGCGCACTGCCGCACCGGAGACGGCGGCAAAACCCAGATTATGCGACAGCGTATAGGCACAGAATGATGCAAAACAAACCCGGACGTAGGCGATGCGATGACCGGCATAGATCGTGCCCAACAGATCGTAAAATGTAAGCACGTAATAGGACATGAAGGTCCAGAAGAACGAAAACACCAATGCCAGAATTGGAATGACGGCCAGCGCCTGGGAAATATCCTCCAGCTTCAAGCTGCGAAATTCCTTCTGCACCACATAGATGGCGCCCAGAAGCAACACCACGCCGATCAGGGCGGGTAAATGGCGCGTAAATTTTTTCAGAATTTTGATCACCTGCGCCAATCCAATTTTACGGGGCACCGAGATCTCGCATGAGCGCGGCATCGATCAGCGTCACCGTTTCATGCACGCCATAGAGCGCCACAAAACCGCCAAAACGCGGGCCTTCAGTCTGGCCGAGCAGAACCTGGTATAGACAGGAAAACCAGGCGCGTAATTCGGGGAATGCGTGTCTCTTGCCGACTTCGAACACCAGGTTCTGCAAGACATCCGCATCTTCCTGGCCATCGAACCCGCGCAGGGTTTCCGCTAGATCCGCCAGGGCCGTACGCTCAACATCGCTCGGCGTGCGGTAGTGTTTGGTGGGTCGGACGAAATCCTGGTAATAAGAAATAGCATGATGCACGAGG
>SHWN01000042.1 GCA_009693795.1 Acetobacteraceae bacterium
AATAGCGGCAGAAAAATCAAACCCCTTGCCCATGTCCCAGGGTTTTCCCTCTTTTTTCGCCGCGTTCTGCACGTCGCGCCGGGTCATATCGAGGCCGGCAGCGTAGCCCCACACATGGGACAGCGCGTTCTCTGCCAAAATATCGGCCCCACCTTGACCCAAAGCGACCACCATCTCCATTGCGTAATGCAGGTCTTTGGAGGCCGGTGAATACGGCATGTCCGCATCGTTCAGTAGTAACGCATCGCTTGATTTCATGAAGAAAAAAGGCGACTCGCGGTTGGGAGCGGTTCACGGTTGGGGTCCGAGCCCATTTCGCGCGCGTGCTCGGCGTAGTTGTGGCCAACACAGAAGACCCGTCGCACCGGAAAGGCGCCGCCACCAGCGACGGGAACGGACACAATGACGGGCGGGGCGATCACGTAATCAGCCATGAAACAAAGTCCTACTGGTACGGGAAACGTTCAGTGGACCTTAGCGGCGCGTGATGGCGACGGAAAGACGCTTAGTCAGCCGCCGCCAGATGCGCGGTATAGGCGGTCACCGCATCGCGAAACTCGACAAAGATCCGGCGCGAGACAGCATCGGTTTCGAAATCATATTCGGGATGCCATTGCACGCCGATGGCGAAGCCGGCGATGGGACCAGTGGCGGTGGCGATAACGCGCACGGCTTCAATCGTGCCATCGGGGGCAATGCCTTCAGCGACCAGGCCTGGGGCCAGCTCGTCGATGCCCTGGTTATGTAGCGAATTCACCGAGATTTCCGTGGCACCAGCGATGCGGTGAAGCCAGCTGCCTTGGGCTATGCGCAGAGGGTGCGCCTTGCCCTGGCGGACGCGCGAGCAGGGTTGGGATGGGGTGGAATGGTCGATCCGTCCCGGAATGTCCTGCAGGCGCTGATACAAAGAACCGCCGAGGGCGACATTCAGTTCCTGAAAGCCACGGCAGATCGCCAGCAATGGCACCCCCTGGTCCAACGCAGCGCGGATGAGGGGCAGCGTATAAGCATCGCGCTTCGGGTCTTCCCAGGTACCCTCGGCATGCGGCGGGCCGCCGTAGAGGCTAGGATGCACGTTCGAGCGGCTGCCGGTGAGGATGATGCCATCCAGGCGATCGACTAGCGATTCGATATCTGCCTTGTCGCCATTGGCGGGCATTAGGATGGGCACGCCACGGATCACATCGTCCACAGCACGGACATAGGTGTCCGACGCGCCATGGTTTGGCATTCCGAAGATGCCGTATTGGCGGGTACAGCAGCTAATACCGATCAAAGGCTTGCGGAGTCGGGTAGTTTTCATGACGGCTTCGAAGTTTGCCATGGTTTACGTCAATTTGAAGTCAGCGCAGCAAATTTTTGTATGCAATCCGGGATTAGGAGGGCCGACGTGCGCGCAATGCCGCCGCCAGCGTGCCATCGTCCAGCACATCCAGCGCCCCGCCCATCGGCATGCCCTGCGCGATTCGGGTGACATTCACCCCGAGTGGGCGCAGCCGATCAGCCAGCCAGTGCATGGTGGTTGCGCCGTCTACCGTAGCGCCGAGTGCGAGAATGACCTCTCGCACGGTCCCGTCTCCAGCACGGGCCAGCAAGGGAGGAATATTCAAATCGTCTGGGCTGATGCCGGCGAGCGCCGAAAGTGTGCCACCCAGGATATGATACAAGCCACGATGCACGCTGGCGCGTTCCAGCGCCCAGAGATCGCCGACGCTTTCCACCACGCAGATCGTGGTGCGGTCGCGGTGCAAGTCGGCGCAGATGAAACACGGGTCGCGGCTATCCAGATTGCCGCAGCTGGCACAGGGTTTCACCGCGCGGGCAGCCTCCGCCAGGGCACTGGCCAAAGGCAGCATGCGAGTGTCCGGCTGTTGCAGCATTTTCAGCGCCGCCCGGCGTGCGCTGCGCGGGCCGAGGCCGGGCAGTTTTGCCAAGAGCCCGATCAGGCGATCGATTTCAGGGCCGCCCATTTTATGCGGCGCTCAGTCCAGCGCCGGCCCGCGAATGCATCAGAATGGCAGCTTCATGCCGGGGGGAAGTTGCAAGCCGCCAGTGACTTTTTGCATTTCCTCCGCCGTGACGAATTCCAGCTTGCGCTTGGCATCGGCATGGGCCGCAACGATGAGGTCTTCCAGCATTTCAGCCTCGGCGGGATCGATCAGCTTGGGGTCGATTTTCAGCCCGCGCAGTTCGCCCTTGCCACTGAGGCGCAGGGTGACCAGGCCGGCGCCGGCAGCGCCTTCTACTTCCACGCCCTCCAGCTTGGCCTGCATTTCCTGCATCTTGGCCTGCATTTGGGAGGCCTGTTTCATCAGGCCGGCGATGTTTTTCATTCAGTCGGGCTCCATCATGTCGTCATCGCCGAATTCGGCATCTGGGGGGGCAAAATCCGGCATATCAGGCTCGCCACTCAAGGGGGTAAAGGGCGGGATGTCTGGCGGCAGGCCGTAGGCATCGACGCGGCTGTCCTGCACCGCCTCGATCCGCGCGCCGGGGAAGCTCTTCAGGATGGCACGCACCAGTGGGTGATCGGCGGCGCTGGCACGACGGGTGGCGGCGGCGGCGGTACCTTGTTCCGCCAAAGTGGGCTCGCCAATGCCGGTGGTGAGCGCGATGGTCCAGCGGATGCCGGTGGCGTCCTGCAGCACGCGGGCGAAGCGGAAGGCGAGGTCGCACGGGGCGTCGGGTTGCGTGCGCAGTTCGATCACCGGCGGGGCGTAGCGGATCAGATGGGCGGAATGCAGTAATTGGGCGTGCAGCATGGCCTCACGCTGTTCGGCAACCAGAGCGATGGCGTCGCGGAACGTGGCGGGCACGGCGGCTATTGGCTGGACGGCGGCCGATTGGGCGGCAAACACAGCATTGCCACCAGCCATCGCGCGGACACCGCCACCGCCGGCAGGACCAGACGCGGGGGCGGATAAATTCTGGCTGGCCTCAGCGGTCAGGCGGCGGACCAGATCGCCGGGGGTGGGCATATCGGCGACATGACAGAGACGGATTAGCACCATCTCGGCGGCGGCGCGGCGATCGGGGGCAGCTTCCACCTCCGCAACCCCTTTCAGCAGCATCTGCCAGATACGGGCCACAGCAGGGACAGTCAGGCGAGCGGCGAGGGCGGCCCCACGCGTGCGTTCGGCCTCTGGAAGATCGCTGCTATTGGCTAGGCCAGGGATAGATTTCAGGCGTGTGATGGTGTGGGTAAGGTCCAACAAATCTTGCAGCAGGGTGCCGAGATCGGCACCGCGTTCATGCGCGCGATCGGTGATGGCCAGCGCGGTGGCGGGTTTTCCCGCCAGCACGGCTTCCAGCAGGTCGAAGCCGGCTTGAC
Source organism: Acetobacteraceae bacterium (assembly GCA_009693795.1). Taxonomy (GTDB): domain Bacteria; phylum Pseudomonadota; class Alphaproteobacteria; order Acetobacterales; family Acetobacteraceae; genus SHWF01. The sequence continues at coordinate 3,332 of SHWN01000042.1, forward strand.
GGTCGGCCAATCCCAGCATGTCCGCGACGGCGCTGGCGGCGATCATGCCATCCGCATCGGTCTCGCCTTGCGCTATGGCCTGATCGAGGAGGGACAGCCCGTCACGGACGGACCCATCCGCAGCGCGGGCAATCAGATCCAATGCGGCGGGCACGATCCTCACTGATTCTTTTTCCGCAATGCGGGCAAACAGAAGCGAAAGCTCAGCCACCCGCACGCGGCGCAGATCAAAACGCTGGCAGCGCGAGAGGACAGTGATCGGGACTTTGCGGATCTCCGTAGTGGCAAACACGAATTTCACGTGCGGCGGCGGTTCTTCCAGCGTCTTCAGCAGCGCATTGAAGGCGTTGCGGGAAAGCATATGCACTTCGTCGATGATAAAGATTTTCGTGCGTGCCTGCATCGGACGAAAGCGCGTCGCCTCGATGATTTCGCGCACGTCGTCAACGCCAGTGCGCGAGGCCGCGTCCATCTCCATTACATCGGTGTGGCGGTCGGCCAGGATGGCGGTGCAGTTGGGGCAGACGCCGCAGGGATCGGCGGTGGGGCCGCCCGTGCCATCCGGGCCGATGCAGTTCAGGGCGCGGGCGATGATGCGAGCGGTGGTAGTTTTGCCAACGCCGCGCACACCGGTCAGCATGAAAGCATGCGCGATCCGCCCGGTGGCGAAGGCGTTGCGCAAGGTACGCACCATAGTTTCCTGGCCGATCAGATCGTCAAAGCTGGCCGGGCGGTATTTGCGAGCAAGGACGCGGTAGGCGGCAGCTTGCGGAGCAGGTTCTGCCAGGGCATCGCCAAACAATCCCAGCCCGTCCGGCGACGGGGGCGCAGCCTTAGGCGCTGGATCGTCAAACAAGCCGGACATGAGCGCTGGCACATAACCGCCGCGGCGGCTCCCTGATACACGCGATGGGGTGGGAGGCCGAACGAACGACCCGAGCGGAAACTCGTTGCGGCTGCTTCCTTCCGGATCTGACCGGGTTGGCGAGGCGCCCGTCCGCCGCCGACCTCCCTCCCTACATATCGGGCTTTCCGCGCATTCCCGCAAGCCGTTGGGCGCGATCGAATTGTCTACCTCCCCCCGACGCTCATAACGTGCCCAACATGATGCGGGCGTTCGTCCTGGGAGGGAGACGCAATCATCGGGCGACCTTTCAGGCCTGTTGGTCAGGGCGAGGCGAATGGGATCGAACTAGGCGGTGCGCCAGAACGAGCGCTCCGGCGCCATATCGCGCATCCGTGCTCGGTTTCGCCATCACGCGGCGCAACGCAATATTCTCCTTACTGAGTTACCCAGGTTGAATCGGCATCCGCGCAATGCTCATCCAGGCGATCGGCGCCCCAGCCTTTTCCGCCGCCTGCGCGGGCGCGAGAGATGTATTCCAATCGGCTGCTATATAGCGGCGGCCATTCACTGCGGTGGCCTCATCCGATAGCAGCCATAATAAGGGCGGGCCCATAATTTCGGGTTGCAGCATTTTTGCCGGATCCCCGGCCTCGCCCACCAGCGGCGTGTTGGTGGTGCCGCCGGGAACCAGAATATTCGATGTCACCCCCGTACCGGCCAGATCCGCCGCCAGCACCGCCATCGCCGATTCCGCCGCCGCTTTCGATGAGCCGTAAAGCAGATATCCGTCTTTCACCATCGTGCCCAGGCTGGTGGTGACGGTGATGATCCGGCCCTTTTTCGCCGTCAGCATATGGGGCAGAACCGCACGGGCCATATTAATCGGCGCGGCGCCGTTAATGGCCATGAAACGCGCCCATTGCTCCGGCGTGGTATCCCAGAAACGGATTGGGTTCGCCCGCTGATCGGCGCGAATCGCCGCCTGGCCGATGCCGGCATTATTGACTAGTGCATCGATCCGCCCGAACCGGATCAGCGCGGAGCTAGCAATATGGTTAAACGAATCTGCCTGCGCCAGATCAGCGGTCACCGGGTTCACCGCTCCGCGCAGATTGGCCGCGCGCTTCGTCAGCTCCGCCAACGCCGCGCCATTGCGGTCCACCGCCGTAACATCATGGCCGTTGGTGAGCAAGGCGATGGTCATCGCCAACCCCATGCCGCTCGCCGCGCCAGTAATAATAACCGCTTGATTGTCCGAGGCCATGGATGTTTCCTTTGGTAAGGGGCGCGAGAAAACTTAAGGCACGGTCAGGCGGTAAACGCGCGCTGCGGTGCCGCTATAAAGTGCGGTTTTTTCTGCTGCTGACGCCCCGGAGGTGATGCGCTTGAACGCGTTCCACAATTCCATATAGCCACCGCTTTGCTTATCGGGTGGAAAATTACTTTCAAACATGCATCGATTGATTCCGAATGCTTCGATGCAAGGTTCAATATAGAGGCGCCACGCAGCTGCCAGATCGTCAGACGACGGCGGGATCGCCCGCTCCTGGAAATCGAAACCGAATGATGTCATGCCGACGCCACCCAGTTTGACATTCACATTCGGGCATTTGGCCAGCTCATTAATGTCCTTTTTCCAGCTCTCCAGAACTTCCTGCCGTCGCCCCGCGTAAGGGCCGACCCCCAGCACACCGCCCACATGATTAAGAATGATGGTGGTATCCGGAAAGGCGCGCGCCAGATCGATCGCATCCGGCAATTGCGGATGATACTGCCAGGATTCAAAACTCAAGCCGAGTTTCCCAAGTTGCGCAAAACCTTCGCGGAATGTCGGATCGCGCAACTGATGCGGCGGCACGAATCGGGAAACAAATTTTCCCACTGCCTCGCTGCCATCCCATGACACGCCATAGCGAATGCCGCGGTAGCGCCCGCCGGCGGCGGTGATCTGCGCTTCCAGCACGTCGCGCACCCGCGCGCCGATGGTGAGGTCCGCATGGCCGACAATGCCTTCGGCCACCCGGCACGGACCGTAATTGCCCGAGGCACTCATCGCCGCGATGCCATTGACGAATTCCACCTCGCCCACCGGCGCCATTTCAGCCGGGCCGTTCTGACGATACATCGCTTGGCATTCCAGAAAGACGGTGGAAACAATGTTATGTCCACCGCCGATATCAGCCAGCAAGTCGGGCAGAAAATATTCCCCGCGATGCGGGGTGTCCCAGAAATGATGATGCGGATCAATGATCGGCAGATCCGGTTCCATCGCCACTTCCGTCGGCCGCTTTGCTAGCCACGCCTTCAGATCGGCATCGTTGCGATGAATGATCCCGCGGAACTCACCCGTTGCTTCCCCGTATTGCCCCATGTCCCATCCCCTTCTGCATAACGGCGACCCGTTCGGATCCGCCGCCTCAACCGTTACGGAAGCCTGGTCGCCTGCCACTCCGACAGCTTCCAGGAATTATTTTGCCGCACCCAAACCAATGTTGCGATCAGCTTCACCGGCGCATGCCCCTGCCCACACGGCCCCCCTGGAAATCTAGCACTGTGTAGACAACCACCATATCACCGGACCGCATGATCCTCTCCTCAATCGGCCGCGCATGCTCATACTTGTAGAGCCCGTCGCGGACACCATCCAAAAATTTGGTCGTGGTCTCTGCCAGCCCAGTGGAGTGGGCTATAGACCGAATCAACCGCGAGCAATTCCCGTAACGCGGCAATATCATGCGCCAGCATCACCCGGTACAGGACTTGCAGCGCCGCGCAGATGGTGCCGTCGGTCATGTCCTCAATGCCGGATCCATTCGCGCATGAAGCGGGCATAGCAATCGCGTTCCCCCGGCATCTTCGGCCAGCCGGCCAGCAATCGCACCGCCGCCAGCAATAGGCGGTCGCGCAGATGAGTAGAATTATGCTCGTATTCTTCAAACGTCGAATGGCTGATTTTCTGGTTGTGCGGATCGTCCTGGAATTTGCAGGCCGTGATGGCGACGCTGGTCAGGTAAGCCTTCCGATCGCCGCCAGCCTGCAAATATGCATGTGCGAGCGACGTGGTATGCGCAAAATCAAATGCTATGATCGACTGATCGATCTCCTGCAACAGCGTATCCGGCGTCCGCCCGGCGCCATTGAAGCCGGCACGTTCCTGTTCCAGGACGGAATTGTAGAATTTGTTCGACCGCGCCACGTCGTTCACGAAATTCGCCATCAAATAAAGAATGCGCGCCTGATAGGGGTTTTCACTCCCGCGCATCCAATAATTGGCGGTGTTACAGTAATCGAACGGGTGCTGGCCGTCAGTAAATTTGCGTGGCTCCACATTACGCAGGATCAACTCGGCCGCACCGATCTGGATGGTGTCGGCGATACTCTTGATGGATTTTCCCGTGCGCAGGAACCCGGTCACCTGCGCCCACACCACATCGGTGTCAGCTTCCATCAGCAAACGCACAAAATCCTCCACCTCCTCGCGTGAGAGAGGAGAAATATTAGTCTGCTTCAGGGTCTTGCCACCATCCGGAAAGGATTCCATCAGGGTCACGCACGCAGCGTCGTAGGCCGAATAATAGAGCGGGCCAATCGCCATGTCCGGCACGCCGGTATAGTAAACGCCATGGGCGCGTTCCCAGCCGATATAATCAGCAAGGTCCACCACCGCGCGCGCGCGCAGCGCCTTGTGGCCGGTATTGCGCGCCTTGCGCCCAATCACCGTATCCTGCACATCGATCAGACCAAGAAATAGCAATGTATCGCGCAAGGCGGGACGCGCGGATTCCTCGGCCGCCAAGCCCAGGAACAATCCGTAGGAGCGCTTCACATCGCCGCTCATCGTTGCGATCATGTAGCTGTGCAGGCGTTCATCCACCGTACCGGGTTCGACGATGGGTTGTTGCTCATCGTTCCACACCACCGGCCCATGTTTGGGCAAAGGCACGTTCATGCCCTTCATGGTGGCGTAGCGGCCGGGATATTTTCCCAGCAACTGATTCCAGATATCAAGGCCCGCGGGCACATACCAGACGCTCTGCAACATCGGCAGCATCTGATACTCGGCCGGCAGATAGGGCGCGAGGGCAGCAGACGTGCGTAGGCCAAGGATCGTATGATCATTGTTGATCAAAGTAATCTGGCCATCCTTGATGTTGATATGGTTGGGCACCTGCACGAACGGCGCCTCGGCGGCGGTCAGAGAGACCAGCGCATCGCCCATGCTACGGCCGTCTTTTTTCACCAGATTGAAGAACAATTCTGCCACGCGCGGCTGGTCATGGGTCAAAATGGCGTCAGTAAACTGATCGACGGACTTATCCTGGCAAATGGCCTCACGGCTCAACAACATGGCGCGCTCCTCCAGCGGGTTCGGATATTTGCACGAAGCCTAGACCCGCCGAGGACCAGGCGTCAAAACGCCTCTCGATACCGGGTTCCGGGGCTTATCGGCAGCAAGGTCTGGGCTCTGCGCCGAACCCCGCTAAGGGGCGGCGCCGACGGGGCTCACACCGCAAACCCCTCACCCAATAATGATGTTCTCTGTGCGTTCATTAGTTCTGTAAAAGTGGATCAGGGAGCACTGCTCCCTGGTGGGGGTTTGGGGGCAAAGCCCCCGACCTACTGCCGGCCAGCCCCCGGGAACCTAATATCAGGCGTTCTGGTCCCAGTTTGGATCGGTACTGGGGAGTATGGGTTGGTCCGGATCGGCAAGCAAACCTTTGCCAGGAATGAAATTCACTTCCAGGCGAATGCCGTCGGGATCCTCAAAGACGAAGAAATAATAGCCCGGGGCAAATTCCCGCTCCATTGGGCCACGATCGATATATCCACCAATCTCCCGCACTTTTCCTGCGATGGCATCAACATCTTCGCGTGAGCGCGCACGCAGGCAAAGATGATGCAACCCGACCCGGTTCTGCACGAAGCGCTCGCCTTCCAGGCCCTCCGCACAGCGTTGAATGCCCAGCGCCGTGCGTCCTCCCACATGGTAAAGAAAATTGTTGCCGTCATAGACTTTTTTCATGCCCATGAAGGGCAGCAGCGCGGCATAGAATTCCCGCGCCTTGTCCCATCGGCTGACGGTCAGAATAACATGCGCCATCCCATTCACTTCAACCATCGGCGCTCTCCCGTTTTAGGCCGCGAGCGTGAGAATTTCCCGGACCTCCGCCGGCGTCGGAATGGGGCGGGGATTGCGAGGGATCCAGGGCGTGCCCATGGCCTGCTCGGAAATACGCGTAAAATGTTCCGGCCCGATATTTACCGCACCAAGGCTGCGTGGCATGCCGAGGCCGCCAATGAACGCATCCAGCACATCGCCGGCATCGGCGCCGGGGGACCCCAGAGCGGCGGCGATTTCAGCTTGTTTGGTGGCATTCGCCGGTTTGTTCCACTTCATCACGAAGGGCAGCATGATGCACGATGTATGGCCATGCGGAACATCGAACACCGCGCCCAGCACATAGCCGATGCCATGGCTGGCGCCCATCGGCACGCCTGATGCGATCGGCGCCATCGACAGCCACGATCCCAGCTGACAATCCATCCGCGCCTGCATATCCGCCGGATCGGCCTTTACTTTCCGCAACCCGTTCACCAGCAGTATCAACCCGCGCAAAGCCTGCGCATCGGCGTAAGGATGCGCTTCCAACGAGCAAAAACCTTCGACGCAATGATCGACGGAGCGGATACCGGTGGAGAGAAACAGCCACTCCGGCGTATGGGTGGTCAATGCCGGATCGAGGATCACAGCGCTGGGGATGACCATTGGATGACGGAATAATTCTTTCACCCGAGTACGTTCATCCGTCACCCCGGCGATGCCAGAAAATTCGCCCGCCGAAAGCGTGGTCGGCACGGAGATCTGGCGCACCGTCGGAGGATTGCAGGGCGGCGGCGTGACGCCGGTTTGGCGCAGCGCGTCCAGCCCCTCGACGGTGGTGATGGCATTGGAAAGGCAAAGCTGTACGGCTTTCGCGCCATCGGTAATCGAGCCACCGCCGATGGTGACGATCAGGTCGGCGTTGGCCGCGCGCGCCTGATCGGCGGCGGCGATGACGGCGGAACGCGGCGTGTGCGGCGGCATCTTGTCAAAGGTGCCGACGCATTTATTGCCGAGCGCGCGACGGATTTTTTCGATCTCGTCGGTGTCGCGATTGAGTGTGCCGCTGACCATAAGGAAGACGCGCTGCGCATCGAGGCGCACCACTTCCTCCGCCACCGCTTCCGCGGCCGGCTTGCCGAACACAACTTCATCCATCTTGCCGAAGACGACGCGACCGCTGGTGACCATTTTTTCCTCTAAAATCAAACACACCGGTCCGCCCACAGGTTTTCACCGACGGGCGGCTCGGGGAACAATCAACGCAGCGGCGAGAAAGCCGCCGGCACCACCAGCATGTTCTGCATCTTCAGCAGCGCGCCGGGCGGTGTTCCGGGCGGCGGCCAGATGCCTTTCGCCACCGCTTCTGCGCGGGTCGCCGCACGATGATTGGCGTCCTTATAGGCCCATATATGTACCCATTTGTTCAACGGGCCGATTTCCGAATACCAGGCAGCCACCAGCGGAGAAAGTTTCACCCGTTCGGCGATGCGCGCGCCCCAAGCTTCCATCACCGCCGGGATCGTGCCAGCCGCGTATTGATACATGCGGATTTCATAAATGCCGCCCAGCTCACGCGGTTCCAACTTTGGCGAGAACGGGGCGGGATGAAAAATCTCGGCCTGCTGTTCTGTCACGAATTCGCGGGTGGCCGGCGGCCAGCCGGGAGTGGCGGTGGCCTCGGCGCGCGCTTTCGTGCGGGCCTCAAAACTTTCATACGGCCATATATGTATCACCTTGTTCAGATCGCCCACCTCGGTATGGAAGAAGCCAGCGAGGGGGGAAATTTTTTGCCGAATCGGCAGCGCCGCGCCGAAGCGCTCCTCGAATTGCGGCACCGTACCGGGTTTGCATTGATAGGTTCGCATTTCGACGATCATGGCTGGTTCCTCCCTGAATGGCCCGTCCAGACGTTAGGGCTCTCACGCCCCTGGTCAAGCCGTGAGGGACCCGCCTATCTTTCGTCGTCCTGGAGGAAACCAATAATGAGCAGCGAACTTCCCACCGCCACCCGCGTGCGCGATCCCGGCATTCGGAAGCTGTACCAGTTAGAAAACCGCTGGCAGGCCTGGCTGGATGTGGAAGTGGCGCTGGCGCGCGCGCAAGCCGAACTGGGCATTATTCCGAACGAAGCGGCGAATGCCATCGCCAAGGTCGCGCGCTATGACTTGATGGATCGCGCGCGCATCGATGAAGGGTTTGCACGTACCGGCCATACCTTGGTGCCGCTGGTGTGGGAGCTGGGGCGCATCGTTGGCGATCCGCATGGCGGCTGGGTGCATTGGGGTGCCACCACGCAGAACATCACCCAGACCGGCGATATTCTAGTGCTCCGCCAGGCGCATAGAATTTTTCTACAGTTGATCGGCGAGACATTGGCCGCCATGGCGGTGCTGGCGGAACGCGGGGCCGATATGCCGATCGCCGGGCGCACGCATGGCCAACACGCCGTTCCCGCCACGTTCGGTTTCAAGATTGCCACCTGGATCGATGAATTGCTGCGCCATGTGGAACGCTTCCAGCAAGCATCGCCACGTATTTTCGTCGCCATGCTGGGCGGTGCTGCCGGCACCTATGCTTCGCTGGGCACGCAAGGGCCGGCGGTGCAGGCGGGCGTCGGCAAACATCTGGGCATGACGCCGATGGCGGTGCCGTCGCGTGCGTTGGGCGATCATCTGGCAGAAAATATTCTTCTTTTGGCGATGCTCGCCGCCACCTGCGGAAAAATTGCGCGGGAAATTTACACCCTCATGAAAACCGAGTTTGGTGAGGTGGAGGAGCCGGTGCCGCCGGGCACTGTCGGCAGCTCCACCATGCCGCAAAAACGCAATCCAAAATTGTGCCAAGACATTATCGCGGCGTGTTCAGAAGTGCGCGCCATGGTGCCGATGGCGCTGGAGGCGATGCAGACCGAACACGAAGCCGACCGCACCAACAGCCTGATCATGGATGCCGCCGAGGCGCGCGCCTGCATTGCCATGGGCGATATCCTGTCGCGCCTGGGCGAGGTGATGCGCGGGCTTAAGTTGGACCCCGCCCGCATGCGAACCAACCTCGATCTCGGCAATGGGCTGATCATGGCGGAAGCGGTGATGCTGGATCTCGGCCTAGTGATCGGGCGGCAGCATGCGCATGACGTGGTTTATGACGCGGCACAAGCGGCATTCGTAGAGAAAAAATCCTTCGGCGATCTGCTGGCGACCGATCCGCGCGTCACCGCCCATATGCAGCCGGACGCGATCGCTGCGCTGCTGGACCCCACTGCCTACACCGGCCTGTGCGCCGACATGGCGCGCGAAGCCGCCGGCCGGGCGCGGGGCGCAGCGGCAAGGCTGACCCCCGGATAGCCAGGACTAAAAATCTGCCGTAGCCTCACCATCACAAAAAACAAGGAGGGACCATGTCATGGTAACCACTAATTTGCTCGCCGGCATTGCCGGTTATGTCGGCCGCCCCGATGCGAAGGGGGCTGTCGGCGTGTTCTGCCGCCCCGGTAACGGGGCCTGGCAGCATGTGCTGTCGGAAGTGGAATGTTTCACCGTCGATGTACACCCGACCAACCCCGAGGTGATCTTCGCCGGCACCAACAATGGCGTCTATCGCTCCACCGATCGCGGCGCCAGCTTCAAACGCACCAATTTCCCCGATCAGGGTAAGCAGGTGTGGTCCTTCCTGGTGGCCGGGGAAAACCCAAATCTGGTTTATGCCGGCGCCTCGCCGTTGGATGTGTATCGCAGCGAGGATATGGGCGCATCGTGGCGCAAGCTGCCGAACCCGGGCATTCGCGAGCATTGCACCGGCCCCTTCGCGCCGCGAGTGATGCGCATGGCGCAGCGCCCTGGCAAGCCCGGTGATATCATCGCGGCGCTGGAAATCAGCGGCTCCATGCACACCACCAATGGTGGCGAAAGCTGGGAAGATGTCAGCGACGGTCTGATCCGCCTGTCTGCATTGCCGGGCCTGGGCAGCAAGATCGTGCAGCAGGAGACCGCCGCCGAGGGCATGCTGGATGGCCACGCTATCGCCACTAGCGCAGCCGACCCGGATGCGGCGATCATCGCCGTGCGCATGGGCCTGTTCCGTACGGCCAATGGCGGCAAGACCTGGGAGAACATGCAGATCAATAAATTCTCCCCCACCACTTATAGCCGCGACATCCGCGTGTCGCGCAGCGATCCGAAAACGATGTATGCAGCGCTAAGCGTGGCAGCGGCGAGCCATGATGGCGGCGTCTATCGCAGCCAGGATGCCGGTAAAACCTGGAATCGTTTCGATAAGGTGCAGGTGCATGGCACCATCATGTCCGTGGGCCTGCACGCGACCGATCCGAATCAGGTCTATATCGGCGCGCGCTACAACGGCGAAATCTTTGGAACCACCGATAGCGGCGCCAGCTGGCAGGATCTTTCCATTCCAGTTGAGGTCAAGGACGTTTACTCCGTCGCCTGCAGCTAACGGCAAATGGGGAAACTGGACGGCCAGGTCGCCATCGTTACCGGTGGCGCCCGCGGTCTGGGGCGGGCCTATGCCCGCCGCCTCGCCAGGCTGGGCGCGAAAATCGCGGTCGCCGATCTGAACCTGCGCGCCTATGAGGAATTCGAGGCCGAAGCGCGCGATATGACCGCTGAGACCACCATGGCGGAAATCGAAGCCAGCGGCGGCACGGCGCTGGGCTTTGAGATGGATGTCACCGATCGTGACGCCGTCAACGCGGTCGTCGCGAAAGTGGAAGCCGCCTGGGGCCGTGTCGATATTCTCGTTTGCAACGCCGGCGGCGGGCGCGGGCGGCCGATTGATACCAAGGCCAGCGAGCTGGATCCGGCGCTGCTGCATCTGGTGACGGAGATGAATCTCTACGGCACCGTTTACTGCGTCAACGCTGTCGCGCCGATCATGAAGCGCCAGCGCTCCGGAAAAATCGTGACGGTCAGTTCCATTGCCGGCCTCGGTCCGTCGCCCGATGGCGGTTACGCCCATTACGGGGCGGCGAAGGCGGCAATAGCGCATTATACGAAATATCTGGCGCAGGATCTCGGCCCCTACGGCATCATCGCCAACTGCATCGCACCCGGCACCATCGGCACCGGACGCATCCTTGCCACCGTCATTCCCGGCAGCGCCGGCGCCAACCAGGACCGCGCCGCCAAGGTGGCACTCCGCCGCATCGGCACGGTGGAGGATTGCGCCAAGGTGGTGGAATTTTTGACCACGGATCTGTCGGATTACGTCAGCGGCATCGTAATCCCGATCGATGGCGGCATGGTGCGGTCGAACTAAACACAGACTATCTGCAGATTCCCAACGTCGCCTCGCGGTGCCACACATACAGTCCGGAGGCGACGATGATGACGATGCCAATGATGTCCCAGACACCTGGCATCTCCCCCCAGAACCCCATGCCCAGCGCCGTGGCGTAGACGATCGCCCCATACTCGAATGGCGCCAGCACGGTTGTCTCCCCGGTGCGGTATCCTTCCGTCATCAATACCTGGGCCAGCCCCGCCACCAACCCGATAGCGGCAAGGGAGAGAAACTGCGCCCATGTCGGCGTCACCCAGACCGGCACGCACAGCACCCCCGCCATCACCGCGCCGCCGATCGTGAACCATGCGGTGATGGTGACGCTTTCATCGCCGGCATGGCCGATCTTACGAATGACAATCATCGCCAGCGCCCAGGTCGCGACGCCACCCACCACGATGGCAACAGACAAAAGCGGCACCGGCGCCCCCGCCCCGAACACGAGCCAGGGCCGTACCATCACCAGAACGCCCAGAAACCCCACCACCACCGCCGTGCCACGCCGCCAACCCACTTTCTCCCCCAGCAACGGCACCGATAGCGCGACGAGAAACAGCGGCATCACGAACCCCAGCGCCGTTACCAGCACCAGCGGCAGCGCCACATAGCCATGAATGGCGGTAATCATGCCGATAAAACCGTAAATCGTGCGCTGCGCGTGCAGCCCCCAATGACGCGTGCGTAAGGCCGACCAGCCGCCATGGCGCGCGAATAGCGGCAGCAATGGGATCAACGCAAACAGGCTGCGAATTGCAATCAGCTCCAGCGCCGGAATCGCCGGGCCAATCGACTTGATGATCGCCGAGGAAAAGGTGAACAGCGCCGAGGCCGCCAGCACCAGAAAAATGGCGCGCCGGCGCACACGGCGTTGCACGAGGGGAGTGGCCAGAACCGCATCCATCCCATGCAGCCTATCGGCTCCGCTCCGCGTAGCCTATCCCGTCCAATTGCCAATCGTTCCCGGATGCAGTTGCATGGCTCGTATCAACCAAGGGGAAACCACACCAATGAGCGATCGTTCGCACTGGGATCCGGATATGGTGGCCTATCAGAAAATCGTCGATGCGGCGGCGGCGAAACTGCCGCCCATCAAACTGGAAATCCCGCTCGATCCGCATCGTGCCAGCAACGATGCCATCTCCATGATCTCCGCCGCCGGCGGGCCGAGCATGGCGGAAAGCACGGATCGCTGGGTGTTCGCGCGCGGCCGGCGCATCGTTTGTCGCGTGCATCGCCCCCGCACGGATCAGCCCCTACCCGTACTCGTATATTTCCATGGCGGCGGTTGGGTCTGGGCCTCCATCGACACGCATGACCGCCTGACCCGCGAATATGCCGCCGGCGCGGAGGTCGCCACAGTCAGCGTCGATTACGCTCTCGCCCCCGAAGCCCGCTTCCCGCAGGCGGTGGAGGAATGCGCCGCCGTGGTCCGCCATGTGGCGGCCAACGGTGCTGATTGGGGTCTCGATGGCAGCCGTATCGTGCTGGCTGGCGATTCAGCGGGTGGTAATCTCGCCTTCGGCACCGCCCTTCTCCTACGCGATACCAATGGGCCTAAACTACGTGGCATCCTTGCCAACTACCCCGTGACGGACAGTAATCTCGATACTGCCAGCTACCGCGCCTATAGCGAGGGCCACGGCCTGAGCGCCGATAAGATGCGCTTCTACTGGGGCGCCTACGCCCCAAGTGAAGCCGACCGCATCAACCCCTACGCCGCCCCGCTGCGCGGCGACCTCAAGGGCCTGCCCCCCACCCTGATCCAACTTGCCGAACTGGACGTGCTGCGCTCAGACGGCGAAGCCATGGCCGCCAAACTCCAGGCCGCCGGCGTGCCCACCGAACTAGAAACCTATGCTGGCGTCCTGCACGGTTTCATGCGCTTCACCGAACATGTACAAAAATCCCGTGAAGCCGTCGCCCGCGGCTGTGACTGGCTGCGGAAGGTGACGATGTAGGGACGTTACTTAGTAAGTAATGTATCGCCTCAGCACGGGGTGGCTATGGCGGGCGATCCCAAAGGACCTGCCACCACGCAACACGTTGTATGACTATTTTGCGCAGTAAGCATGGGAAAGCGCTAAAACGTGTTCTGCGTCAGGTCGACCTGAGACTGATGAAGGTCCAGGGACGACACGTCCCTAGTGGGCGGTTGGGGGCAAAGCCCCCAACCTTCCTTCCTTACACCGTCTGGTTGCCCAGTGGGCGGACCCAGCCATAGGGGTCTGGTAGATTGCCGTATTGGATGCCGACGATGGTGTCGTAGAGTTTCTGCGTGACATCGCCGGTTTTACCACCGTTGATGACGTAGCGTTCGCCTTTGTAACCGAGTTCGCCAACCGGAGAGACGACGGCGGCGGTACCGGTGCCCCACATTTCCTTCAGGCTGCCATCTTGCGCAGCGCTGATCACCTCATCGATTGCGATCTGGCGTTCGGAGACGCGCATGCCCCAGTCGCGCATCAGATACAGCGAGGAATCGCGGGTGATGCCGGCGAGGATGGAGCCGTTCAGCGGCGGGGTAATCACTTCGTCATTGATGCGCAGCATGATGTTCATGGTGCCGACTTCATCGAGGTAGCGATGATGCACGCCATCCAGCCACAGCACCTGGGTGTAGCCTTCCTTCTCCGCGTCCTGCGCCGCGTGCAGGCTGGCGGCGTAATTGGCGGCGGTTTTTGCGGCTCCCAGGCCACCGGCGACGGCGCGGACATATTTATCCGTTGCTAGAATACGCACGGGGTTAATGCCCTCGGCGTAGTAGGCGCCGACGGGGGAAAGAATGACGTAATACACATAGCTGGTGGAGGGATGCACACCGAGGAATATTTCGTTGGCGATCACCGTCGGGCGGATATAGAGGCTGGTGCCCGCCAGTGAGGGCACCCAGCGCTGATCCACCTCCACCAGGGTGCGGATCGATGCCTCCACCATTTCGGGGTCGAGTTCCGGGATGCAAACATATTCGGCGGAGCGGTTGAGCCGGCGGGCATGATCAGGGCCTCGGAAGATGCGGATATGTCCATCGGTACCGCGAAAAGCTTTCAGCCCGTCGAAGATGGTCTGGCCGTAATGCAGGACGCAGGAGGCAGGG
>SHWN01000043.1 GCA_009693795.1 Acetobacteraceae bacterium
GCCGAACAGGCCGGCGAGCAGGAAGGAAGCAATAATACCGATGCAGATCACCACCACCGGCAAGGCGGTGGCTTCCATCGAAATGGCAAGACCCTGGATCACGTTGGTGCCATGGCCCGTGGTGGAGCTCTGCGCAATCGAGCGCACCGGGCGATACTCGGTGGAGGTATAATATTCGGTAATGTAGACCAGCATGCCCGTCACCCCGAGGCCGACCAGGGCGCACCAGAACAAGGCCATGCCGGTGGTGCTACCACCGCCGATGATGTTGAGCTTGGTGCTGAAGCCGATGAACCAGCCGATCACCACCGCGATTGCGCCCACTGAGAGCAAGCCGGTGACGATCAGGCCCTTATAAAGAGCCCACATGATGTTGTTATCCGGGCCCAGCTTGACAAAATAAGTACCGACGATGGAGGTGACGATGCAGACCGCGCCGATGCCCAGCGGCAACAGCATCATCTGATCACGGACCGGCGAGGCAAAGAAGATCGCCGCCAGCAGCATGGTGGCAACGATGGTCACCGCATAAGTTTCAAAAAGATCGGCAGCCATGCCGGCGCAATCGCCCACATTGTCGCCCACGTTATCGGCGATCACGGCCGGGTTACGGGGGTCATCTTCCGGAATACCGGCTTCGACCTTGCCCACCAGATCCGCCCCCACATCGGCGCCCTTGGTGAAGATACCGCCGCCGAGACGGGCAAAGATGGAGATCAGCGAGGCGCCGAAGGACAGCGCCACCAGCGCTTCCAGGATGGGGCGCACATCGTCACCCTTCATGGAATTGCGCAGGATGAAATAATACACCGCCACGCCAAGCAGCCCCAGGCCGACCACCAGCAGCCCGGTGATCGCACCGGCCTTGAAGGCGATGTCGAGGCCCGCCGCCAGCCCCTGGCGCGAGGCCTGGGCGGTGCGCACATTAGCGCGCACGGAGACGTTCATACCGATATAGCCGGCCAGGCCTGACAGCACCGCGCCGATGATGAAGCCGATGCCGACATGGATGCCAAGGGTCAGGGTCAACAGGCCCAGCACCACCACGCCGACGATGCCGATGGCAGTATATTGGCGGTTCAAATAGGCATTGGCGCCTTCCTGCACCGCCGCAGAAATTTCCTGCATGCGCGCTGTCCCAGCATCGGCCGCCAGCACTTGCTTGGCGGTGATGATGCCGTAGATCAGTGCCAGCGCACCAGAGGCAATGATCACGATATAGGCGAGTTGCATCCGATTGTTTTCCCTGATCTTGATGGGGTGAGTATTGGACTGGTCGGGCATTATTGAAAGCAACACCGCGAACGCGAATCCGCGGGGCGCCCTTAAGCTACAAGGGCGTATTAGCGGCGCCGTATGCCAGAATCGCAGCTTTCAGGCAATCACCGGATATAGACATGGATGCCACGCGGTTGCTGCCAGATGGGTGGCCCGCAAGGGCTCATCGCCAGCCAGGCGGGCGGGGCTGGGTACCGAGGCCGATCTTTTTGGCCAAAGGCGACCGATGCTTGGCATAATTCGGCGCCACCATCGGATAGGTGGGTTCCAGGTCCCAGCGATCCCGGTACTGCTCGGGCGACATGTTGTACGCGGTCCTCAGATGCCGCTTCAGCATCTTCAGCTTCTTCCCGTCTTCCAGGCAGACCAGATAATCCGGGAAGATCGATTTCTTCACCGGAACGGCCGGCGCCGGGCGTTCGGTCAGTGGGATTTCCGCGCCGACATTGACCAGGGCCTTGTAGACACCCTGGATCAAGCTCGGCAGCGCATCTGACGACACCGCATTATTGGCGACACGCGCCGAGATGATTTGCGCTGTCAGCCCCAGGATGCGGCCTAGCCCTTGCCGGTGCCCGTCCCACCCGCCTGCCCGTCCCATCCCACCCGACTGGTGTGCTTATTGGTTGGCGCAGCGTTGTCGGCCATCATGGCCCCTTTCACTCGAAAAAAACTTGATCAGAAACGTTTTTATTCTATAAAATAAAGAACAAATGTTTTGCAACTACTCATGCGGGATTGAGATGTCACGCCACTGTAACCATAACAACAATAAACTGCGACAGTAACATATAGAGTAATACGGGGAAAATGAACAACATCGTACCCCCGGATCGCGATCTAGATATTCGCACGGAACTTTGTCCGATGACCTTCGTGCGCACCCGACTGGCGCTGGACAAAATGGCGCCTGGGCAGGTTTTACGGGTCCATCTACGCGGTGCGGATCCGCTCGCCAATGTGCCGCGAACAGCGCTCGAGCAAGGCCATGAAGTCATCTCGCTTACTGACGATGGCGCAGGCGGCGCCGTGCTGCTGCTGCGCCGGGGCGGATAGCCCTGAAGGAGTGTGGCCGAATAGTAAGCAAGATCGGGGACATCACGCCATGCCCGTGCCAAATGCCTGGCCGGGTCCACCCACTGTGCCGCGGGCGCGTGATAGGTGGATGGGCGATCGGCAAAACCTCGCAGATCGGCTCAACGCCATGCACACCCCCGTGACCTTCAATGAAGGCAATCATCGCTTGAACCGGCGGGCGAGCTCCGCCTGAGCAAAATATGCGCTCGGCTTGCGCAGGATCTCACTGGCGGGCGCAGCTCTCGGTTCTCCCGCTCTAGGGATTGCACCCGGGCCGCAATCTCTGTCGTCGGGCCAGGCTTACTCTGTCGTCGGGCTAGGCTTGCGCCCGGTATCGCGCTCGATCCTTTTTACCCACTTGTTCAGCGTCTGCGCCGTGCCGCCAATCTTGGCTGCAATCGCCAGGATTGTCGCCCATCAGGGCGCATGCTCGGCCGCGTGATCCAGCACCATTCCCACAGCCCTGTCTCGAGCCTTAGGCCAAAACTTGTCCGTCGGCTTGCTTGCCATCGCTCCAGACCCTCAGGAGTTGCAGACTCCAACAAACCCAGGCCGGTTCAGGGCACCCGACCTTGGCTTCCTATCCGGCCACGCCCTCAGGGCTATCGCTCCAGGCACATGGCCACGCCCATGCCGCCGCCGATGCATAGGGTGGTCAGGCCTTTTTTGGCGTCGCGCCGGGCCATTTCGTGCAGCAGGGTGATCAGCACGCGCGCACCCGAGGCGCCGATTGGGTGGCCGATGGCGATGGCACCACCATTCACATTTACTTTCGCGGTGTCCCAGCCGAGATCGCGATTCACCGCGATGGCCTGCGCGGCGAAGGCTTCGTTGGCTTCTATGAGATCAAGATCGGCGACCGACCATCCGGCGCGCGCCAGCGCCTTGCGCGCGGCGGGGATTGGCCCGGTGCCCATCACTGCCGGATCGACGCCTGCGGTGGCAAACGAGGCGATCCGGGCCAGGGGCGTCAGGCCACGCCGCGCGGCTTCCTTGGCTGACATCAGCATCAGCGCCGCTGCGCCATCATTGATGCCGGACGCATTGCCAGCGGTGACCGTGCCATCCTTGGTAAAGGCCGGGCGCAGCCGAGCCATCGTTTCGGCGCTGGAATCGTGGCGGATATATTCGTCGTCGAAGACCACGACCTCGCCCTTGCGGGATTTCAAGGTGACGGGGGTGATTTCGTCCTTGAAGCGGCCTGATTTCTGCGCGGCGGAGGCTTTCTTCTGCGAGGCGAGGGCGAACACATCCTGCTCCTCGCGGGTGATCTGAAACGCCCGCGCTACGTTCTCCGCCGTGACCCCCATGTGGTAGCCGTGGAACGCATCCCACAGCCCGTCCTTCAGCATGGTGTCGATGAATTCCAACCCGCCCATCTTGGTGCCGTTGCGCAAATAGGCCGCGTGTTGCGACTGGCTCATGGATTCCATCCCGCCGGCGATCACGACATCGCTTTCCCCTGTGCGAATTTGCTGCGCCGCCAGGGCGACGGCGCGCAGGCCGGACCCGCAGACCTGGTTCATGCCGAAAGCGGTTTTCTCATCCGGCACGCCGGCCGCGCGGGCGGCCTGGCGGGCGGGGTTCTGGCCTTCTCCGGCCGCCAGAACCTGGCCCAGGATCACCTCATCAACATCATCGGCGTCGATGCCGGCGCGCGCGATGGCGGCAGCAATCGCGGCCGCACCCAGCTCATGCGCCGACAGAGAGCTGAGCACGCCGTAGAAACTGCCCACGGGCGTTCGGGCGGCGGAGACGATGACGATATCGGACATGCAGACTGATCCTTATTTGCAGGGCAGTTCGAGGGGGCTTTCTTAAAGGCCACGTCCTTAACTTAGGTGGCGAAGCCAATCGAGGAAGGGTCGCCATAAAACAGTCTCCGCGTGGCGGCCGGCGACCATGCCGACGTGGCCAGAAGCTGGCTGGTGCCAGACCGCGCCTGGAATGAGTTCTGCCAACGGGCGCGATGATTCAGGCGGCACGATGCGGTCGCGCACCGGGGCCGCGATGAAACAAGGCAGGCGCAGCTGGCGCGGATCGACGATCGCGCCCGCGACGTGCCAGGCGCCACGCATGGGCTCGTTGACGCCATACCAGCCGGCCAGACAGGCGCGCGCAACGGGGGCGGCCAGCGGCACGCCATCGTTCAGCCAATCCTCCAGCGCCACGAACATCCGCGCCCGCTCGCTCAAAGGGTCCAAGGTGGCAAATCCGCGATACTTGGTGGCCACGCCAACGGGATCGAGCAGGGTGAACAAGGTTTGCAACGCATCCACCGGCAGGGTGCCGGTCAATGTCATAAGCGGCTCCAGCAGCGGGAGCAGGCCTGCGAGCTGGCCCGCCTGGGTGGGTTCGCCGGTTTGGGAGGCGCCAGTTTGGAAATCCCAGGGCGTCGCCAGTAGCGCCAAACCACGCAGACAATCCGGCCGGCGCTGCGCGCTCGCCACCGCAAGGGTGCCGCCCATGCAATAACCGGCCAGGATGACGGGCCGGCCGATCTGTGCGCAGGCCCCGACCAGCGCGCGTTCCAGCCGCCCGGCAATGTAATCCGAGAGCGTGAATGCGCGTTCGCGTTCGCCCGGCCAGCCCCAATCAAGGAGTAAGGGATGGCATCCGGCATCGGCGAGGAAACGGAGCATGGAATGCCCCGCCATCAAATCTAGTACGGTGGCGCTGTTAACGAGGCTGGGCACGAACAGGATCGCCGGCCCATCTGTGACGCCCGGCGCATAATCGAGCAGGCGGCTGCCGCCTTCCTCCCAGCACACAGGCGGCTCAGGTAGATCCCGCTGCCAAGGGTGCCGGCGATAGGCGGCGATGCCGGCAATAAAGTCATGATTTGGAGCCAGCTGGGCGAACAGTGCGCCGATGGCCTCGGGTTGCTCCGTGTTTTGCCCCTGCGCCAGATGCGCTTGCACCAGCTCCAGCGACAGCTTCCAATTGGGCGAGTTGGGCTTCCAGTTCCACCACCCGTCCGATGAGGCTCGCGATGTCAGCATCACCAGCCCCAGATGCAGCAGCAACGGGCGCGGCCCGCGGCGGCGCATCGGGCCCGGTATGTCCGCACGGGTCATCGGCCGCAGCCCGCGACAGCGCTGCCACCATACGTGCCCATAGACTCAACAATGGTGGAAAAATCTCGTGCGCCTCGCGATCGACCGCCAGGGCGGCCAGCTCGCTCTCGACCACCACGAGCCAGTCGCGCAGAAAGCTGGGCGTGACGGGCTGGAGGTCGGACGGGCTGTTCATGGCCCGCACCAGTGCTGCGCGGCGCCCTTGGAGCGGAAAATTCTAGAGCGTGAGGCAGATTCTTCACCGGGATCAATCACAGGGGGCTTTCGCATGTGCGGCATAAGCCGCATTGTAGTGCTAAATTCGGCTGCGGAGGGAGACCATGTCCGACCCGGTCCATGACGAGGATACCACGCGCCCATCGGCACCCAAGCCCGTGGTGGTGAAGAAATACGCCAACCGGCGGCTCTATAACACGGAAAGCTCCAGCTATATCACTTTGGAAAATCTGGCGGAGATGGTGCGCCAGGGCCGTGACTTCATCGTATTCGATGCGAAAACGAACGAGGACATCACCCGTTCCGTCCTCACCCAGATTATCGTGGAGGAGGAGGGCAAGGGCAGCGCCATGCTGCCGACCGGTTTTCTGCGCCAGTTGATCGGCATGTATGGCGAAGATATGCAAAGCTTGGTGCCACGCTATCTGGAGCAGGCTATGAGTGCCTTCGCCCGCCAGCATGCACAAGTGCAGGTGAGCGTGCGCCAGACCATAGATACGCTGATCCCGCCGGGCCTGGCGACCGGACTGAGCACCGGCCTTGGGACGGGCACGGGTCTCGGATTGGGGGCGAGCGCTACCAGCGTGGCTGGGGGATTGGAAGAGGTTGGGCGGCAGAACCTGGCGATGATGGAACGGGCGTTGAATTTGTTCTCCCCGTTTTATCGGCCTACGGCGTCGGAGTTGGCGGCCACGGCGGCGCCCGAGGAGACCGCCACCCCGGCAGACGCTTCGGTTTATGAGCTGGCCAATCTACGGGCTGAAATCGCGCTACTGCGCCAGGAGCTCGCATCTTCGCGCTCCCAGACTGAAAAATCCAGGAAAACTCGTGCGAATCGTTAGGCATAAAACACCACCACATGAGTCTTAACGATTTGATTGTCGCAAGACGAGCATTCGTCGCGTTTCAAGGCATGTAGGTACGCGCTGATTGCTCTACGCCTGGAGGAATATACTCGTGACGGGGCAACCCATCGCAGAAGACCCCGACGACGAAGCCAACTCTGAGGCGCCCCCCCTGTGGTAGCACGTGCTACGGCTGCCGATCGTCATGTCGGCACCCGTATCCGTGAGCCCTGGGCCATGTTGGGGCTGTCACAGCAACAATTGGGGCAATTGATTGGCGTCACCTACCAACAAGCGCATAAATACGGGCGCGGTCTGAATTGGATTTCGGCAGGGTGGCTGTTTGAGATAGCGCAGGTGCTGGGCGTGCAGATTTTTTGGCTTTTGATGGGCTGCAACTCTGCAATCAGGCGCTGGAGCTCTCCACCCGCCAGAGTATGTACCTGGAACTGGCCCGTAATTTCGTTGCCATCGACAATGAACGCCAGCAGGACACCCTGAGCCAAATGGCCCAGGTTCCGGCCACGCAATCCCAGGCGAGCGCGGGCAAGAACTGATCCGGCGGGAAGGTAGGTTGGGGCGCTGCCCCAACCTATCTTCCCGCCGGGTCCGTCTATTGCAGCGGCACGGTCAGGTTGAAACCGGCGGCCGGGAGGGACTTACGGGCTTGTTCCAATTGCGCCTTAGATCCGTGCAGGAATGCCTCACCCTTGTAGGTATCTTTCGGATCCATCAGGGCCGGGGATAGTTCAACGCCACGCGGTGTGCGCAGATCCATTGGCGCTCGGAGGGAGGTATTCGGCAACGGCGCCGCCTCCCGACCCACCAAATCCGGGGGAATCGGGGGAACGGGCAATGCTTCTCCCCCGCCTCTGCCTGCAGGTCCCGCGGCCATACTCAGGCCTGCCGCCAAAAACAGGAACATCCAACGTGTCATCACGGCACTCCCATTCCGGGATTGCGATAGCGGTGTATGCCGCGCGGATCGGAGACCGGATTGCCGACCGGTGCCCCTTGGAAACCAACCTTACCCTGCTGATCCTGCCAGGCATCGAGCGCCCAGCGCGTGGTCGGGAAGGCCACTTCGTCCCAGGGGATGTCTGCCGGCTGCATGAGTTGCACGTCCAGACTTTCGGGTCCGGGCGCGAATTCCAGCATGCCATCATTGGCGAAGCGGGCATGGTAGAAAATATGCACCTGGCCGATGCGGCTGATGGAAAACATGCCCAGCAAACCGCCTATGACGATGCGGGCCTCGGCTTCTTCCCAGGCTTCGCGGGCAGCGCCTTCTTCCACGGTTTCGTGCATTTCCAGATAGCCCGCCGGCAGCGTCCAAAAGCCCCGGCGTGGCTCGATCGCGCGACGGCACATGAGGATGCCAGCCGCAGCAGCAACGACGGCGCCCACGACAATCTTGGGATTTTCATAGGCGATGTGCCCGCAATCGGCGCACATCATACGCTCGCGGTCGTCACCTTCCGGGACACGGAGGATAAACTCTGGCATACGTATAGATTGGCCCCTCGGGGCCACTAGATCAATCCTAAATGTTAATCAAGCAATTACAGCCGGTAACATAGGCCCGCTTTAGGGATCACATTCGGGCGAGCGGATCAGACTGAGATACCCAACAGGGAACCGCGCAGCAAAAGACGATCCAGCGTGGGTTAGGTCAGCCCAGTCGCCAGACGCAGAGCGCCCGATGGTGGTGTCCCCGCGGCTTCAGCACGCGTACCGGGTTCGCCGCCTATGGGGCGCACCGGAGCCAGCGCCACTGCATCACAGGCACGCGCCTGAACCGAAACCGAAAAGACCGAGAGGGATGCGCCACTGAGCATGCGCAGGAGATTAAACTGTATTCATGCAATGCAACTTAGCAAAATGCTAGCGCAACCCAAAATTAAAAATTTTAGATTAATTCAACTTTTCGGCTTCATGTAATGCAGTTCATCACCCGTCCAGCCCACACCGGCAGGGACGGTGTAGTAGAGTTCCGCCATCATCGCCTGGAATAGCCATTTGCCATCGCGGCGGACATACACATCGTCGTACCGGCCGGCGACAAGATAGCTGACGCCGAACCGGCCATAGCGGGCCTCCAGATAGGATTTGCCCGTGGCGCGATCGTCGTCCAGTTCCACCAGATGGCTGTGAATATATTGTTTGATGAAAAACCGTTCGCGCTCGCCCATGCCGCGAAAGCCGCGATCGATGGCGGCATTGCCGTCATAGCGGGCGAGATAGCCGAGTTCCACCACGGCATCCTCGGTGAACAAGGCGGCGATCTCGGCGTAACGAACGTCATTGACGCAGCTATGGTATTGATTGCGCAGGGTGCGAATCGCCTCGATATCCTCAAGGCGCCGCACCCGGCGTTGCAGATCGGCTAAATCGTGGTCGGCCATGGGGGCGGTGCTTAGGCGACTTCGAAGGCTTTGCGCTTCACCCGCTCCATGTTTGTCCCCTCGATGCGCAGCAGCTTGGTCGCGGCGTCGCGGCGGGGGGAATGCAGAACGCCGATATCGTAGAAATGCGCCTGCCCCGGGCGCAGGGAATAGTCGCGCACATAGCGAACTTTCCCGGGTGTCGTCTCGCCCGGCGGGGCGACCAGTGCCCAGTCGGTCATGATAGTCTCACCCTCGGCCTGGCCGTAGATTGCCCAGGACGGGCCGTGATCATGCGGATTGCTGCCCTTCGCACCACGATTGACATGGCCGAGGATGCAGAAACCCAACTCAGGATCTTCGTACAGGATCTTACGCTCCGGCAGATCGTCGGTGATGTAGGTTTTGAGGAATTCCGGGTCACTCAGCACGTTCTGCACCAGTTCGCAGACCTTCTTGCGGCCGTCCGATCCTGGCTGATCCAGCAACGCCTTGCGGCAAGCTTGCGCAAATTGTTCGAGGGTTTGGGCCATGTCCGTTCTCCCGCTGTCCTTGGATGGAGCAAGTTTACCCTAAAATCCGAGAATCCCAACAGGAAATCTGGTAGTGGATCAGTGAGTCCGGCACCGGAAATCTTTATTCCGCTGGGGCAGAGTCTGGCGCGCGACGCAGGTTGCGGCGGGCGTGCCGATCGCTGGCGATTGCGAGCAGCGCCGTCGCCGCCATGAATCCGACGGAACTATAGAAAACCCAGCGTGGCAGGCCGTGATCCATGATCCAGCCACCCAGCATCGGTCCGACCGTGCCGCCGATATTAAATCCGGTGGTGACGATGCCGAACACCCGACCCGCCGCGCCGGGTGGCGCCGCCGCGCGCACCATCATATCCCGCGACGGCATGATCATGCCGCCAAGAAATCCGGTGATGGTCATCGTGCCGACCAGCAGCCCGGAGCCGAGATCGACGCTGCCGATCAACAAGGTCAGCCCCGCCGTGGCCAAATACCCAACCGCCGCGACTTCAGCATGCCGACGCGTCTTATCGGCGATGAAGCCGCCGGCCAGGACGCCCAAAGCGGTTGCCATCAGGAAGCCAGACAGGGCCATGTTGGCGATGCCAAAGCCGACGCCGAATAGCTGGTCCAGCGCCACCACCGAATAGGCCTGGATCGCGCCGGTAGAGAGACTGAGCAAGGTGAAGAACGCGGTCAGCCCTAGCACCGCCGGGGTCAGCAAGGCGCGCGTGGAGACGGCCTGGGCCGCCGCGCTACCAGGCGCGGGTGGGGCCGGCATCACCTGATCCAGATCGGTCGCCAACAGCAACGGCACCGCGACCGCTATGCCCAGCGCACCCGCGGCAAACAGCGCCGCCGTCAGGCCGAACTGGCTGCTGATGGCAATCATCGCCGTGGGGGTCAGCGCGCCGCCAAGAAAGCCGGAAAACGTATGAATGGAAAAGGCGCGCCCGACCCGTTCGGACGAGATCGCGGCACCCAGCAGGGCGTAATCCGCCGGATGATAGACCGCGTTGGCCAGTCCCAGCAGCGCGGAGGCAATCAGCACCCCGGCATAGGTTGGCATCAGCCCGACAAACACATAGGTCAGCCCGCCCAGCAACAAGCCGGCCACCAGCACGCGCCGTGGCCCCACCCTGTCTACCAGCACTCCCATCGGTGCCTGCACGAAACCTGTCACGATATTGAAGATCGTCAGCGCGAGACCGAGTTCGACATAGCTGACCCCCAGCTGTTCCTTCAGCAGGGGGAAAAGCGGAATGAACACGAACTGATGAAAATGGCTGACCAGATGCGCGGCCGAAATTATCGCCAAGCTGCGTGATTCGGCGGGTTGGGCGATAGTAGTCGCGCTCATGGACAGGCACGCATAGGATCGTTCCCACGTGAGATAGCAGAAAGCTTACACCGCCATACCGATCATGGGGAGAACAACAATGCCAACGCAAGCAACTCATCTGCTGATTGTCACCGCCGAGGTGGATGCGGCCGTGGCCGCGGCGTGGAACCGATGGTATGATACCGTGCATCTGCCCGATGCCCTGGCCTGCCCCGGCGTGTTGAGCGGGCGGCGTTTTGCGAGCGTTGGCGAGACCCGCCATTCTGAGCGTGACACGTCGCGCGGATCGGCGGGACAGGTTTACACCACGATCTATGAAATCTCCGGCCCGGAGGCGGTGCAGACGCCGGAGTTTCAAAAAATGCGCGGCTGGTATCAGTTCGCGCCGCATGTTCGCGCGACGACGCGGGTGATGGTGGCGCTCTGATCAGGGGGGTGTCAGCCGATAGAGAATGACCTCTCGCTCCGTCCGGTCTTCCAGTTCCAGTGACGTGGGCACGATATAGCTGGCAATCGGCGAAAGCTCGGCGCGGGGCAGATAGGCACGGCCCGGATCGGCGACCCAGATCTCCGCCGTGCTTGCCATAGTGCGTAGCCAGGGCAGGATATGCGCGGTCATCGGTGCTTCGTAACAAACATCGCCGCAGATGATGAAATCCCAGCGGCAGGCATCGCCCACCACGTCGCGCGTCGCCGCGGCGAGGGTCACGTGATTGGCAGCGGCGTTGCGACGGATGGCGGCGACGGCGAAAGGGTCGATCTCCGCCGCTTCCACCGAAGCGGCACCAGCGCGCGCTGCCGCGATGGCGGCAATGGCGCAGCCAGCAGCGAAATCCAGCACGCGCTTGCCGGCGACGATGTCCGGATGATTGAGAATATGCCTTGCCAGGGCCTGCCCGCCGGGCCATGCGAAGGCCCAGAAGGGTGGCTCGACATTTTTTTCGCGTAGCCAGTCCTCGCTGGCCTGCCATATTGGGGTAATCTCGGTGGCGAGGTACAGAGAAATTTCTGGCACCAGGGGGGCTTGCAACAACATCGTGTTGGCGGTGACGAAATCGGCGTGTGTGTTCACGCCAGAATGCCGATCAATAAGGCAAGACCGACAGCCAACCCGACCTCTCGATTGGTGCGGAACAGGCGCAGGCAATGCGCCGGATCATGGATGTCGAGCGTGATCACCTGGCGCGCCAGCAAGCCGGCCGGTAGGGCCAAGGCGGGATAGAACATGGCGGAGAGCCCGGCGAGGTAACCCGCCAGCGCGAGGAGCAGAACCGTCGCGCCGTAGCAGGCCGCCAAAAACGGTGCTGTTTGCTCGCCGAACAAGCGCGCGGTGGATTTCATGCCGATCAGCGCATCGTCTTCGCGGTCCTGATGCGCGTAGATCGTGTCAAACCCCAGATCCCACAGGATGGCGGCGGCATAGATCACGGCGCAGGCGAGATCGATCCGGCCGGTCGCGGCCGCATAACCTATCGGCGCGCCGAGGCCGAAGGTGAAGCCCATCGCCAGTTGCGGCCACCAGGTGATGCGTTTGGCCAGCGGGTAGAGTGCGACCAGCAGCAGCGAGGCCACGCCCAATGCTCGCGCCAGCGGATTGAGTTGCAGCAGCACAGTCAGGCCCAGCGCCAGCAGCACCGCCAGAAAAACCAGTGCTTGCCGTGCCAGTAACGCACCCGACGCCAAGGGTCGGCCCGCCGTGCGCTCGACCATGCGGTCGATATCGCGGTCCCACAGATCGTTCACCACGCAGCCGGCAGCGCGCATCACTAGGCTGCCGACAGCGAACAGAAAAATCAGGCGCAGCGCTTCCATCCAGGACGGCGCGGCAAGCAGAATGCCCCACAGGCCGGGCAAAAACAGCAGCCAGGTGCCGATCGGGCGGTCCGCCCGCGCCAACAACAGATAAGGCCGCCAGGACGCGGGCGCCCGGGCGATCCAGCCATCTTCGGCAATATCGGTGTGAGCAGCCATGGGTGTTAGTGTGGGCGCCATGATGCCCGGGTCAATCCGCCTTTTTGTCGTCGATGCCCTCCATGCGGGTGCCAACTTCGCGCTGAGTGCCGCGCAGGCGCATTATCTGGGCAGCGTGATGCGCCGGAGTGTGGGCGACGCGCTGCGCCTGTTCAACGGCCGTGACGGGGAATTTTCCGCCCGCATCGAGCGCATTCGTCGCGGCAAGGCCACTGTGATTGTCGAAGGCCTGTTGCGGCCGCAGGCGCCAGAGACCGATCTCTGGCTGGCTTTTACCCCGCTGAAACGCGATGCCACCGATTTACTGGTGCAGAAAGCCACCGAGCTGGGGGTGGCCGCGCTGTTGCCGGTGATGACCGAGCGCACCAATGCGAGCCGGGTCAATCTGGAGCGGCTGGCCGCCATCGCGACGGAGGCGGCGGAACAATCCGAGCGATTGAGCGTGCCAAGGCTGCATCCGCCCGCGCCCCTGCATGCCTTACTCGCTGACTGGCCGGCAGAACGCATATTATTCGTGGCGCTGGAACGCTCAGATTCGCCGGCCATTCGCCCCGCATCAGGGCCGGCCGGCATCCTGATTGGGCCCGAAGGTGGGTTCTCGCCGCTTGATCGCACCTTGATACAAAATGGGCACCAATGCACGCAGGTCTCGCTCGGCCCGCGTATCCTGCGCGCAGAGACGGCAGCCATCGTCGCACTGGCGCTATTACAAGCGCCCGGTTACGGCTAAACTCTCCCCCCCCTATCCAACTACCGCAACGACGAGAGACGCATGTCCAACCCCGGCGAAGGCGACGCCACCCCGATCACGTCGCTACAACAACTGGCCGACTATCTGGCCGTCGGCTGTAAACCGCGCGCGCGGTTCCGGCTGGGCACCGAGCACGAGAAATTCGGCTTTCGACGCGACGATCTGAGCACCCCTGCCTATGAAGCGCGCGGCATTCGGGCCGTGCTCGAAGGTCTCGCGGCCTTCGATGGGGAGCCGATTCTGGATCGGGGGAACCCGATCGGGTTGAAGCAAGGCGAGGCGTCGATCTCGTTGGAACCGGCGGGACAGTTGGAACTCTCCGGCGCGGCGGTTGCCACATTGCATGAAACCCGGGCCGAGATGGACGAGCATTTTCGGCAGGCGCGCGCGGTCGCCGAACCGTTGGGCCTTGGCTTCGCGCCATTAGGGTTTCATCCGCTCAATACGCGCGATGCGATGCCCTGGATGCCGAAGGGTCGTTACGCGATTATGCGGCGCTATATGCCTCTGGTCGGATCGATGGGCCTCGATATGATGACACGCACGTGTACTGTGCAGGTCAATTTGGATTTTGATTCCGAAACGACGATGCTCCGGCAATTGCGCGTGTCTCTGGCGTTACAGCCTTTGGCGACGGCACTTTTCGCCAACTCACCGTTTACCGAAGGTAAGCCGAACGGGTTCCAATCCTACCGCGCGCATGTCTGGACGGACACCGACAATCAACGCAGTGGTATTCCGCCGGTGATGTTCGAACCTGGATTTGGTTTTCTGCGTTATGCGGAATGGCTGGCTGATTCGGTGCCGATGTATTTTATTTATCGCGATGGCCGCTATATCGATGTGGCAGGTGCGTCATTCCGCGATTTCATGAATGGCCGGCTGGCAGCGCTGCCGGGCGTAGTGGCGACAGTGGGCGATTTCGCAGATCATTTCACCACTGTTTTTACCGACGTGCGCCTGAAACGCTTTCTGGAAATGCGCGGCGCCGATGCGGGGCGGCCGGAGATGATGCTCGCGCAGTCTGCTCTCTGGGTCGGGTTGCTGTACGACGATGCGGCGTTGAGCGCGGCCGAAGCACTGTTGCGTGGTGTCGGTTGGGAAGACGCCGTGGCGCTGCGCGCAGCGGTGCCACGCCATGGTATGTCGGCTACCTGGCGCGGCCGCAGCCTACGCATATTGGCGCGCGACGTGCTGGCGATCGCGCAAGACGGGCTGCGCGCACGCGGACAGCGCAATGGCGCCGGGCAGGATGAAAGCATCTATCTGGAACCGCTGGATCTGATCGCCGCCGGAGGGCCAACCCAGGCCGAGCACTGGCTGCAAATGTATCACGGTGCCTGGCGCGGCGACGTTAGACCGATTTTTGAGACGGCCGCTATCTGATTAACGTAACAGGCAGTTATTGAAGCCCCATAACGAAACCGAAGGCACCGTCTCTGGGGTGATGCCCCATAATTCACTGAAATCTCTGGTGCCGACGGTCAGGATTGAACTGACGACCTACTGATTACGAATCAGTTGCTCTACCACTGAGCTACGTCGGCAAATATGTTTTGTATTCGATGCTGTTTGCGCGATTTGGATTGGAGGCCGACCGGGGTGCAACCGTCCTGACGGTGTTTTGCACGCTGCGCCCGTGCGGGCAAGTCTGGCGGCTAAAAGGAGGACGAGCCCCCCCCAACGGCTGTCTCAGCTTCCTGAGAAATTTCTGCGCCCGATCCTGGCGTCGACGCTCGTAATCGTCTGTCTGCGTCTGGCGTTTTAGATGCTCATTTGGGGCAGCTTGCGAGGGTTTGACGACCTCCCTCGTGGTCCAAAGCGTATTGGCCGTTCCGGCAGCGGGGGCCGGAAGCTGGTACGGTCTGGATCGAGGATCCGGTTTCCCACACCAACATTGCCCGAACGTCGCCGCGCCGGCGCACGGGTTGGGCGTTGAGGTCTGCGGACACGTGCTGCCGAAAATCATGTCCATCTGCTGACCACCGTGCCAAACGCGCAGATTGTAGACTGCGTGCCGCGGTCGGCGGCATTGTTACGCGCGATGCCGGCAATCGAGGAGGGGGCCCTGGTCGTACCGTCCGGTGGCGGGTTCGGCCTAGAACTGGACCGGGATGCGGTGCGGCGCTTCGCGGTATAGGCTGCGCGCTCGTTTTCAGAAAATCCAACCGGAGGGCCAAGCCATGGCTGAAAACAGCATCGAACTTGATTTTCTTGCCGGCGTTCGGGTTGTCGACTTCACCCAGTTTGAAGCCGGCCCATCCTGCACCGAGGCACTCGCGTGGCTCGGCGCCGAGGTCGTCAAGATTGAAAATCCGAAAATTGGCGATCCCGGTCGCCGCCTGCGCTCTGGTCAACCGGACGATGATCCGTATTACTTTCACATGTTCAACGCGAACAAAAAATCAATAACGATCAACCTGAAATCCCCGCGCGGTCTGGAGATCGCCAAGGATCTTTTGCGCCAAGCAGATATTTGCGTGGAAAACATGGCCCCGGGTACGATAGAGCGCCTGGGTCTGGGTTATAAGGACGTCAAGGCGATCAATTCCGGAATAATCTTTTGCCAGATCAAGGGTTTTGGCTCCGGCAGTCCGTATGAGAAAAACCTCGCTTTCGACATGATCGCACAAGCGACCGGCGGCACCATCAGCGTGACCGGAGAACGCGGTCGTCAACCAGTTAAGCCGGGGGTTTCCCTGGGAGATACCGGGACCGGCATGACGATGGCCATTTCCATTCTGGGTGCCTTGCGCAAGCGCGATAAAACTGGTGAGGGCTGCCAGCTACAGGTCGCCATGCAGGATGCGATGCTGCATTATATGCGCACCAATTTTTCGACCCAGGCAAAATTCGGCACGGCGGTTGAACGCGATGGCACACGTTCTGGTGGCGGCACCAACGGTCCTTCGGGCCTTTATCCCTGCGCACCTGGCGGTCTGAACGACTATGTGTGGATCATGACCAGCCGGGGAAATGCGGAGCATTGGTCTCGGCTCTGCAAGGTGATGGATCGAGAGGAGTTGATCAACGATCCACGATTCGTGACACCGGCGCTACGGGTCAAGAACGATGCCGAGCTGGATCCGATGATCAGTGCCTGGACAAAGCGCCACACCAAGCATGAAGCAATGGCTCTGGTGGGCGGTGCCGGAATTCCAGCCGGCGCGGTTCTGGATACGATGGAGTTACAGAACGAACCCAGTTTCGTTGAACGCGGCATCATGCAGACGATGGAACACCCGACGCACGGCGGATTCAAAATGCCGGCCTGGCCAGTGCGGGTAAATGGCAAGCCGCCGAAAGTGACGGCCTCTCCCATTCTGGGGCAGCACACGGCAGATGTGTTGCAGAGCTGGTTGGGTCTGTCGGACGCGGACGTACAGAAATTGCAAGACGACGGCGTGCTGTAGGGCACACCACATAGCTGCCCGGAAAACATCTTTATCCTGGAGACAACGGCGATGGCACAGATTGGAACAGGCGCATATACGTATGAACGGATCCCCGATTTCCTCAAAATGCCGGCGGGGCAAGCACTGGGGGTCGTCAGCCGGGTGTCCACTGATTCACAGGATCGCGTTTACGTGTTTCAACGCAAGGATCCCCCCGTGGTGGTGTTTGACCGCGACGGGAATTATCTGACCGCCTGGGGCAGCGGCGAGGTGAAGGATCCGCATGGCCTCAAGATCGTTGATGATGTGATTTATACGACCGACCGTTCAGATTCGGTAACGCAATCGTTTACGCTGGATGGCAAGCCCCTTCTGGCGCTGGGCACGCGCGGCGGGCACTCCGATACGGGGTGTGTGGGCGCACCCTGGCTGGCGTTGCGCGCGGCGGGGCCGTTCAATCATCCGACGGAAATGATCGCCCATCCCAATGGCGATATCTATGTGTCGGATGGTTATCGCAATGCCCGTATGCATCGGTTCACTCGCGAGGGCCGGCTGGTGATGTCATGGGGCACGCCGGGCAAGGCCGCAGGCGAGTTTCATTTGCCGCATAGTATCGCGATTGATCCCGGTGGCACGCTTTACGTGGCAGATCGTTCGAACAAGCGTATCCAGTTATTTTCGCCTGAGGGCGATTTTATCGCCATGTGGACAGGCATGGGCGGGCCGAATGACATCACGCGCAGCCGGGATGGTCTGTTCTATATCGCCGAGCAGG
>SHWN01000044.1 GCA_009693795.1 Acetobacteraceae bacterium
GATCGGGTTTATTGCGTGCCGGGGGAAAGCTTCCTTCCAATCTTCGATGCGCTGTACGGGAACACGATCGATACCGTAGTGGCGCATCATGAAAGTTCGGCTGGGTTCATGGCATTGGCGGATGCGCGCATAACGGGGCGGGTTTCGGCAGCGTTTGTCTCGCGTGGTCCGGGGGCGACGAATGCATCAATCGCGGTGCATTCGGCGGATCAGGATGGGGTGCCTTTTTTACTGTTTATCGGCCAGGTGCCGCGAAAAAATTTGCGGCGGAGGTCGTTTCAAGAAATCGATTATTCGAAGATGTTTGGCGATATCGCCAAATGGGTGGTCGAGATCACTGATTCGGCGCGTATTCCGGAAATTATGTCGCGAGCCATTCAGATCGCGACGGCGCCGACGCCAGGGCCGGTGGTGATCGTGATGCCGGAGGACATGCTAGAAGACATGGTTCCGGAGACGATCTTACTCCCGGTTAAGATGGCAGCTTCGGAAGTTAATATGCAGGCGGTGGCGGATGCGGCTGCGTTGCTGCGCGCGGCGCAAAAGCCGCTGGTGATTGCCGGGGGTGAGTTATGTACCGATGAAGGCCGGGCCGCTTTGGCTGAATGTGCGAGCGCCTGGCAGTTGCCGGTGGCTGCCAGTTTTCGTCGCCATGATGTGTTCGATGGCACCGACAAAAAATTCGTTGGTGATCTGGGGATCCAGCATACGCCGGCGCAGATGGCGGCGATCCGGGAGAGCGATGTGGTCTTCGCGATTGGCACGAGGCTGGGGGATTTGACGACGCAGGGCTATACGTTTCCCGAAAGTCCGTTTCCGCAACGGAAACTGATCCATGTATTGGCGGATGCGAAGAAACTGGGCGGAGATTTTCGGCCCGATGTTTCGGCCGGGTGTTCGGCCGCGGCGTTTCTGCGGGCCTTGGCGAAGACGCCGCCGCATGTTGCGCCGGGCCGCGATGTCTGGATTGAGCGATTGCGTGGCGAGCGGATGAAAATCGCGGCGTGGAATACGCAAACCGCGCCGGATGGCGTGGTGTTCGGCAATGTGGTGATGGCGACGGTGGCACGCCTGACACCGGATGCGCTGGTGACGTTGGACGCCGGGCTGTCGGCGGCGATGTTCTATAAGCATTTTCCGGTGCGCGCGCCGCAACAATTGATCGCGTCCATTACCGGAGTGATGGGCATGGGTGTGCCGGGGGCGGTCTCCATGGCCATGCGGTGTCCGGGGCGGCAGGTGGTGTGCGCTGTGGGCGATGGCAGTTTTCTGATGACGGGCAATGAGATTGCGCTGGCGGTGGAGCGCAAGCTGCCGATTCGGTTTATTCTGGCGGCGAATAAAAGCTACGGATCCATTCGATTGAACCAGGAGAAGGAATATCCCGGCCATGTGGTGGGGACGGATCTGACCGTTCCGGAATTTGCGAGGCTGGCGGAGGCGTTTGGCTGCCCGGGGTTTGTGATCCGGGCGGACGCCGATATCGCACCCATGCTGGATGCGGCGTTTGCGGTGCAGGGGCCGGCTTTGGTGGAAGTCAAAACGAGCCTGTCGTCGATCCTGCCGAGAACTTAACCGAAAATCTGGCGCCAGCTTTGCTGCGCGCCAGCCAGCGGCAGCGGGGTGGCTTCGTAAACGCCGCGCGCGATGGCGCGGGCCATGGTGAGTGTGGCGGCGTGGCCGAGTTCGGTGAGGGTCGCGCTGTCCGCCACGGTGTGCGTGCCAGTGGCGGCGGCGAAGATCGTGTCGCCGTCCATCGGGGCGTGCGCGGGTAGGATGGCACGCGCGAGACCGTCATGCGCCATGATGGCGAGGCGTTTGGCTTGCGGTTTGGTTAATGTCGCATCGGTGACGACGATGCCGATGGTGGTGGCAGGGCCGCCCTTGAAGCGCAGGGCGCTGGCAATTTCTGGCATAGACGCGGGCCAGCCTCGGGCACCGAATTCGGCATTGACTTCAAACGGCGCAGCCCAGAACCAGGGTCCGTCGCCGATCAAGGGAGAGCCGATGGCGTTGACCGCCACCAGCGCCGCGACGATGTGGCCCGTGCTGGTGCGCGTGCTGGCGCTGCCGAGGCCGCCTTTGACTGTTGCGGTGGTGGCACCGGTGCCGGCGCCGGCGCTGCCGAGCGCGAAATCTTTATCCGTTGCGGCAGCGGCCGCTGCGTACCCCAGTTGTAGATAGGGCGAGTAACGGCCCCAGTTCTTATAGCCGCCATTGGCGAGGTCGAAGAGGATCGCCTGGCTGACAAGGGGGATGCGCAGACCACGAATTTCAAGCCCTCTGCCCTGCTCGCGCAGCCACGCTTGCACGCCGCCCGCCGCATCCAGGCCATACGCGGAACCGCCGGAGAGAACGATGGCGTCTACCGCCGCGATGGTCATTTCCGGTTCCAGCATATGCGTATCGCGCCCGCCCGGCGCGCCGCCAAAGACGGCGACGGAGGCAATCGCCGGCGTATCGAACAGCAGGGCGGTGACACCGGAACCCAGGGAAAGATCCGTGGCATGGCCGACCGAGACGCCGGCGATATCGGTCAGAAGGTTCCGCATTGTGTGGTCTCGGTGTGTGAGTTTCATCGGCCGGAAGATTGGAGGCTTTGCCCCCAAACCTCCACCAGGGAGGTGTCGTCCCCTTGATTTTCTTTGAAGCGCAAGCCCCCTCTGTTGGTTCTCATGGAAAAGAGGCCTACTCAGTCGTTACCATGGTCTCAGTAGGCCCTTTCTCCATGAGAACCAAATGAATGGATTCTAAGGGGCGTCGCCCTTTAGCGGGGTTCGGGGCAGAGCCCCGACCTTGCTTCCGATCAGTCATACTCACCAAACCTCGTATCAATCCATCACGCCAGCAGCGTGTCGATATCGATGGCGAAACCCATGGCGAGATAGCCGGCGTGGTTGGGGTGCACCTTGTCGCCCTCGCCGCCGATCACGCCATCGGGCTGCATTTCGGCGCGCAATTCGCCGGTGGCGGGGTCGCGCGTGACAGCATCGAAATCGGCCACGGCATCGAAGATCGTCGTCGCGCGCAGGAATTCGTTGATTGCCTGGCGCCGGGTTTCCACCACCGGGTGGCCGTGATGGCGTTGCGCGCCGATGGTGGAGGTGATGGTGGCGCCAATGATGCGCACGCCGGGAATGGCGGCGCGGATGCGGGCGACGCCTTCGCGCAGGCCGGCGATGACAGGCTCGGGCTCGGAGCCGGAAATGCCGAGATCATTGATGCCCTCAAACCAGATTACGGCGGCGACGGAGGCGAGATCCAGCACGTCGCGGTGCAGGCGTTCGAGGGCGGAGGCGCCGCCGTTCAGCGGGTTGGCGATGTCATGGCGCGCCGGAGAGGCGACCTGATTGCCGCCGATGCCGGCATTGACCACGGCGACGCGATTGCCGTGGCGGGCGTGCAGGCGGCGGGCCAGCACGTCGGGCCAGCGGTCGTCGGCGTTCATCGCCGCGAGCGTGCCATCGGTGATGGAGTCGCCGAGGCAGACGATCACGCGGGTGCCGGGGGCGGCGCGCATATCAACGGCATCAAGAAAGAACCAGGAGGCGGTGGTGAGGGGGAATGCTGTCCCGTGTTCCGTCGCGCCATGCGAACCGGCGCCTGGGGGCGTGACGTAGGAGGTGGCCAGCGCCTTGGCGTGCCAGGTCATCGGGCCGGAGGCGCCGGCGACGTGGAAGCTCACGGCGAGGCGGTGGCCACGGAGCAAGATGTTTTCTCCATCATCGACGAAGGGCAAAGCGACCGGGTCGCTCCAGGCCATGTTTCCCGCCGCGATGGTGATGCTGTTGGCGCCGTTGAAGCGCACTGGCTGGTTGGTGCCGGGGGCGACGCCGCTACCGGATTCCTGGAGGCCGGCATATGCGCCATCGATGGTGAGCGGACGGGAGCCCATGACGTTGGAAAAGCGCAGCCGCGCCGCCTTGCCCCAGATATCGGGGCGCAGGATGAGGCGAAAACTTTGATCGCGCGCGCCGGTAGCGGGATCGGGAAAGGCGAAACTTTGGTCAGGCTGGGCGGAGGGGTTGCCGGCCGGATAAGGGCCGTGCGCGGCGCCCAGCCAGGCGGTGGCCCAGATTGTGTTGTCCATAGGTGATCTCCCGTTCCTGGCGGGAGGTTAGCAAATTCTTGCCCGCGCGCTATCGCAGCGCGCGTAACGCCGTGCAGACGGCTTCCACCTGTGCGTCCGTCAGTTCCGGGAACATCGGCAGGCTTAGGACTTGCGCCGCGGCGCGTTCGGTTTGCGCGCAGCCGGAGGGGCCGAGGGCGATGCGGCCCTGATAGGCGGGTTGCAGATGCACGGGTGCGGGGTAGTGGATGCCGGAAGCGATTCCGGTGGTGCGCAATTGCGCCTGAATCTCAGCGCGGTTGGGTGTTCGCGTGACGTAGAGATGAAACACGTGCGACGCGTTTTCGCGCCGTGCGGGGGGGCGTAGGACGCTGCCGACGAGCGCCGCATCATAGCGCGCGGCGATCTGCTGGCGGCGGGCATTTTGGGCGTCGAGATGGTGCAGTTTGACACGCAGGATGGCTGCCTGGATTTCATCGAGGCGGGAATTCACACCCACCTCGTCGGAGATGTAATGCTGGCGCCAGCCATATTGGCGCAGGGCCATCAGCCGGTCGGCACGGGCGGGATCATGGGTGGCGATAATGCCGCCATCCCCGAGCGCGCCGAGATTCTTGGTGGGATATAAACTAAACGCGGCGATGGCGCCGAATATGCCGAGTTTTTTCCCGTGCCAGGTGGCGCCATGCGCCTGGGCGCAATCCTCGACCAGCGCCACATCGTGGCGGGCGCAGATTGCCTGGATGGCCTCCAGATCCGCGGCCTGCCCGTAGAGATGCACGGCTATGACGGCGCGGATTGGCGGCAGGTTCTTCGGCGGATGGGCTAGGGTTTCGGCCAGTTCCGTCGGGTCGAGCGTGTAATGGATGGGGTCGATATCGACCAGCAAGGGTGTGGCGCCGACCATCTCGATGGCGGCGACGGTAGCGACGGCGGTGTGAGAGACCGTTATGACGGTGCAGCCGGGGCCGATATCAAGCGCGCGTAGGGCGAGGGCCAGCGCGTCGGTTCCGTTCGCGCATCCAACGGAGCGGGTGGCACCCAGCCAGGCGGCGAATTCCGCCTCGAACGCTTTGCCTTCGGCGCCGAGGATATACCAGCCGGAAGCCAGCGCACGGGCCACGGCGGCATCGATCTCGGGCTTGAGCACAAGATACCCAGCGCCGGGATTGGCGACAGGGACGGTGATGGTGGGCGTATTCATGTGCTGGCCTTCAGAGATAGGCGGCGAGGCGGGAACGGTACCAATCGAGCGAGCGGCCAATGCCTTCTTCGAGGCCGATT
Organism: Acetobacteraceae bacterium; assembly: GCA_009693795.1. Taxonomy (GTDB): domain Bacteria; phylum Pseudomonadota; class Alphaproteobacteria; order Acetobacterales; family Acetobacteraceae; genus SHWF01. The sequence continues at coordinate 5,354 of SHWN01000044.1, forward strand.
TTTGGACTCCAGCCGGTGGCGGCGCGGAAGGCGCTATCATTAGCGTGGTAGCTGCCGATATCGATGCTGATGCGGTCGGTGGGAAATTCTTTCTTGATAAACGTGGCGCCGTTGCCGGCGACGCGCACGGTCACTTCGGCGAGTTCCAGCAGCGAGGCGGGGGGGGAGCCGCCGATATTGTAGATATTGCCGTGACATGACGGGGTGGCAGCAGCGGTTAGAAACGCTTCGGTTACATCGTCCACATAGGTCAGGTCGCGCAATTGTTCGCCGCCCCAGACCTCGAACGGTTTATTTTCCAGGACGCAGCGGATCCAGATTCCCAAAAAAGTTTGGCGGGCATCGCGAATGCGCAGGCGGGGGCCATAACAGTTTGTTAGTCTTAGCGAGACCACCGGGCGGTTATGCACGCGGTGTTCCAGCATCCAATATTGTTCGCCGGCGAATTTGGAGACGCCATTGGCGTCCGGTGGGTTGACCGGGTGGTTTTCATCCACAGGTAAATAATGCGGGCGGCCATAGAGTTGGCGGGTGGAGGCATGCACTACGATCGCATTTGGCGCGGCTTCCCGCGCGGCCTGGATCAGGCGCACCTGGGCCATCGCGTTGATCGCGATGTCGGAGAGCGGGTCGCGTTGGCCACCCATATGCGAGGTTTGGGCGGCGCAGTTAAAGATGACATCGTGGCCTTCGCAAAGATTGTGGAGATCCAAGTCACGGATATCGCCTTCCACCAGCTTGACATCGGCGCCATCGAGATTCAGACGGTTAGCGCCACCGCCGAACAGGAAACCGTCCAGCGCGGTGACGCGGGCGCCGCGCGCGGCCAGGGCATGGCAGAGATTGGCGCCGAGAAAGCCGGCGCCGCCTGTCACCAATATTTTCTGCCGTTGCCAGTCCATCCTACGTGTTCTCCTTGATCTTTATTCTGCGGGCGATAGATGGCGAAACAATGTTCGCGCGATCAGGTTTTTATGGCATTTTTCGACAAGACGGCACCCGGCCCGCTCCCCCACTTGGCCACCCACAAGCATATGGTCGTTGGGTCGCTGGGGAGGTAAGTGGGCGGGTCCCGTCTTGTCGTATCGCAGCGCGGCAATCCGGTGATTTCGACGAACCAATGTTGGTCGGTGAGGCGGGCTTCGAATTTCGCGTGGGCCGGTTTGTTGTTGGGATCGAGCCAGGCGTCCCAGGCACGTTTCATGCCGGCGAAATGGCGCATGTCGCTGATATAGATTTGGCACGTGGGCAGGCGCGATTTATTCGTGCCGGCTTCGGGGAGAAGCGAATCAATCTGGCGGAGGATGTCGGCGGTCTGGCCTTCCGCGTCGAGGTTGGAATAATCGGCGACCTGGCCAGCGAGAAAGACGGTGTTGCCGTGAACGACGGTGCCGGAGAGGCGGGCTTCTTGTTGCAGGCGGCGGATGGGGGTCATGCGGCGATTTCCTCAAGCATGCTGGCGAGTTCGTCGGGCGCGGTGACCATGGCGTCGTGGCCGGTGGCGATTTTGCGCCAGTTCCATTCGGGGCAGTTGCGCAGCATGGCGCGGGTGGCTGCGCCCGCCAACTGCCGGCTAAGATCGAAATCACTGCCACCGCCTGGCACCGGCGCTGGACGGGATGTGCGCCCAACGCCTGGCTGGAACTGATCCTGCATGATGGCGGCTACAAGGTACCGGACCGGTGAGCCCCAATGGCCCGCGCCTGGTTCGAGCAAGTGACCCCCCGCTGACCGACCCTGTTGAGCGACCCTGGACAAGCGCGAACGCTTCGTCTTTCTTCCCGCCCTCATGCAAGAGGTAGAGAAAATGCAAAAACGCAGACTAGGCAACTCGGTGTTGGAAGTCGCGCCGCTGACATTCGGCGGCAACGTCTTCGGCTGGACCGCGGATGAGGCCATGTCGCACCGCCTGTTGGATGGCTTCGTCGCCGCCGGCTACAATTTCATCGACACCGCCGATGTCTATTCCCGCTGGCATACTGGCAACAAAGGTGGCGAGTCCGAAGTCATCATGGGCAGCTGGCTGAAAGCCCGCGGCAACCGCGACCAGGTGATCATCGCCAGCAAGCTCGGCATGGATATGGGCGGCGACAATAAAGGCCTCTCCCGCGCCTATATGATGCGCGCCGTGGAAGATAGTCTGCGCCGGTTGCAAACCGATTACATCGATCTCTACCAGGCCCATCGCGACGATCCGGAAACCCCGCTGGAAGAAACCCTCTCCGCGTTTCAAACCTTGATCCAGCAAGGTAAGGTCCGGGTGATCGGCGCCTCCAACTACACCGCGCCACGGCTGGCAGCGGCACTGGAAATCTCCAAAAAGCTAGGCCTGCCGCGCTATGAAACGCATCAGCCGCAATACAGCATCGTCGAGCGCACCGAATTCGAAGGCCCACTCCAGGATCTCTGCGTGCGGGAGAATATCAGCGTGATCGGCTATTATTCCCTCGCCAGCGGCTTCCTTACCGGCAAATATCGCAGTGCGGCGGACATGGCCGGCCGGTTGCGCGGCGCGCGTGTTGAAAAATACTTGAATGCCAAAGGCTTCGCCGTACTCCGCGTCCTCGATGATATCGCTGCCATCCACCGTGCCAAATCCGGCCAAATCGCCCTTGCCTGGCTCCTTGCCCGCCCGGCCGTCGCCGCTCCCATCGTCAGCGCCACCAACCCCGAACAACTGGCCGAAATGGTAGCCGCCCCAGCCATTAAACTGTCTGCCGCTGAAATCACCCAGATCGACACCGCCAGCCGACCGTGAAGGGGCTGGGTTGGATAAGTCAGGAAGGCCAGGGGCTTTGCCCCTGGACCCCGCTAAGGGGCGTCGCCCTTGGTGGGGGTCTAGGGGGGAAAGCCCCCTGTCCTCTCTTCAATCACCCAATCACAGCCACTTCAGGCTGTCGCTGGCGGCGCGGTTAGCGGCAAAGTCAGTGGCGAAGCGTGGGTCGTGGATACGCCCGATATCGCCGCGGGTGATGCCCATATCGGCGAGTTCACGGTCCGTGCAGCGGGCGAGTTCGTCACGTTCGGTGATCCGGCGCGGCATCTGCGCCAGATAGGTCAGGAAACGGCCGACGTACCGGCCGAGCGCACGGGTCTTGACTGGACGCTTGGCGTCCACGCCGAGGAGTTCGGTGGCATCCTGACGCCTGGTGGCGCCACGCGCGGTGCCGGAATGCGCTGTGTTGGAATGGAAGGGGAAGGAAACGATATGTGCAAGATGAATGTTCATCGGATTGGTCCCATGTGATTAGCCGGATCGGGTGCCTCGTCCTTATGGCGGGGTACTCTCGGCTTTTCGCAGTGCAACATAATCCTGACGCGGTCTGTGGATAAGTGCTAAATAACAGGTTCAGATATGCGAAATATGCATGATAAATATTTTTGTAATGCAAAATTCATATATCTTACCCGTGCTATTGCCCCAAGGGACGGGGCGCAGGGGACCAGTTTCGGCGCGCCATTTTGGTCAGTGATGGGCGAAGAACATACCCAACGCAGTCGTCGCACCGGCCTCCCAGCCGCTGCAGGGGTCGCGTTGGGCCTTGGCCCGCACAACTCCGCCACAGTGTGAGCCCGGCGCACTGGTGGCCCGGGTACCCCGACGCGGCGGCGGTACCGGCTGATTGGGCGCCTCGATCCAAACGACGGTGTAAAAATTGCTGATTGGCTTTTTCATTACACGATTCCCTGATTCAACGTCGCGCACACAACGCATAGAGGAATTGCTGCAGCGCAGCATAGTCCTGTTTAAAGTCATCACGCCTGCGAATATCCCGTCCCCGAAATGTGCTCACTGCAAATCATGCTGGCCAATCGTGTAAAAGCCGTTGATCTGCCTCAAGGAGCTAAGCAATGAATTCGTCCCTGATGAGTATCTGGGCCCACCGCCTGTTAGATCTGCGCGTCACATTGGCCAAACAGGATCTGGACGGATTTATCGTGCCCCGGGCCGATGAGCATTTGGGCGAATATGTCCCACCTTCGGCGGAGCGCCTGACTTTCCTCACCGGCTTCACCGGCTCCGCCGGTCTGGCGGCGGTGCTCCCCGATCGGGCGGCGCTCTTCACCGATGGGCGCTATGTCCTGCAACTGGCGCAGCAGACCGACGCTACCGCCTGGGAACGCTGCCACATCACTGAAACACCGCCCCCGTCTTGGCTGACCCAGCATGCCCGCAAGGGCGCCCGCATCGGCTACGATCCTCTCCTCATCAGCGAGGACGCCCTGGCGCGCTACGCCGAAGCCGGGCTGGAGATGCGCCCGGTGGCGGAAAACCCCATCGATATCATCTGGCCGGAACGCCCCGCTCCTCCCACTGGCGTCGCCCTGCCGCATGCGCTGGATTATGCCGGCAAAGAATCCCTGCAAAAGCGCGAAGAAATCGCTGCCGCCTTGCGCACCGCCATGCAAGACGCGGCGGTGATCACCGATCCGGCCTCGCTCGCCTGGCTGCTCAATATTCGCGGCGATGACGTTCCCTTCACCCCCTTCGCCCTGGGGTTCGCGATCGCCCATGCTGATACGCGGGTGGAGATCTTCATGGAGCCGACGAAACTGCCCGCCGAAACGCGCCTTTGGCTGGGCAATGGCGTCGCTGTGGCTCCCCGCGCCGACCTCGCCCCCGCGCTCAAACGTCTTTCCGGCAAAACCGTGCGCGTCGACAAAAACTTTTCGCCAGCATGGTTTGCCGCCACCCTGCGCGTCGCCGGCGCCAGTGTGGCGGAAGGCCCCGATCCCTGCACACTGCCGAAAGCGATGAAAAACCAGGTGGAGCAGCAAGGCGCCCGCAACGCCCATTTGCGCGATGCGGTGGCGATCTGTCGCTTTCTGCATTTCCTGTCCCAGGTTGGCCCAGAGGGCAGCGGCACCGAAATCTCCGCCGCCGACCAATTGCTGGCATACCGCCGCGAGATGGAGAAATTTCACGGCGAAAGCTTCCCCGCCATTTCCGCCGCCGGCCCAAACGGCGCCATCATCCACTACCGCGTGACAGCGGAAACCAACCGCCCGATCCGGCCGAACGAAGTCTATCTGATTGATTCCGGCGCCCAGTATCTGGACGGTACGACAGACATCACCCGCACCATCTGGACCGGCCCCGGCCCAGCCCCGGCAGAAATCCGGGATCGCGTCACCCGTGTCATGCAGGGCCATATCGCGCTGGCAAAACTGATCTTTCCGCAGGGCATCGGCGGCGCCCATATCGACGCCTTCGCGCGCGCCGCGCTCTGGCAGGCTGGCCTCGATTACGATCACGGCACTGGTCACGGCGTCGGCAGTTTTTTGTCGGTTCATGAAGGCCCGGTAAGCATTTCTCGGGCTGCCCGGCTGATACCGATCGCGCCCGGGATGATCCTGTCCAACGAGCCCGGATTCTATCTGCCCGGTCAGTACGGCGTGCGGCTGGAAAATCTTCTCCTGGCGCAACCAGCGGAACTGCCCAACACCGCCAAGCCCTTCCTAGCTTTTGAGACCCTCACCCTGGCCCCATTCGACCGGCATTTGCTCGACCGCGCTCTGCTCAGCCCAGCGGACATCATCTGGCTCGACGCCTATCACGCCCGCGTTTTACAGGAGATCGGCCCGCTGGTGGACCCCGCGACAAAAACCTGGCTGGCCGCCGCCTGCGCCCCGCTCGGCGCATAGGAGTTCAAATATTTTGTGATCGTCGCCGAGGCTAACAATTCTCGCAGTGGTAGCTATACAGAGCCGACCACTACCAATGTGTAGGTTAGCCCCGACGGGGCGACCGCTCAGACCTATGGCGGGCAGACCGACCTTATCCCTAAAGAACGTCTCCCAAGGCTGCATGTGTATCATCAGTTTTGGAGGAACGGACATGACGGGAATTGTGCGGGCGCGCTAGACGCTGGAGTTCAAGCAGGAGGCGGCTCGGCTGGTTAGTGGCGGTCAATTGCTGTCCTCGGTTGCCCAGGGTCGGGGCATTTTGGCGCAATCGATTGATAATTGGGTGAATTCGGATGCTGTCGGCGGCCTGAAGGAGGCGAAAGGCAAGCCGGTTAAGGCAGACCAGCCATTTAAGGCAGATCAGATGGAGATCGCACGGCTCAAAGCCGCACTGGCGAAGACGCGGATGGAGCGTGACATCCTAAAAAAAAGCGGCGGCGTATTTTGCGAGGGGGTCGCGGTGAGATAGGCCTTTATCGAGCGACACGAGAAGGTCTGGCGGATCACGACGCAATGCCGGGTTCTGGCAGTGAGTGCCAGTGGTTACCATCAGCATCGCCCCAACTAATCCGATTGAGGTACTCCGGCCTCCATAAGGGCGGCTTGCTGGCGCGCCGAGAGCGCCTCGGTGTTGTAGTCGGCGACCAGGTCCTGGAATAATTCATGCCAGTTTAACGCCGCCCCGAGGCGGACGAAAACGCCGCCTAGGCCGATCGCGGATCGGTCCATCAGGACGAATTCCCGCGGTGGACGCACGCCACCGGCGGCTTTTAAGGCGGCATGGACTTGCGCGGCGACGGCGCGGCCGAATTGCGGATCGTCCGTCTCCTGGATGCGGCGGATGCGATCCTCCAATAATGGTTCGTACAAAAAACGAGCCCATAAATTCAAGGCTGCCATTTTTTCTTCCGACAAGTCGGTAAAACCCCAGACGGCGTAGGCTTGGTGCGCCTTGTCCATATCGTCGTCGCGGATCGCTTCATATAATGCGATGACGCCGGCGACGAAGGAGGGTGGAAAGACCCGAATGGCGCCGTAATCGAGCAAATTCACGGAACCATCCGCGCGCACCTGATAATTTCCCAAATGTGGATCGCCATGGATTACGCCGTAACGATAAAACGGCACATACCAGGCCCGGAACAATGCACGGGCAATCGTGTTGCGTTCGTCCTGTGATGGGTTCTCAGCGAGTCGCGCCATCAGGGGGCGGCCATTTAGCCAGGTCATAGTCAGCAACCGATTGGTACAATATGCGGGAACGGGATCCGGCACATGCACAGTGGCCTCGTCGCGCAGCATGTGACGGTAAAGTCGCATTTGCGCGGCCTCGCGCGTATAGTCCAGTTCCTCCCGCAAACGCTCTGAAAGTTCCTTGTAAATTTCCTCGTGCTGGATGGCATTGTCCATGCGGTGATAAATCGCCATCGCCATACGCAGTTGGCGCAGATCAGCATCCACCGTGGCCGGCATGTCGGGGTATTGCAGTTTACAGGCAACCTCCGTGCCGTCATGTAGCTGCGCTCGATGGACTTGCCCAAGGCTGGCGGCGGCACTGGCATCCTGGCTGAATTGCGCGAATTTCCCGCGCCAGTCCGGCCCCAGCTCACTCGCCATGCGCCGGCGCACAAAGGCCCAGCCCATGGCCGGGGCATTGGCCTGCAATTCGGACAATTCCGCGGCATATTCCGCCGGCAGCGCGTTGGGCACAGTGGAGAGAAACTGTGCCACCTTCATCAACGGCCCTTTCAGCCCGCCCAGCACCGCGCGTAGATCCTCCGCATGCGCGGCCCGGTCGGTCTTGATACCGAAGACGCGTTCGCCCGCAACACGCGCGGCAATGCCGCCCACAGCACCGGACGTGCGGGCGAAACGGCTTAACTCTCTGAAGAAAGACGATTCATCGGCCATCAGCCGGTGGCTTCCAACTCATCGACGAAACCGGCAATCACATCCAAGCCGCGTTTCCAGAAACCTGGATCAGAAGCATCCAAACCGAACGGCTCTAGCAATTCCTTATGCCGCTTCGCCCCACCCGATCGCAGCAGATCTACATATTTTTGTTGGAATCCGGGGTGCCCGGCGCGGAACACATCATACAACGCATTTACTAAACAATCACCGAACGCGTAGGCATAGACGTAAAAGGGCGAATGGATGAAATGCGGAATATAGGCCCAAAAATTGGCGTATTCCGGGGTGAATTCAAAAATCGGGCCAAGGCTTTCGCGCTGTACGCCCATCCAGATTTCGCCCAGCCGTTCCGGCAGGATTTCGCCACCACGGCGTTCGTCGTGCAACAACGTCTCGAACCGGTAGAAGGCGATCTGGCGGACGACGGTGTTGATCATATCCTCCACCTTTCCGGCTAGCATGATGCGGCGGCGAGCCGGATTTTTTTCCGCGTCCAGCAGCGAGCGGAAAGTCAGCATTTCACCAAACACCGACGCGGTTTCCGCCAGCGTGATTGGTGTGTTGGAAAGTAAATAACCCTGCTGGCTGGCCAGAATCTGATGCACGCCATGGCCGAGTTCATGCGCCAAGGTCATCACATCGCGCGTTCGGCCATGATAATTCATTAGAATATAAGGATGCGCTGATGGCACGGTCGGGTGGGAAAACGCGCCGCCCGATTTGCCGACCCGCGTGGTCGCGTCGATCCAGGGTTTTGCAAAGAACCGCGCACCCAATTCCCCCAGCTCTGGGCTGAAGGCACTATAGGCGGCAACGATTTTTTCCCGCGCTTCTGTCCAGGGAATGCGCCTGTCATCATCATCCGGCAAGGGTGCGTTGCGGTCCCAGTGTTGTAATTTCTCCAGGCCTAGCCATTTCGCCTTCATTGTGTAATAGCGATGCGAAATGCGTGGAAAACTTTCGCGCACAGCACTGTCCAGCGCCGCCACAACCTCATCCTCCACCATGTTGGAGAGATTGCGATAACTGGTGGGGGCGTCGTAGCGGCGCCAGTTATCAATGATCTCCTTGTCCTTGGCCAAGGTATTGGTGATCAGCGAAAACAGCCGGATATTTTCGCCAAAAATTTTTCCGACCGCCGCGCCGGCGGCGGCCCGCACCGCGCGATCGGCATCGGATAGTTTGTTCAGGGCGGCGGAGACCGTCAGCGTCTCACCCAGCAAGGGCACTTGCATCCCGGCCACAGTTTCATCGAACAGGCGTGACCAGGCAGAATGGCCGGTCACTTCCTTTTCGTGCAGCAATTTCTCCAAATCGTCGGCCAATTGATGCCGGCGGAAGACGCGCAGATCGCGCAGCCAGGGTGCCCAGCGCGCGCAGGCGGGATCGATCAGTTTCTTACACAGGACCGCATCGTCGATCCGGTTCAACTCCAGGCCGAAGAAGATTAAATGACTGCTGATCGTTGTGATGCGCTCGGTGGTCGTCTGATAGAATTTACCGATTCCCGCATCGGTGGAATCACCGGCGAACAGCAGCTGGGCATAGGAGGCGGTGCGACCCAGGATTTCCTCGATCCTTTCGAATCCCGCGATGGCTTCGGCCAGAGCGGCGCCCGAAAGGGCAGCGAGTTTGCCTTCATAACGCGCGGCGAAGGCTTTTGAGTCGATCTCCGCGCAGGCAAAATCGGCCGCCAATTCCTTGCTGTCCGGGCCGGAATAGAGATCCGCTAGGTCCCAACTGGGAAGGTCTGGCGCACCGGTGGCGGCATCCTGGTTGTAAACGGGGGTAGAAAAACGAAGGGACATGCCGGGCGGGTCCTGTGACTGCGATGGGCCCTGGATGTAAGCTAGCAAGGCCCACGCTCCAAGGGCTGGATCACACGAGGGGGGAGGTGTGCAGAAATATCCGCGCTGGCCAAATCTGGCGACGATGATGTTTGACCGCGCCAAAAGCTGGCCGGATCGTCCGATGTTACGTGCCTGGCGGGGCGGGGCGTGGCAGAGCATGAGCTGGGGTGTCTTCGCCCGCCAGGCCGCCAGCGTGGCGCGCGGGCTGCGCGCGGCCGGGGTGAAGGCGGGGGATCGGGTCTTGATCGTCGCGGAAAACCGGCCGGAATATCCGATCGCCGAAACCGCCTTGCTGGCCATCCAGGCGGTGCCAGTTCCCGCCTACACCACCAACACGGTCACCGATCATGCGCATGTGCTGCGCGACGCGGGGGTCAGGGCGGCCATTGTCTCCTCCGCCGCCCTGGCTGGGCGGGTGCGCGCAGCGGCGGAACAGACCGGCGGGTTGGATGTGCTGGTGACGATGGAGGATATTCCGGGGGCGACGGCATGGGGCAGCCTGATCGCCGATGACAGGCCCGCGGACGATATCGTGGCGGAAGCCGAAAAAATCGACGGCGAAACCCTGGCCTGTCTGATCTATACGTCCGGCACGGGAGGGGCGGCCAAAGGCGTTATGCTGCCGCACCGGGCGATCCTGTCCAATTGCCGGGGCGCATTCGAATTGCTGCGCCCGCTGGGGTTGGGCAATGAAATCTATTTGTCCTTCCTGCCGCTGTCGCATTCCTACGAACACACATGCGGGCAGTTCTTTCTGCTCAGCCTCGGCGCAGAGGTGGTATATGCGCGCGGGCTGGAGCATCTGGCGGCGGATCTGGCTGCGGTGCGTCCCACCATCATCACCGTGGTGCCACGTATTCTGGAAGTTTTCTGCGATCGCGCGCGCGCGCAAATGGCGCGGGAAAAACCTTTACGGCAATGGCTCTTTGGTGTTGCGCTGGAGTGCGGATTGCGCCGTGTGGACGGCGCACAGCGCTGGTTCGACCCGCTGCTGCATCCGCTGCTGGACCGGCTGGTCGGCAATAAAATCCGGGCCCGTTTCGGCGGGCACTTGAAGGCGCTGGTGTCGGGTGGGGCGCGGTTGGATCCGGATGTTGGAAAGTTTTTCCTCGCGTTCGGGCTGAAGATTATTCAGGGCTATGGCCAGACAGAAGCCGGGCCGGTGATTTCCGCCAATCCGCCCGAGGCGATAAGGGTGGAAACCGTCGGCCATGTGCTGGAAGGCGTGGATCTGCGCATCGCCGACGATGGCGAGATTCTGGTCCGCGGCGACCTGGTGATGCAGGGTTATTGGGGCCAACCCGCGGCCACGGCGGCAGTGATCCGCGATGGCTGGCTGCATACCGGTGATATCGGCGCAATCGATACGGATCGCTATCTGCGCATCACCGATCGCAAGAAGGACATCATTGTGCTGTCCGGCGGCGACAATGTCTCGCCGGCGCGCGTTGAGGGCATGCTGACTGGCGAGGGCGAGATCGCGCAGGCGGTGGTGGCCGGAGAAGGTCAGGCCGGAGTCTGCGCCTTGTTGGTGCCCGCCGAGGGGGCGGGTATGGCGGGAGTTGCGGCGGCGGTGGCGCGGGTTAATGCGCGGCTTTCGGTGATCGAGCGGGTGCGCAAGCATGCGTTGGTCGAACCGTTCACGGTGGAGAACGGCTTGCTAACTGCGACACATAAGATACGCCGGGGCCTGGTGATTAAAGCGTATGCTGAGTTGTTGGCTCGCCTGCACGTATAGCCAGCGGCGCCGGAACCGCGTTACATGCGGAGTGGGAAACGGGGATATTATGGGTGCTAACGCACGCATCGCGGAACTTGGCCTGCTCTTGCTGCCGCCGAAGCCGGCCAGCAATTATGTGCCGTTCCGGCTGGCCGGGAATATGCTTTTTCTCTCGGATGTCGGCCCACGGCATGCGGATGGCACATTGACCACTGGCAAGGTTGGCGCGGCGCCGAATACGGTTCAGCCTTACCAGGCGGCCCGCCAATGCGGCTTAAATCTGCTGGTTAATATGCGCAGCTCAGCCGGATCATTGGACCGTGTGGACGTAATCCTGAAAGTCTTTGGCATGGTCAACGCCGTCCCAGATTTTCACGAGCACCCCAAAGTGATCAATGGTTGCACCGATCTGTTTACCGATATTTTTGGCGATCATGGCCGCCCGGCGCGCTCCGCTGTTGGCATGGGCAGTTTGCCGGACGATATTTCCGTCGGAATCGAAGCCATCGTGCTGTTGAAAGGATAAGGCAATGCCGACCACGCGTTACCATGTGCTAGCGTACAACATCTCCCATAATTCGGAGAACAAGATCCACGATGATGCAGTGGCGAAGCAGTTCGGCTTCTCTGGC
>SHWN01000045.1 GCA_009693795.1 Acetobacteraceae bacterium
GATCACGCCAAAGGCTTCGAGGTTCTGCCAAGGCGCTGGATTGTCGAACGCACCATCGGCTGGCTCAACCGCTGCCCGCGATTGGCCTAGGACTGAGAAAATATCAACCGAAAGGTGCTCTCTTCCTCCGTCCCGCCTCAATCCGACTCTTGATCCAAAATATGCAATCATACGTAATGCTGTCGGACAGACACTTAGGGTAAATCACACCTCACACAAGGCCCGAACCGCCCGTAACCGCGCCCGCGTGCCAGCATCGGCATCCCCGGAAATCTCCTCCTGCCGCCAATGCCGCTGGAAGGCGCGCAGCACGGTGGCCAACTCCTTATCCTGCGCGCCGTCCGGGGCCACGCGATAGCCAATGGAAGAAAGATCGACGCGGATTTTCTGCATCGATGCCGCGTCCGTCAGCACATCGCCATTACCAAGATCAGGCACATCCTTCGGCCACAACCCCACCCCATTGGCGGCCAAACCAGCCCAGTCGAATTTCTCGCCCGGATCGTCCTTGCGGTCCGGCGCCACATCGCTATGGCCGATAATATTGCGTGGCGGAATCGGGTGGCGCGACAAAACATGCAGACAAAGGTCATACACAGCCGCCATTTGCAGTGCCGGAAATTCCCGATAGCCCCATTCATGGCCGGGATTGACGATCTCGATACCGATGCAGCGATCATTGATCTGCTCGGCCCCACGCCAGTAGGACATCCCAGCATGCCAGGCCCGGCGATCCTCAGGGACAAGTCGGAGAATACCGCCGTCCTCATCCACCACGTAATGCGCTGAAACTTTGGCCTCCGGATCGCGCAGGCGGTCGATCGCTTCCTGCGCGGTTTTCATGCCGGTGTAGTGCAGCACGAGAATATCTACCGGCTGGCCCGGTGTGCGTTCGTCGTGGTTGGGGCTGGGGGCGTCGATGATGTCGATGGTCACAGGCCGCGCTCGCGCTTGATCCGGTCCCATGCGGCGTTGATGCGGGCGACTTTCTCGGTCGCGCGTGCCACAAATTCCGCCGGCACCCCGCGCGCGGCCAGTCCATCGGGGTGGTTTTCCCGCATCAATTGCTTCCAGCGCGCCCGAATATCGTCATCGGCAGCGGATGGCGGCAGGCCGAACAGGTCATACGGGCTCGGCTCTACACTGGCAGGGCGGGCGGCGGCGTTGCGGACACGGTTCCAGCCATTTTGGTCCAGCCCAAAACCGGTGGCGGTGCGCGACAGAAATGTCGCTTCCGCATTGTTGGCCGGGCCGTCGGCGCGGGCGATGGTGAACAAGGCGGCAAGGACATCCTCCAGCATGCCGCGATTATCAGCAAACAGGCGGCCTAGGCGGTCGGCGAATTCCTCAAACCCATCGGCGGAATCGCGGGCTTCGTCGAACAGCCGGCCGATATCACGCACCGCCTCGGGTGGGATGCGGAAGACCTGGCGAAAGGCGTCGATTTCACTGCGCTTCACCGTCCCGTCGCACTTGGCCAGCTTGGCGGCAAGGGCGACGATGCAAACCGCAAATACCTGGTCACGCGTTCCCAACCGCGCGGCGAGGCTGGCGGCGTTGGATTGGCCGTCGAAGGAAAAACCGAATTTCGGCGGCAGGCCGGTATCAGCCGCATGGCCGAGCGTGGCGCCCAGAATGGCGCCAAATGGCCCGCCCATAGCGAAGCCGGCCACGCCGCCGATAATTTTCCCCAGAACATTCATCCCTCCCAGTCTAGCACGCGATGGTTGATCGGGACAAAAGATCGGGCCTAGTTGCGGGGGTGGGGCGGTCCGCGCCAATGTCGGTCTCAATCGTTTGGAAAGGCGTGTCATGATCGATAACCCCCCGCTACTGAGCATCCATCGCGGCTTCGCCCGGCCGGACCGGGCCCTGGTGGTGGCTTTTCGGGGTGCGCAGACATCTCATCTTTGCGATGCCATGGATGGGCGCGGGGCGCTGGATTGGCGGATCAAGCCGCTGGATCCCACCAACGCAGGATTCGTCGGCGTGGCGATGACGGCGCATGCCTATCCGGCTGATATCGTGGCTATGTTTGGCGCGCTGGCAGAAGCTCAGCCCGGCGATGTGATTGTCTGTGCCAATGATGCGTTTACCGGAACCGCCGTATTCGGCGACCTGGCGGCGGGGATGATGCGCAACAAGGGAGTTTCTGCCTTCGTCACTGATGGGCTGGCCCGCGACAAAGCCGGGATCATCGTCACCGGGTTGCCGGTGTTTTGCCAGGGGATTTCGCCCAATTCGCCAGCGCGCAACGGGCCCGGCGTGGTGGGCGCGCCGGTGACGTTGGGCGGTGTGCATGTCTGCCCCGGTGATATCATCGTGGGCGATGCAGATGCCGTGGTGGTGGTGCCGCAAGGAAGTGCCACAGAGGTGCTGGCACGACTGCGTGCGGTGCAGGCAGCAGAGCTAGAGACGGAGAAGAAGGTGCGTGACGGATTGGTGATTCCTAGCTTCATGGTCGATATTCTTGCCAGCGCGCGGATCGTGGGTCGCTGAACCGATGTGGCAATTCTGGGTCGATCGTGGCGGCACTTTTACCGATATCGTGGCGCGCGATCCTTATGGGCGACTGATCACGCATAAATTATTGAGCGAAAACCCCGGCCATTATCGCGACGCGGCGGTGGCGGGGATCAAGGCTGTGCTGGGCATCGCGGCGGATAAGCCTATTCCGCCCGGCGTAATCGAGGCCGTGAAAATGGGCACGACCGTGGCCACCAATGCACTGCTGGAGCGCAAGGGCGACCGCGTGCTTTTAATCGTCAATAAGGGATTTCGCGACGCGTTGCGCATCGGCAATCAGGCGCGCCCGCGCTTGTTCGATCTGGCGATTACCTTGCCGACGATGCTGTACGAGGATGTGGCCGAAATCGCCTGCCGTGTAGGTATCAATGGCGAGGAGATCGAGGCACCGGACGAGGCCCATGCGCGGCATGTTTTCGCCCATGCGCGCGCACAGGGAATGCTTTCTTGTGCAATCGTGCTCATGCACGCCTGGAAATACCCGGAGCATGAGCAACGTCTGGCGGCGCTGGCACGAGAGGCGGGGTTTACACAGGTCTCGGCCTCGCATCTGGTCTCACCCCTGCTGCGCTTGATTCCGCGCGGCGATACAACGGTGGTGGACGCGTATCTCTCGCCCATTCTGTGCCGCTATGTGGACAGCGTGGCGCGCGAATTGTCCGGGGTAAAACTTTACTTCATGCAGTCGAGCGGCGGCCTGGTGCGGGCGGATGGGTTCCAGGGCAAGGACGCGATTCTGTCCGGCCCAGCGGGCGGCATTGTGGGCGCCGCGCGGACGGCGGAAAGTGCGGGGTTCGATCGGGTGATCAGCTTCGATATGGGCGGCACATCCACCGATGTGGCGCTATATGCGGGGGCGTTCGAACGTGCGTTCGAAACGCAGGTGGCCGGCGTGCGCATCCGCGCGCCGATGATGGCCATCAACACCGTGGCGGCGGGTGGCGGCTCGATCCTGCATTTTGATGGCGCGCGGTTTCGCGTTGGGCCCGATAGTGCAGGCGCCAATCCGGGGCCGGCCTGTTATCGCAATGGTGGGCCTTTGGCGGTGACGGATGCGAATGTCTGTGTGGGAAAAATCCAACCAGCGCATTTTCCGGCGATTTTTGGCCCGCATGGCGATGCGCCATTGGACGCGGTAATTGTGCAGAAAAAATTTTCTGCCCTCGCTGACGACATCGCGCAAGAGACTGGTGCGCGGCGCGATCCGCGCGATGTGGCGGAAGGATTTCTGCGCATCGCGGTGGCAAATATGGCGAATGCAATCAAGCAGGTCTCCGTCCAGAAAGGGTATGATGTGACGCGATTTGTGTTGCAATGTTTCGGTGGCGCGGCGGGCCAGCATGCCTGTCTGGTAGCGGATGAATTGGGTATGGAGACAGTGTTTATTCATCCTTTCGCCGGCGTGCTCTCGGCCTATGGCATGGGGCTGGCGGATCAGGCCGCGATGCGCGAACAGGCGATCGAGATTCCACTCGACGACCATGCGATGACTGAGCTTGCCGGACTGGCCGATCGGTTGGGAACGGAATCCTCGGCGGCGCTGGTGGCCCAAGGCGCCGTGTTGGCGGAGATTGTGGTGCACCGGCAGGTGCATCTGCGCTACGCGGGCGCAGAGGCAGCGTTGATCGTCGGCTTGCGCGATCTTCCAACCCTCATTGACGATTTTACCGAGGCGCACCGTGCTCGTTTTGGCTTTGCCACGCCGGAGCGCGCGATCGTGGTGGAGGCGGTGGCGGTGGAGGCCGTCGCGGCCGGGGATAAAGTTACGGAAAGAAATCTGGCCGTGCGCGGAGAAGGCGCGCCGGAGGTGATTGAGCGGGTGTGGATATTTACCGGTGGCGTGGAACATGACGCGCCGATTTATGATCGGGCAGCTCTACGCGCGGGTGATGTGCTGGCCGGTCCGGCGCTGATCCGCGAGCAGAATTCGACTACCGTGATCGAACCGGGCTGGAGCGCGACCGTGACCCCGCTGGATCATATGGTTTTGCGGCGGGCGGTGCCCTTGCCATCCCGAGTGCCGGCGGGCAGCGAACGGGCCGACCCGGTGCTTTTGGAATTGTTCAATAATTTGTTCATGAGTGTCGCGGAACAGGCTGGCGCCGTGCTGCAGAACACGTCCCTTAGCGTGAATATTAAGGAAAGACTGGATTTCTCCTGCGCGATTTTCGATCCAGAGGGCGGGTTGGTGGCAAATGCGCCGCATGTTCCGGTGCATCTCGGGGCCATGGGCGAGAGTGTACGTATCGTATTAAAAAACCGGCGCGGGACATTGCGCCCTGGGGATGTGGTCGCGCTGAACAATCCCTTTAATGGCGGCACGCATTTGCCGGATGTGACGGTGATCACGCCGGTCTTCAACGAGGCGGCTACCGAAATTCTGTTTTTCGTCGGCTCACGCGGCCATCACGCGGATATTGGCGGAATCACGCCGGGCTCCACGCCACCAATTTCGCGCACCTTGGAAGAAGAAGGCGTCGTCATCGATGATTTTCTTCTCGTCGAACGCGGGAATTTCCGGGAAGGGGAATTTCGGGCTTTGCTGACGGGGGCTAAATATCCGGCGCGCAGCCCGGATGTGAATGTCGCTGATATCAAGGCGCAGGTAGCGGCGAACGAAAAGGGCGTGCAGGAATTGCAGCGCGTAGTGGCGCAGTTCGGCTGGCCCACCGTGCGCGCCTATATGCGCCATGTGATGGACAATGCGGAGGAAAGCGTGCGTCGCGTGCTTTCGCGCATTGGCTCCGGAAGTTTTGATTACACGATGGATACCGGGGCGCCGTTGAAAGTGTCCGTCAGCGTCGATCAAGCCAGTCGTACGGCCGTTGTAGATTTTACCGGCACCGGGGCGCAGCGCGACGAAAATTTCAACTCACCGCCGGCGGTAACGCGGGCGGTGGTGTTGTATGTGTTCCGCTGTCTGGTGGGCGACGATATACCGCTCAATGACGGGTGCCTGAAACCACTACAAATCATCATTCCACCCAGAACATTTTTGTCGCCAGCGCCGGGGGCGGCGGTGGTGGCGGGGAATACCGAAGTGTCGCAGGCAACGTGCAATGCCGTATTCGGTGCACTCGGGGCGATTGCGTGCTCGCAGGCGACTATGAATAATTTTATTTTCGGTGATGCGCACCGTCAATATTACGAAACCATCTGTGGCGGCACCGGCGCGGGGCCAGGCTTCGATGGCACGTCCGCCGTACAGACGCACATGACCAACACGCGCATGACCGATCCGGAAATCCTGGAACTGCGCTATCCGGTGCGGCTGGAGGAATTTACCATCCGGGAGGGTTCGGGCGGCGCCGGGAAATGGCGGGGCGGCAATGGCGCGCGCCGGAAAATCCGTTTCCTCGACCAGATGACGGCGATCATCGTCGCCTCGCGGCGCAATGTGCCGCCCTTTGGCCTCGCGGGCGGCGAGGATGGCGCGGCCGGCCGGCAATGGGTCGAACGCCGCAATGGCACTTATGACATTTTAACCGGCACTGATAGCGCGGAACTGGAAGCGGGCGATGTGTTCGTGATCGAGACACCAGGCGGTGGTGGCTACGGGGTTGCCGCCTGAGATGCCTCGGCTGCGACGCAGCGGGGTAGGCGGAACGGGGCTGCTGGGCGCGGCCTCGGGCTGACCCGCCCTTCTGGGACCGGGAGCCCGCCAGCGCGCGACGATGGGGGCGTTCGTGGGTCTGGCGCTTGGCCACACGGTGCATATCGAGGGCACGATCGGCTTGACCCTGCTGCCGGAGCTAATGCTGACCGCAACCGGGGTGCACGTGCTGAATGTTGCGAATGGAGGGGAATTGCACGTTCAGTCCTTGCTCCTCGGCTCGCGTCGGGGCCGCTATTGCGGGGGCAGGTGGTGGCGCGCGAATTGTTGCTGAGTGGGGAGGAACTGCGCCTACCCCGGCCGCCAGTCTCATCGGCGTCATCGGCATCTGCATCCATCCCCGCCTAGTATGTCGGCTTCGGTGGGCGGGTGGAAGGCGGGCAGATAAGCATCGGCGCGCCGCACATTCCGGATATCGAGCTCAGCCTCAACAGTTCGGACGCTCGCATCCTGACCCTGTCCGGGCGGATGGGGATGCCGGGGCGCGGCGCGGGGCATGCCTGGAATGTCTCGGCCCGGCTGGGGCAGCCGTGGGCGGACGGGAGAGCGGCACTCGAAGCCACGGCAAGCGGTCGGGAACGACTTGCAGGGATCAATCTTGCCGTTGCCGAACGGCTGGGCGGGCAGACGAGGCTGGTTGGGCATTTGCGGGCGAAGGGGCCGGATTTGTCGCAGCTGATGGCGGCGCGGGTGCTGCGTTTGTCCGGCTGCGGGGCGCGCCGGACGACGCGCGGGGTGGCGATCGCGGCGGTTCTGGATGGTGCGGTCCACCCGCCCAGTCTGCGCCTGAATGGCGTGGTGACGGGTGCCCGGATCGCAGGGTTGCTGGCAGGTGATCTGCCCCAAGAACTGGCGGATGGCGGGCGGAGAGCCGCCGATCTCCATGCCGAGCGGGCCGATTTCACCTTAACCTTGAGCGGGGCAGGAGAGGACCTGGCGGCCGTCGGGACCAACTTAGCCGGGCCAATGGAGGCGCGTGGAACGGCCGTAACCTGGAAAGGGTTCGATCTGGTCGCGGTCTCTGATTTGCTGGAACGCTCGCCCATGCTTCCCGTCACGGATACCGTATTTGCGCTGCGTGCTTCCCTGACCAATGGGCAAACCCCGTTCACGCAGGTGGAGATGACGGACGCGCTGCGCGATGGCGTGCTGTCGTTGCGCCATCTACAGGCCCATCTGGCACGATGCATGCCGAACGCGAGATCCGGTTATGGGACCGCGATCTTAATCTGCAATTGATGCTGCGCCCGGGTGTGGCGGCGGCGGATTGGCCGGATTTGGTCCAGGTGCTCAGCGGCCCGGCGGCAGCATCGCAGCCGATGAGCGATTTTGCTGCTGTGGTGCGCTGTCTGATCGCCCCGCGGCCATATGTTTGAGCGGTGGCGCCGATCGCACCAACGAGGGATGCAATAGCATGCGCCGCGAAAGGCGCAGCAGGCGGAGGGCGGCATTTTGGTAACGGGCCTGGCTTGCCCGCTCGGTGAGGGTGAGCGACTGATCCGACAGCATCAAGGGATTGATCGGCGATACCGCGACGTGGGCAATCTTGTGGCGCATGATGTATTGGTATCCTGCCATGGCGTTTTCACCAGGCGGATAGCATGTCGGTACAAGTCTTGTCAGCGCGTTAACAAACCGCATGATCGGCGTGTAAAGCGTGCACCCGTAACACCGAAGCAAGCGGGCACGTGGGATCCCGTGCGGCATCCAGCCGCGCGATCAGTGCGGCGACACGCATGCCATCGGCGGCGGCGAGCACGGTGAGAACGGCCCAGAACTCCGCCTCCAACGCGATTGATGTGCGATGGCCATTGAGCGAAAAACTACGTTTGACGAGATTGCTCATGGGAAGTGGGCGAGGCGCGCCACCGCCCACACGGCGGCTTCGGCGACGACCGGGTTGGGGTCACTGGTCAGGCTTTGCGCGGCCGGGATAAGGGTTGGGTCAGCAGCATTGCCGATGGCGATCAGGACGTTGCGAACGAAACGGTCGCGGCCTATGCGCTTGATCGGAGATCCGGTAAATTTCTTGCGAAATTGTTCATCCGTGAGCAGGGCGAGATCGGCCAGTCGCGGCGCGGTGAGGTCTTCGCGCGCGCGCAGTTTCGCGTGTCCACTGGTTTGCGCGAAGCGGTTCCAGGGGCAGACGGCCAGGCAATCGTCGCAGCCATAGATGCGGTTGCCGATGGCGGTCCGGAATTCTTCCGGAATAGGGCCGGCATGCTCGATGGTGAGGTAGGAAATGCAGCGCGTGGCATCCAGCTGGTAGGGTGCGGGGAAGGCGTTGGTGGGGCAGATGGTTTGGCACGCGTTACAAGAGCCGCAATGATCAGCGTGCGCTGTGTCGGGCACGATCTCGAGCGTGGTGAAAACCTCCCCGAGAAACAACCACGATCCGTGCTGGCGCGACACCAGATTGGTATGCTTCCCCTGCCAGCCAATTCCGGCTTGCTGTGCCAGCGGCTTTTCCATCACCGGCGCGGTGTCGACGAAGACTTTGACCTGTGGGCCGTGGGTTTTGACGATGAATTGGGCGAGGTGCTTGAGCATGCCCTTGAAGACATCGTGATAGTCGCGATGGCGCGCATAGACGGAGATATTTCCCCGATCCTGCTTGGTTAAGTTTGTCAGTGGGTCTTCGGCGGGTGCGTAGTTAAGACCAAGGGCGATGACGGATTGGGCCTCGGGCCAAAGCGCTTGCGGGTGAGCACGTTGTGCAGCGTGCGCTTCAAGCCAACCCATCTCGCCGTGCTGGCCTGCTGTGAGAAATGCCCGCAGGCGGGTACGCGCATCGGGCGCCAAGCTGGCGCGGGTAAAGCCGATGGCATCGAAGCCCAATGCCAAGGCTTTCGCGCGAATGGCGAGACGAAAATCCTTAGCCACGACCGCGATAACCGGGGACATCTTGCGGCGGGATCCAGCTATCGGCTGGCGGGGCGCCGGTTTGCCAGAAAATATCGATGGGCATGCCGCCGCGCGGGTACCAATAGGCGCCGATGCGTAGCCAAACCGGATCGAGTAAGGCGGTCAGCCGTTCGGCAATCTGCATCGTGCAGGCCTCGTGAAAGGCGCCATGATTCCGAAAGGCAGAAAAATAAAGTTTCAGCGACTTGCTTTCAACGATGATCGCCCGCGGAATATAGTCGATGACGAGATGGGCAAAGTCCGGCTGCCCGGTTAACGGACAGA
This sequence comes from Acetobacteraceae bacterium, assembly GCA_009693795.1. Lineage (GTDB taxonomy): Bacteria > Pseudomonadota > Alphaproteobacteria > Acetobacterales > Acetobacteraceae > SHWF01. The sequence continues at coordinate 9,329 of SHWN01000045.1, forward strand.
GCGAAGTAAATTCCGGGCAGGTAAAGCGAATCACATAGTGCTTCCCCGGCGTCGGGTTGGGCACGGCTTCCAGCACGGCGTCGTCCGGGCTGGCTGGCAGCGCGGTGGGGCGGCCGAGCTGGGTAAGGGTTTGATAAGTTTCATCAGTCATATCGTGTCTCCAGCGGCCCAACCAGCCTGGATGCTGGCGGCGGCAGTGGCGAAATGTCCGGCCAGGATCGCGCCGCGCAGGGTCTGCATCACATGCTGATAATACTGCAAATTATGCCATGTCAGCAGCATAGGCCCCAGCATTTCTTCGCAACGGAACAGATGATGCAAATAGGCGCGCGAATGGCGGGTGCAGGCGGGGCAGGCGCAGTTGGGGTCCAGCGGGCGGTCTTCGGCGCCAAAGCGGGCATTGCGCAGGTTGAAGACGCCGCGAGACGTATAGGCGCGCGCGGTGCGCCCGGCGCGTGTCGGGATGACGCAATCGAACATATCCACGCCGCGGGCAATGGCGCCAATCAGATCATCGGGCGTGCCGACCCCCATCAAATAGCGCGGCTTGTCGGCGGGTAATATTGGCGTGGTGAAATCCAGCGTATCGAACATCATTGCCTGGCCCTCGCCCACGGCAAGGCCGCCGATCGCATAGCCGTCGAAATTGAGTTTGGTCAGTACCTCGGCGGAGGCGTGGCGGAGGGCCGGAAAAATGCTGCCCTGGACGATTCCGAACAGCGCGTAGCCAGCGCGGACGACGAAGGCGGCTTTGCTGCGCGCCGCCCAGCGCATCGATAGTTCCATGGAGGCGCGTGCCTCGTCCTCCGTGGCCGGAAAGGGCGTGCATTCATCCAGTGCCATAGTGATGGTGGCATCCAGTTGATGCTGAATCGCCATAGCGCGTTCGGGTGTTAGGCGGTGCGCGGAGCCATCAAGATGCGATTGAAAGGTAACACCATCCGCGTCGATTTTTCGTAACTTTGAGAGCGACATGATCTGAAATCCACCCGAATCCGTCAGGATGGGGCCGGGCCAGTCCATCATACGGTGCAGGCCATCTAATTGCGCCACGCGATCTGCGCCGGGGCGCAGCATCAGATGGTAGGTGTTTCCGAGTATGATCGACGCACCGGTGGCGCGCACCGCATCGGCCGTCATCGCTTTTACCGTACCAGCGGTGCCGACGGGCATGAAGACTGGGGTTTCGATGGGGCCATGCGCGGTGTGAAAGATGCCAGCGCGAGCGGATCCATCAGTTTTGTGCAGGATAAAATTTGCGGTCATGCAGGGTCCAGGAGACAGGCATCGCCGTAGGAAAAAAACCGGTAATTTTTTGCTATCGCGTGCGCGTAGGCTGCGTGCATGTGCGGGGTGCTCATGAACGCGCAGACCAGCATAAACAGGGTGGAGCGAGGAAGGTGAAAATTGGTCACCATCGCATCCACCGCGCGGAATCTATGCCCAGGGGTGATGAAGATGCTGGTTCGGTCGTTGAAGGGGTGGGTGACACCGTCTTCGGTGGTAGCCGATTCCAGCAGGCGGACAACAGTGGTCCCGATAGCGACGATACGCCCGCCATTCTTGCGGGTGGCGTTGATGCGGGCAGCAATGGGTAGGGAAATTTCACCCCGCTCGGCATGCATGCGGTGGTCCTTGATATTGTCCGTGCGCATGGGCAGAAAAGTGCCGGCGCCGACATGCAGCGTGATGGTGGCACGGTCGATCTGACGGGCTTGCAGGTCTTGCAGCAGCGCGGGCGTGAAATGCAGCCCGGCGGTGGGGGCAGCGATGGCGCCTTCTCTCTGGGCAAAAATTGTTTGATAGTTTTGGGCATCCCGCGCGCTGGGTCCGGAAGGGCGGGTGATATAGGGCGGAAGAGCGAGTTCTCCCACGTCGCGCAGAGCGACAAAGAAACTCTCACCCGTTAAGTTAAATCGTAGGGTGACACCGCCATCCGGATCTTTAGTGATCACCTCGGCGGCGAAATTCTCGGTGATGGTGAGGATATCGCCCGGTTGGACCCGGCGGGTGTTGCGCGCAAGCGCATGCCAGGTGCCGTCCGGATTGGGTTGATCCAGTGTGATGCCGATGGTGGCATTACCACGCCGGGAGGTCAGTTGCGCGGGAATAACGCGCGTGTCGTTGGCGACTATCAGATCGCCGGGGCGCAGTAGATGGGGCAGATCGCAGATGATTCGATCTTCCAGTGCTGTTTGTGTAACATGCAAAAGACCTGCGGTATCGCGCGGTTGTGCCGGGTGTTGCGCGATGCGCTCTGGTGGAAGAAAAAAATCGAAGTCGGAGATCTTCAAGAGGTCAAGCTGGCGTGGGCGCGGCGCGGCGCAGCAGGCGGATGAAGGGGATGGAGATCAGCACCGCCCAAGTTTTTCCTACCACCTGGCCGGCAAGATAATCAAGGCTACCAAATGCAAGGAACAGGAATACAACGCTGTCCACCACCAACCCAACAAGTGCGGATGCGATCACCGCCGTGACTAGGCGCCGCTGCGCGAGCGGGGTGTAGATGGCGAAATCAGCTATTTCGCTAAGGAAGAAAGCCACGGCGGAGGCGAGTACCAAGGCGGGTGGGGCAATCAGCGTGGATAAAGCGGTGCCGAGCGCGATGGCAATGAGGCTCGCGTATTTACCCAGACAGCGCTGCACGACATCGCGCAGCACCAATGCGAGGCCAATGAGCGCGACACCCGAGGGGGCCACTAGGCCAGGGGCGACGGGGATCAGGCAAGGGCCATTCGGTACGCAGACCGTGCCAACATGCTGGATCAGCCAGTTGGCCGTCGGGATGCAGGCAAGAAACAGAATGAAGGCGAGGAAGCCCACGGGGCGAGTGATATGCATCAGCGGCCCAGGTAACTGGCGATTTCGATGAGATTGCCGTCCGGATCGCGGCAATAGACGGAACGCATAGCACCAAGCGCGCCGATGGTATTGACCGGGCCGCGCGTGATGGCGATGCCGAGGTTGTGCAGATGGTCGATGACTTCTTCCGGGCCGATGGCAGTGATGAAGCAGAGATCCGCGGTGCCAGGGGCACAATCCAGCGCGGCGAGCCAGGAGGCTTGGTCCGTATCCTTCGGGCGGAGATTTATTTTCTGGGCACCAAATTTAAGTGCGGTGCGGTTATTAGCCCCGAAATCTTCGCGTTCCACGCCAAGCACGCGCTGATACCAGGCGGCGGCGAGTTCCACGTCACCGACATTAAGAACCAGATGGTCGAGACGATCGATGGTAAAGCGCATAAGATTTCCGTTTGATCAGGTGGCTGGGGCCAAGGGCTGCACGACGTCCTGGAATGCCGACAGAGCCTCGCAATACGCGGCATGCCGGGCGAGGGCGGATTTATGGGCTGCGTTGAACAGGTCGGGATGTACCTCACGCGCGAAACGCAGTGCGCAGATGGTGGCGATGTCGGCATGGGAGATGTTTTCACCGAACCAATAGGTGCCGACACATTGTGTGCGGTCTCCTTCAAAGGCTTGCAAGGTGGCAGTGATTTGTGCGTGGCAGAGATCTATCCAGACGGTGGGAAGGGCCGATATTTTCAGCGCGGCGCGGCGGGCAGGGCCGGAACGGGCGATCAGCGCGTGTCGCCCACCAACGGTTTCGTTGAGATGGTTGAGAATGCTGCCGCTGTCCATCAGAGCCTCGCCATCATCCAGTATCAGAGTGGGCACGCGTATATGGGGATTGACCTGCACGAGTTGAGCGGCATCGCCCAAGGTAGACCAGGGCCGATGTTCGAACGCCAATCCGTACAACCGCATCGCGATGACGACCCGGCGCACGAAGGGGGGGTCATACTGACCGATCAGGATCATCGGTTATTCAAAACGTTCGTAGAAATCATTGCCTTTGTCATCGACGACAATGAATGCTGGGAAATTTTCCACTTCGATACGCCAAACGGCTTCCATACCGAGTTCGGGATATTCCAGTGGCTCCACCTTGCGGATACAATCCTGCGCAAGACGGGCGCCGTCGCCGCCGATGCATCCTAGGTAAAACCCACCATAGGTTTTGCAGGCATTCAGAACAGCCTTGGATCGGTTACCCTTGGCCAGCATGATCAATGAGCCGCCGGCCTTCTGGAATTCCTCCACATAGCTGTCCATGCGTCCCGCGGTGGTGGGGCCGAAGCTGCCAGTGGCGTAGCCAGCGGGGGTTTTCGCCGGGCCAGCATAGTAAACAGGATGGTTCTTGATATAGTCGGGCAGGCCCTCGCCGCGATCCAGGCGCTCTTTGAGTTTCGCGTGGGCGATGTCACGTGCGACCACCAAGGTGCCGGTGAGTAACAGGCGGCTTTTGACCGATAGGGCAGCCAGTTGCGCCCGCACCTCCACCATCGGGCGGTTCAAATCGACGGGAACAGAATCATCGCCGAGATGGTCGTCGGTGGTTTCCGGCAGGTATTTGGCGGGATCGGTCTCCAGCGCTTCCAGAAAAATGCCCTCGAGCGTGATTTTGGCCAAGATTTGCCGATCCGCGCTGCAGGAAACGCCGATCCCGACGGGCAGGGATGCGCCGTGGCGGGGCAGGCGCACCACGCGCACATCATGGCAAAAATACTTGCCGCCGAATTGCGCGCCGATGCCGATATTGCGGGAAATTTCTAGCACTTGCCGTTCCATTTCCAGATCGCGGAAGGCATGGCCGGCCTTGCTGCCTTTTGTGGGTAAATTATCCAGCCATTTGGTAGAAGCGAGTTTCACCGTCTTCAACGTCGCCTCGGCCGAAGTGCCGCCGATGACGATAGCGAGGTGGTAGGGCGGGCAAGCCGACGTTCCCAAGGTCTTCATCTTGGTTTCCAGAAACGCCGCCAGCCGGGCGGGATTCAGGATCGCGCGGGTTTCCTGGAATAGAAACGATTTATTTGCCGAGCCGCCGCCCTTGGCAACGAACATCAGATGAAATTCATCAGCGTGATGCGCGCCCGACGCGGCCATGATATCGAACTGTACGGGCAGGTTATTGCCGGTGTTGGTTTCCTCATACATGGACAACGGCGCCATTTGCGAATAGCGCAGATTGGTTTCCGTATAGGTGCGGTGCACGCCGTAACTTAAAGCCTCCTCCTCATCGCCCTCCACCCAGACATGCTGGCCTTTCTTGCCGAAGACGAGGGCGGTGCCGGTGTCTTGGCACATGGGTAGCACGCCGCCGGCCGAAATATTGGCGTTCTTCAAAAGATCCAGCGCCACAAAACGGTCGTTGGACGAGGCGTCCTTGTCATCGAGGATGGCACGCAACTGTTTCAGATGCGTCGGGCGCAGCAGGTGGGAAACGTCGTGGAAAGCGCGGACGGCAAGTTCCTCCAGCGCCTTTGGCTGGATCTTTAAGATCGTGCGGCCATCGCATTGCACCGTGCTGACGCCTTCGATATCTAGCTTCTTCCATGGTGTCTGGTCCGGTCCGAGGGGGAACATCGGCGAATAGAGAAAACTCGACGGGCGAGGGGCACGGCATTCACTGGGGGGGGACCTTTGAGCTTGGGCGACGGCGGAAGGCGTCCAGGCTGATGACTTGCGGGTTGGTGGACGGGGGCTCCGCGGCTGGGTCCGGCTCCGAGGTGGGTTCGGGGCTGGCCTCTGGTGCGGGCGTGTCGGTTGCCACGGGGCGAAAGCGCAGGCCGAAGCGGACGTGCGGGTCGGCAAAGCCCGTCACCGCGACCAGCGGAATGACCAGCGTCGCCGGCACGCCGCCGAAGGAAAGGGCGACGCCGATCGTTCCCGCGGCCTCATCCATGCGCAAATCCCAGAACTGATTTTGCAGCACGATCGTCATTTCCTCCGGATATTGCTGTTTCAGCCGGGGAGGAATGACGGTGCCGGGATGGTCCGTGCGGAAGGTGAGGTAGAAATGGTGCCCGCCTGGCAGGCCATGAGCGATGGCGTGGCCGATGGCGCGCACGACGACGTGGCGGAGCGCTTCCTCCGTCCAGTCATCATAGGGCAGTAGGCTTTCGGGGCCCTGGGTGGGGTTGCCCCCATTGGGGTCCCTTGGGGGGTCATCGGTCATACGGGTTCTCTTGCTGGCTCGCGACCTCCCATAGCGCCTGGGGGAATGGGGGGGAAGTGGGGGGCTTCTGTTGCCCGGTGCCCCCCGAACCGCGCCTATCGCTTATGCAGCGACGGCGAGCGCCTGATTGTCATTGGCACTTGTGTGTTGGTCCGATAACGGCGGTACCATGCCGAGCAAAAGATGGGTCTTTACCACGCGTGTCGAACCTGTTTCGCCCCCATTGGGCCGCGAAGCCCACCAACCCCAAGGAGGGAAGGCCGCACCGACAGCTTAATTGGTGGAGGCGCCGGGCACTGCCCCCGGGTCCACAACGCTTATTCCACGCACCGTTTATCGCCATAGCCAGCAAGCTGGCAGAGAGGATATAGGCGATCCTGCCCGTGAATGTAAGGGGACCGGAGTCGCCCAATGAGCCTGACCGAAGACCAACTGGCGGAAATCGCCGCCGCAAGCGCCGCCCGCGCCGAAACCGCCCGCCCCACCGTGCCGGCGCTGGAGGCGATGCTGTTCCAGCCGACCAAGGTCCTGGACCATGGGTTCGTCCGCGTCATCGACTATATGGGCGACGATGCGGCCATCGTGCAGGCGGCACGCGTCTCCTACGGTCGCGGCACGCGGCGGGTGCAGGAGGATTCCGGACTTATCCGCTATCTGATGCGCCATCGCCACACCACGCCGTTCGAGATGTGCGAGATCAAGTTCCATGTGAAGCTGCCAATTTTTGTCGCGCGGCAATGGATCCGCCATCGCACGGCGAATGTGAACGAATATTCGGCGCGCTATTCGATCCTGGATCGCGAATTCTATATCCCCGCGCCGGAACATCTGGCGGCGCAATCATCGGTCAACCGGCAGGGGCGGGGGGATGTTTTGGAAGGTGCTGTGGCGGCGCGTGTGCTGGACATGCTGTGCGCGGACGCGAAGCAGACCTATGACCATTATGTAGAGATGTTGAACGAAGATGCAACCGGTGCACCACGTGATACGGCACGGCCAGGTTTGGCGCGCGAACTGGCACGGATGAACTTAACTTTGAACACCTATACGCAATGGTACTGGAAAACCGATCTGCATAATATGTTCCATTTTCTGTCACTGCGAGCGGATGCGCATGCGCAGTATGAAATCCGCGTCTATGCGGATGCGATGATCGCAGCGACGCGCGCCTGGGTGCCGGTGGCATGCCAAGCGTTTGAGGATTACCGCATGGGTGCGGTAAATTTTTCAGCGCAAATGCTGGGCGTGGTAAAACGCATGTTGGCGGGCGAGGAGGTTGCGCAAGAGGGATCGGGATTGTCCAGGCGCGAATGGACGGAATTGATGGCGGCATTGGGAAAATGATTGTTTGTTTTAGGTCGATTAATGTCGATCTAAATTTCTCGCTGCCTCATATACCGGTAGCAGGGAAAACGGTGCTGACGCCGCTTCTTGCCATGGCGCCCAGTGACAAGGGGGCCAATCAGGCATGCGCCGCAGCGCGTGATGGCGCATGGATGATAATGGCCGGCGCAGTTGGGTGCGATGGGCTGGCGGCGGAGGCATTGATTTTACTACGCCATGCGGGGGTTGATCTGTCTCGTGTTATCACGGCTGATGCGCCCACGGCCACCGCTGCCGTGTTCGTTGCTGCAACGGGGGGGGGGACGCGATCGGTGTTGGTTCTGGCGCCAATCTTTTGGCGCGCGCTGATCAGGTGGAAGATATGTTGCTCGGCCCAGGCACCCCGCTGT
>SHWN01000046.1 GCA_009693795.1 Acetobacteraceae bacterium
CCCGTTGCCCGTGCTGCGCGCCAACCGCGAATTACGGCGGATGGAGCCCGGAGCGCGGCTGCGCGTTCTGGCAACCGACCGCGCTGCTATCGTTGATTTCCAGGCTTACTGCCAGGAGACCGGCCATTCCCTCCTTGCCTGGAGCGAAGATGGCGGCGTGCTCAGCTTCGTCATTCGCCGCCGCCCTGCCGAAGCGGGGCCCGACGCATGAGCACCGTTCTGGTCACCCATCCTGCCTGCCTCGATCATTTCATGGGCCCGCATCACCCGGAATCGCCGCACCGACTGCGTGCCGTCCTCGCCGCGCTGGAGGCACCGGAATTTTCCTCCCTTCTACGCGAGGAGGCCCCGCAGGCCACGCGAGAGGAGCTGTGCCGGGCCCATCCAGCGGAACATGTGAACGAAATTCTGTCCATCCGCCCCGTTTTGGGCCAGGGCGTAGCACTGGACGCCGACACCACCATGAGTGCCGGCAGCGCCGAGGCCGCGCTTCGGGCCGCCGGCGGCGCCTGCGCGGCGGTGGATGCCGTGCTGTCCGGCCGCGCCGACACGGCCTTCGCCGCCATCCGCCCGCCCGGCCACCACGCCGAGCCTGACCGCGCCATGGGGTTCTGCCTATTCAACAACGCCGCCATCGCCGCTCTGCATGCCCGCGCCCGTTGGGACCTGAGGCGCGTCGCGGTACTGGATTTCGACGTCCATCACGGCAATGGCACGCAGGCGATGTTTGCCGACGATGCGGATTTATTCTATGCATCCTCGCATCAATCGCCTTGCTATCCCGGAACCGGCCATGCGCGCGAGCACGGCGTTGCCGGCAATATCGTCAATGCGCCCCTTCCGCCCGGCGCCGATGGCGAGGTCTTCCGTGCCGCCTGGACCGACATCATCCTGCCAGCTCTGGAAAACTTCGCGCCGGAACTGATCATCATCTCCGCCGGCTTCGACGCGCACGCAGCCGACCCCTTGGCGCAGTTGAACGTGCAAACCGCCGATTATGCTTGGCTTACCGGCGAAATTCTGCGTGTCGCTGATGCCCATACCGGCGGGCATGTCGTGTCTGTTCTTGAAGGTGGCTACGACCTCGCGGCTCTGGCCGAGGCCACGGCCGCACATGTCCGTGCGTTGATGCGCTGTTGATACTGGGTGCACGTGGGGCTGTTGGCAGGTAAGAAGGTCGGGGCTCTACCCCGAACTCCGCTAAGGGGCGGCGCCCCTTATAACCCATTCATTTGGTTCTCATGGAGAAGAAGCCTACTCGGTTGCCACCACGGCCTCAGCAAGCCCCTTCTCCGTGAGAATCGACGGACCGGGGTCCGGGGAGCGCTGCTCCCTGGTGGGGATTGGGGGGCAAAGCCGCCAACCTTACCTCCCTGCCAACACGCCCCCCACATCCGGTATTCAACGCGCATCAACCCTCGGACTTGGCGCCCGGGCCTGGACAAGATACGAAACGTTGCAGCATGCAAGGGAGGTCACACCATGTCGGACGCCAAGCGGCCGGCGAAGCCCGCCCCGGATGCCACCACACTGTCTTTCGAGGACGCCTTGGCGGAACTCGAACTGATCGTGCGTGGCCTGGAAGGCGGCCAGCAGAAGCTGGAGGACGCGATCGCCGCCTATGAACGTGGCGCCGCCTTGCGTCGCCATTGCGAAGCCAAGTTGGCCGAGGCCGAGGCCCGCGTTGCGGCTATCGTTGAACGCGCCGACGGCACGCTCGCCACACGCCCGCTCCAGTAAGCGCATGGCCGACGACGACAATACCGCTTTGGCCGCCGCCCTGCGACACTGCGCCACGACGGTGGAACAGGCGCTGGATAATTTACTGCCGGAGGTCGAGGGCACCGAGGCAAGGCTAGCGGAAGCCATGCGCTATTCCACCCTGGGCGGCGGCAAGCGGCTGCGAGCCTTCCTGGTGATGGAATCCGCTGCGTTGTTTGCCGTCTCGCTCACCTGCGCCGCCCGTGTGGCGGCGTCGGTGGAAATGCTGCACGCTTATTCGCTGATCCATGACGATCTGCCGAGGATGGACGATGACGATCTGCGGCGTGGCAAGCCCACCTCCCACAAGCGATTCGACGAAGCCACGGCAATCCTGGCCGGCGATGCCCTGCAATGCCGTGCGTTTGAGATTTTGGGCGAGCCGGACACGCATTCCGATCCTTTGGCGCGCTGTGAGTTGGTCGTGGCCCTGGGCGCGGCCGCTGGCGCGCGCGGGATGGCCGGCGGGCAGATGATCGACATGCTGGCCGAGGCACGGGCCCACACGAACCCGCTGGCCGGCCCGGAAGTCATCCACCTGCAAGCGCTAAAGACCGGCAAGTTAATTCAGTACAGCGCGGAAGCCGGCGCCATCCTTGGTCGTGCGCCACAATCCCAGCGCCACCAGCTCGCCGCCTACGGCCGCGATTTGGGCGCCGCTTTCCAGATCGCCGACGATCTGTTGGATGCCGAAGGCACGGCGGAGGAGATCGGCAAGGCTGCCGGCAAGGATGCCGCGGCAGGCAAAGCGACGATGGTCAGGATCCTGGGGCTTGACATGGCGCGTACGCATGCCGAAATGGTGGCCAAGGAAGCCGCGTCCCATCTGGATGGGTTCGGCCCAGGTGCAGACCATTTGCGCGCGCTCGCCGCCTATGTCGTCTCCCGCCGAAGCTGATCCGCATGCCCCCTATCCACACCCCGCTGCTGGATCAGGTTCATGTCCCTGGGGATCTGCGCAATTTTTCCCCTGGGCAATTGCGTCAGGTTGCCGATGAATTGCGCGCCGAGCTGATCGATGCCGTCTCCATCACTGGCGGGCATTTGGGCTCCGCCCTGGGCGTGGTCGAACTGACGGTGGCGCTGCATTCGATTTTCGACACGCCGACCGATCGGCTGATTTGGGATGTCGGCCATCAGGCCTATCCGCATAAAATCCTGACCGGCCGGCGTGACCGTATCCGTTCGATCCGCCAGGGCGGCGGGCTTTCGGGATTCACCCGCCGTCGCGAAAGCGAATTCGATCCTTTTGGCGCGGCGCATTCCTCCACTTCCATCTCCGCCGGGCTCGGCATGGCGGTGGCGCGCGATCTGAAGCAGGCAGTTGGAGAAAAAGACGACCGCCATGTGGTCGCCGTCATTGGCGATGGGGCCATGAGCGCCGGCATGGCGTATGAGGCGATGAATAATGCTGGAGCGATGCATTCGCGCCTGGTGGTCATCCTGAACGACAATGACATGTCGATCGCGCCGCCTGTTGGCGCCATGAGTGCTTATTTATCGCGCTTGATGTCCTCGCGCCGTTTCATGAATCTGCGCGATCTGGCTGCGCGCATGGCGAAAAAATTCCCGAAGGGCATCGAGCGCACCGCGCGCCGCGCCGAGGGATATGCCCGTGGCATGCTGACCGGTGGCACGCTGTTCGAGGAACTCGGGTTTTACTATGTGGGCCCCATTGATGGTCATAATCTGGATCACCTCCTGCCCGTGTTGCGCAATGTGCGGGAAGCAGACGAACATGGCCCGATCCTGCTGCATGTGATTACCCGGAAGGGCAAGGGCTATCCGCCAGCGGAAGAATCGGCCGATAAATATCATGGTGTTGGCAAGTTCAATGTGATTACGGGTGAGCTGACGAAATCCCCGCCCGGCCCACCCAGCTATACCAAGGTGTTTTCCGATGCGCTGATCGGTGAGGCGACACGCGATCTAAAAATCGTCGCAATCAACGCCGCCATGCCATCCGGCACGGGCCTTGATCGCTTTGCGGCAAAATTCCCCGATCGCTGCTTTGATGTCGGCATCGCCGAGCAGCACGCGGTGACGTTCGCCGCCGGCATGGCGACCGAGGGGTTCAAGCCGTTCTGCGCCATTTATTCCACCTTTCTGCAACGCGGTTACGATCAGGTGGTGCATGACGTCGCCATCCAGCGGTTGCCCGTTCGATTTGCACTGGATCGCGCCGGGCTGGTAGGTGCCGATGGCGCGACGCACGCCGGCAGTTTCGATATTTCTTACCTGGGCTGCTTGCCTGGCTTCGTGCTGATGGCGCCGTCCGATGAAGCCGAATTGATGCATGCCGTCGCCACGGCGGCTGCCATTGACGACCGACCCAGCGCTTTTCGCTATCCCCGCGGCGAGGGCACGGGTGTGGCGTTGCCAGAACAGGGTGAAATCTGGGAAATCGGGCGCGGGCGCGTCCTGCGCGAAGGTAGCCGGGTCGCGATTCTGTCCTACGGCACGCGCCTGGCCGAAGCGATGAAAGCCGCCGATAACCTGGCCGCGCGGGGCCTTTCCACCTCCGTCGCCGATGCGCGCTTTGCCAAACCTCTGGACACTGCTTTGGTCGAGCAACTGGCTCGTCAGCACGAGGTTTTTATAACCATAGAGGAAGGTGCCATCGGCGGTTTTGCGGCGCAGGTGATGCAGCACCTCGCCTGGAAAGGCCTGTTGGACGGGACGACGAAATTCCGGCCGATGATTTTGCCCGATATCTTTATCGATCATGATAGCCAGACCAAGCAGATAGTCCAGGCTGGCCTAACTGCGAAGGATATCGTTGCCACCGCCGTGTCGGCCATCGCCACGCTCACGCGCCGTATCAGCGCGGCATCCGATTAAGGTGGCGGGGAAACGCCGCGTCGATCAGTTATTGCTGGATCGCGGTCTGGTCAAAACACGGGCACGTGCGCAGGCATTGATTCTGGCCGGCAAGATTTTTTCCGCTGACCGCCGTATTGCCAAGGCCGGCGATCTGCTGGCAGAGGATTCGCCCCTAGATGTGCGTGGCCAGGATCATCCCTGGGTTTCGCGCGGCGGATTGAAACTCGCTCATGCGCTGACGCATTTTGCCCTGTCGCCGCGTGACAGAATCTGTCTGGATGTCGGAGCTTCCACCGGGGGCTTCACCGATGTGTTGCTTTCGCAGGGGGCGGCAAAGGTGCACGCGGTGGATGTCGGCCACGGCCAGCTTGCCTGGAAATTGCGCGGCGACGCGCGCGTGGCGGTGCATGAGAAAACCAATGCGCGCCATTTGAACCGCGATCAGATCGCCGACCCGATTGGTGTTCTGGTGTGCGACGCGAGTTTTATTGGTCTGATGACCTTGCTGCCTGCACCGTTAACTTTATGCACCCCCGGCGCCTGGGCGGTGGTACTGATAAAGCCGCAATTCGAAGCTGGCCGCACCGCCATCGGCGCCAAGGGCGTGGTGCGCGATCCAGCCGTGCACGCGGAAGTTTGCGAACGCATCCGCGCCTGGTGGGCGACCTTGCCCGGCTGGACGGTTCTCGGCATCACCGCAAGCCCGATCACTGGCCCCGAGGGCAACCGCGAATTTCTACTCGCGGCGGCGTTACAAAGTTAACGCTTCGGGCCACCACCCGGCCAAACCGGATTGCGCGCCAGATCGGGCCAACCCGCTGGCGCACCCGCCTGTTCCGCCGCCTGCGCCGCCGGCAAGACGGGATCCCAATGCGCTGCGACAAAACGCCGACCGGTAACGTCCGCTGCCGCGTCCGAACATAAATAAAGCATCGGATGCGCCATCCGTTCCGGGCGGATCAACTGGCTGCGATCCATCCCAGAATCAGATGGCACCATCGGCGTATCCGTCGGCCCGCCGGGTACCACAACATTGGCGGTAATGCCGCTGCCTTGCAGTTCGCCCGCGAAACTGGTTGTCCACGCCTCTAGTCCCGATTTCGCGGGGCCGTAAGGCGAAAATCCTGCATTTAGCATGGTGAAGTAACTGGTCGTCACATTGATGATGCGGCCGAATTTTTGCGCTCGCATCCCGGAGACCACCGCGCGCGCCATATAGAACGGTCCCGACAGATTAACTGCCATGAACGCCGCCCAGATTTCAGGGGAAATATCCTCAATCTGCACCGTGCGGGTCATGTGGTCCGGCCGCACCAGGCTCATGCCGAGCGCGGCATTGTTGACCAGCACATCCACCTTGCCGAATTGCGCGCCGACGCGCTCCACCGCATCGCGGCAGGCATTGGCATCCGACACATCGAACACCAAGGGCATGGTCTGTCCAGAACCCAGTTCTATGTGCAGTTTTGTCACACCTGCGCGATGTGTATCGCCCAGTGCGACATTCATCCCGGCCGAGACAAAAGCCCGGCACAAAGCCTGCCCGATGCCGCCCGCCGCGCCGGTGATGATCGCCGTGCGTCCTGCCAAATCATTCATCTCCGCTTCCCCCAAATTTAATGCGCATCGGCCCAGCTACGCCCCGTCCCGGTTTCCACGACCAAAGGCACGGAAAGCTGCGCCGCGTTCTCCATCACCTGTTTTGCCAGCGTGGCCAAAGCTGGGGCCTCAGCCTCCGCCACTTCGAATAGCAACTCGTCATGGACCTGCAACAGCAATCGCGCGCGCACGCCCTCCAGTTGGAGCGCCCGCGGTAATCGCACCATGGCGCGTTTGATGATATCCGCCGCCCCACCTTGCAGCGGCGCATTAATCGCCTGGCGCTCCGCATAGGCCCGGCTCGCCACGTTCTTATCAGCAATTCCACGCACCCAGCAGCGCCGCCCGAAGGGGGTCAGAACATATCCAGCTACCCGCGCTTCTACCTTCACCCGCTCCATATAAGCGCGAATGGCTGGATAGCGAGCGAAATACGCGTCGATATAAAATTTCGCTTCTCCAGGAGAAGTTCCCAATTGCCGCGCCAGCCCAAACGCCGAAATGCCATAAATAATACCGAAGTTAATCGACTTCGCCCGCCGCCGTGTCATTGGGTCCATGCCTTCCATCGGCACGCCGAACACTTCGGAGGCCGTGCGGGCATGAATATCCTCCCCGCGCGCGAAACTTTCCTTAAGTTGCGGAATGTTCGCGACATGGGCCAATAATCGCAACTCGATCTGCGAGTAATCGGCACTGACCAGAACATGGCCGGGTTCGGCGATGAAGGCGTGTCGGATACGGCCACCTTCTTCGGTGCGGATAGGAATATTTTGCAAATTCGGATCGGTGGAGGATAACCGCCCTGTGGAGGTGATCGCCATCGCAAAACTCGTATGCACCCGCCTTGTGTCCGGGTTGATCTGATCGACTAGCGCGTCCGCATAGGTGGATTTTAACTTTGCCAGTTGCCGCCATTCCAGCACGCGCGCCGGAAGATCATGGCCCTGATCGGCGAGGTTTTGCAGCACGGAGGCGTCCGTCCCCCAGGCCCCGGTCTTCATGCGCTTGCCGCCGGAAATACCCATTTCATAAAACAGCACTTCGCCCAATTGCTTGGCGCTTGCCACATTGAACGCATGCCCGGCCAGCTGATGGATTTCTACTTCCATCCCTGCCATGCGCTGGGCAAAATCGCCCGACATACGGCGCAAATCGGCCTCGTCCACCTTAATGCCAGCGCGCTCCATTTCCAGCAATATCGGGATCAACCGGCGTTCGATCTGTTCGTACAAGGCTAGAGATTTCGCCCCGCGCAACCGCGGATGCAGCGCCTGCCACAGCCGCAATGTCACATCCGCATCTTCCGCCGCATAGGCCGTCGCGCGATCCGTCGACACCTGCGCGAAGGTTAACCGATTGCGCCCTGTGCCGGTGACCTCATCGAAGGAAATCGGCGTGTGCCCCAGATGCAGCCGAGAAAGTTCGTCCATGCCATGGCCATGGGCGCCGGCTTCCATGCAATGCGACATCACCATTGTGTCGTCGACCGGTACAATGGTGGAAAACCCCGCTTGGCCCAGCACCATCATGTCGAATTTGGCGTTTTGCAGCACTTTCAGCACGCACTCATCCGCCAGCAACGGCGAGAGGATCGCCCGCGCGCTGTCCAGTGATACCTGCTCGCCGAGAACCTCATGACGTAGCGGCACATAGCAGGCGCGGCCGGGTGCAATGGCGAGCGAGAAACCCACCAGCGCGGCGCGCATCGCATCCAGCCCGTCGGTTTCCGTATCCAGTGCAACCACGCCGACGGCGCGCGCATCGTCCACCCAGCGCCGCAGATCCTCGGCCGTGCTGACACACACATAGGGACCGAATGGCACGTCCTGCGCAACCACGTTCGGTTGGTCGGCGGGCGTCGCGGCGCGCGTGGTGGTCAGGGCGGGGGCCTCGTTCGTGCCCTCCAACCCCAGCCGTGCCAGGGTGGTACGAAATCCCTGACGCAGCAACCAAGAGGCCAGTTTCACACGGTCCGGCTCGCGCGCCACCAGATCATCCAGCGGCAGCGGCAACGGTGCGTCGGCGCGCAATTCCACCAGTTGGCGCGACATACGCGCTTTATCGGCGTTCTCCATCAAGGCGTCCCGGCGCTTGGATGGTTTCATCGCCGGTGCCGCCGCCAGCACGGCTTCCACGGTGCCGAATTCCGCGATCAATAACGCCGCCGTCTTCGGCCCAATGCCCGGCACACCAGGGATGTTATCAACGGAATCACCGATTAGCGCCTGTGCTTCCACCAGTTTTTCGGGGCCGACGCCGAATTTCTCCATCACTTCCGCAAGGCCGATCGGCTTTTGCTTGATGGGGTCCAGCATGATCACGCCAGGCCGCAGCAACTGCATCAGATCTTTGTCCGACGACACGATCGTCGCTGTCCCTCCTGCTTCCGTCACCGCGCGGGCGTAGGAGGCGATCAGATCGTCCGCCTCCCAATCCGCCAGTTCGATCGCCGGGACGCCAAACGCCTCGGTGGCCTCGCGCACCAGGGCAAATTGCGGAATGAGTTCTTCCGGCGCCGGCGGGCGATGTGCCTTGTACTGGTCGTAGATGCGATTGCGAAAGGTCAGCCGTCCGGCATCGAAAATGACGGCAATATGCGTGCCGACATGATCCTTCAACAGCCGTGCCAGCATATTGGTGAAGCCGAACACCGCATTCACCGGCGTGCCATCCGGGCGCGTCATTGGCGGCAGCGCATGAAAGGCGCGAAAAACAAATCCCGATCCGTCGATCAGGATGAGGTTGGTACCGTTCACGGCCAGATCAGTGCCCGTCGCCGCGGCCTGCCCCCTCGTTCAGCACATACAACCGGGAACAGTACGGACACATCGCGTCACGCTCGGCGATGTGCAGGAAGACGCGCGGATGGCCCAGTGCACCGCCCCCGCCATCGCAGGGCACCGTGCGGTCATCGACATGCAGTATCTCGGTCGGGGTCGGGATGGCGCCGTCCGGCATGATATCTCCTCACTGGTCGGGAACGTCCGGGGATGATAGCGATCCGGGGATGATAGCGATGCGGACCGTGTATTCAACCGCTCCCTTGCGCGCCCTGTTGCTGCTGGCCGTGACCGTGCTCGCCGCCTGCGCCTCTGCCCTTTCGCCGGCAGCCCCCCCCCCAATGATTTCACCCAGCCAAACCACGCCCAACCAGACCGGTGAAAACTTCGTCATGGCAGACGGCACGCGCCTGCCCTATCGCGCCTGGCTGCCAGACCGGGAAGAATCGCCCTGGGCCGTCATCCTGGCGCTCCATGGCATGAATGACAGCCAGGATGCCTGGGATTATCCGGCCCCCGCCTTCACCGATGCCGGCATCGCCCTGTTCGCCCCCGATCAGCGTCGTTTTGGCCACACCGCACAGCGCGGCCACTGGCCGGGCGTGCAGGCCCTGGCGGATGATGCCGCCGCCATGGCGGGTTTGCTCCGTGCCCGCTACCCGCGCGCAAAATTATATCTCATGGGCGAAAGCATGGGCGCGGCGGCCCTGTTGGTCGCGGCGACCGGCGCGACCCCACCCAAGACGGATGGCTATATCCTCCTCGCCCCTGCCGTTTGGGGCCGGGCGCATATGAATATCTTCATGCGGTCCAGCCTCTGGCTGGTGGCCAATCTGTTCCCCGGCCTCACCGCCACGGGCCAGGGAGCCGGCCGCATACCCAGCGACAATCGCGAAGCCCTAGAAAAACTCAGCCGCAACCCGCGCACCATCAAAGAAACTCGCTTCGACGCGATCCGCGGGATGGTGGATCTGATGGATGCCGCCCACGCCGCCGCTGCAGGGTTTCGTGCCCCCGCTTTGATCCTGTATGGCGGCAAGGACCAGATCATTCCCCAGAATGCCACGCGCGCCGTCTGGTCCACACTCGGCGACACGGCCCGCCGGGCCTTTTACCCGAACGGCTATCATCTGCTGCTGCGCGACCATGGGCGCGCCACCCCCATCGCCGACATCATCGCCTGGGCCCGCAGCCCCACCGTATCATTCCCTGCCGAGGAAGCCGCCGCGCGTTTCCTTACCCCGCCCGATTGAACCCTTTCGCAGACGCGCAATTGCCGCTATGCAAGCCCATACAGGACCCGTAGCTCAGCTGGATAGAGCGTCGCCCTCCGAAGGCGAAGGCCGAAGGTTCGAATCCTTTCGGGTCCGCCAGTCTTTTCAACAGGTCATGGGGGAACACCCGCCCCTATTTTTGGAACGGGTACCGCATGGGCAGCACCCACCATCAATAAATTTCCCTGGAACGCGTCTGGGCTGGTTTGCGCTTCACATGCCGGCGGTTCGCGCCGCAGTCGACCGCCAGACCGGCCCACAGCCTCGCGGTAGCCCCGGCATTGGCCGCGCGCGCGTCAGTCGAGAAAGTCGCTTCCACATCTGCCCCAGCCGAATACACTTCCGGGTTGGCGCGCGCGGGGTCTGAAGGTAGATTGAAGCCGTACAAAATCCCGCAATTTTGCCACGACCGGATTGTTCGACCCGTTGTAGGGCGGGAAGCCAAAATCTGCGCTGGCGGCGCTGCGCGCCCGCGTACGTGCGCGAGGCAAGGCGTGCTATATTCCATTCATGGCATAGGCAAACCGGAAACCCGCATCAGGCACCCCCGCGCGAGGCCCTGGCCGTGGCAGTCCAGCTAGCAGCATCCCCGCCGGACATCTCAACCAGGGATGGGGCGGCGGGCTTCCTTGGCCTGGAAATGCGGGATGATGTGTTCGCCGAACATACGGATGGTGTGCATGACTTCTTCATGCTGGGCGGGCCCGATGGCGCACAGCATAAAGACCTCTTCCACTCCCATGGCCTCGTACATTTCCAGGAAGCGGATGCATTCCTCAGGGGTGCCCACGCAGAAGGTCTTGCCCGCCTCGCGCACTTGTTTCGGTGTTGGTTCGCCTGGGTGCGGCCCGGCGGCGAGGTGTTGGTCGCGTTCATAATAGGCTTTGTAATCGGGCGGGACGGTGCTGGGGTCGTAATCGCGCCAAACTAGGCGGGCGCGTTCACGCTGTTGTTCGATATACCAGTCGACCAGTTCGGTGCCACGACTGGCAATAACCTTGGGGTCCTCATGGCAGAAGCCGGCTGTCATCAGCGCGGCGCGGCGGCCCGGCGTGGCGCCGCCATGCGGTGCGGTGGTCAGCGCGTCACGGTAAATGCCCATGAGTTGGTTGATACGGTCTGGCCCCGCTTCACTGCCAAATAACCCGCCCATGCCCAGGCTGCCGGTAAGGCGCGCGGTTTCATCACTGCCACACGCGGACCAGAGCGGCGGATGCGGGCGTTGCAGCGGTTTCGGTATAACCTCACGCGGCGGGGTTTTAAAATAGGTGCCGTCATAGGAAAACACTTCCTGGGTCCAGATTTTTGGCAGCATATCGGTGAACTCCAGCCACATGCCGCGCGTATCGCCAAGATCGGAGCCATAGGGCGTGAGTTGGTAAGGATAGCCAGTGCGGCCCAGCCCGACATCGACGCGGCCACGGCTGAGGATATCCAAGGTCGCCATGCGCGCCGCGACATGCAGCGGATGATGGATCGGCGCCAGCACAACACCGATGCCGAGGCGAATACGGCTGGTGCGCTGGCTGATCGCGGCCAGGGTCAGGTCCGGCGCACTGTTATGCGACCAGACGGGGCGGAAATGATGTTCGGTAAACCAGACGCTCTCGAACCCCATCTGCTCGGCATAAGGCACCTGTTCCAGCGCCTCATAGATACGGTCGGCTTCGCTGGTTTCCGTCCAGGGTTTGGGCACTTGGATCTGATAGAATAATCCTACACGCATGAACGCTCCCTCGCTGATCGGGCATGGCGGACGTGGCCCTGTTCACGGGACGATAGCGCGGTCGCCGCCGATGCGATATATTTCTGTAACACCCACAAGAGAAGAGGGCCGTCATGAAAGTCGTCACACTCAAGAATATTCCCGCAGTTCCGGCCGAAGGCGCAGCCGAGCGTACCGCTGGTTGGACCGGACCAGTGGCACGCACCCGTCAGACCATCATTCCGCCGGGCGAGTCAGAAAACTATAATTGTTCCGTGGTAAATTTTTCCCAGGGCTGCAACACGGGCTGGCATTCGCATGATTGCGATCAGATCCTGGTCGTGACCTCCGGCTCCGGCCTGGTGGCAACGGAGCATGAGCAGCGCGAAATCAATGTCGGCGATGTCGCGCATATCAAGGCCGGAGAACGCCATTGGCATGGCGCCAAGTCCGATACCACAATGGGACATATCACCATTACCCTCGTGGGCGGAAAAGCGACCTGGGGCTAGCGGCGGTGGCCATGCCGAAAAAATGTGCGCTCGGGATAGTTTACGCCTGTCACGTTAACTTATTTTCCGAAGTTTGCGGATAACCCGCAAATCATCGGGCACTGGTTGGTCGGGAAAATATTGCAGCCATTGGGTGCGCGCGACCTCAGCGATATAGATATCGCCACGTGAATCGACGGCGAGGCCATGCGGGCCCATATATTCCCCCGGCCCGATGCCTGGATGCTGGCCTCCGATGCGCGCCAGAAGATTGCCCTTGTTGTCGATAATCGACAGCCGTGGCCCGAGATTGGGATAATCGCGATTGGTCCGTGTTGCCGGTCCCAACTCGCCAACATAGCAGATCGGGCAGGAGCAGTAAGGCATAAAAATGCCGCATGGCCGGTGCAGATTGTTGAACTGGGTTTCGTATTTCCCGTTGCCGTCAAACACCTGGATGCGATGATTTTCCCGATCCGCAACATAAACCCAGCCATCGGGATCGCAGGAAATATTATGCACTAGATTAAACTGCCCCGGCTTGGTGCCGGATTCTCCCCAGGACATCAGATGCCGACCATCCGGTGCGTATTTATGCACGCAGGGATTGCCGTAGCCGTCCGAGACATAAATTTCCCCCTTCGGCGATAGCGCGGTGTGGGTGCAGCGATGAAAGGGCTGGCGGCTCATGAAGGGTGCCGGTTTGCCCGGTGTACCGAGCGTGAGTAAAACCTTACCGTCCAACGTGCATTGGCGAACGGTATGATCGCCGTCATCGGTTAGAAACATGGTGCCATCGGGCGCCATATGCAGCCCGTGCGCGCGCGGAAAAATCCCCTCTCCCCAGGCACGCAGAAAATTGCCGTCCCGATCGAAGATCATCATCGGATGCTCGCCGCGATTGAAGACATAGACATTGTCTTGCGGGTCGACGCCAACTGCACCGACCTCCTTGAACGACCAGCCGAATGGGAGCTTGGCCCACTCATCGAGCTGTTCGTAGCGGTAATCGCCTTCACCAACGAGAATCGACATATCCCCCCCATGCCTGTCTTGATCTTGACTGAGGGAACACTCCGCGCGCCGCAGCCTGGGGTCAAGAGCCTGAAAGGTTGCGCTGAGGGCCCGTGACGCTGGATACTATCCGTTGGGACGGGTAGCGTCCGATATGAAGGGAAATGCGTGATGAGCAATCAAGTGCGTCTGGGCCTGATCGGCGCAGGTGTCAGCGGCACCTGGTCTGCGCGCGCCCATTTGCCGGCTGTTCTAGCAAGTTCGGATATGGAACTGACCGCGGTTTGCACCACCAAGGCGGCCAGCGCGGAGGTAGCGCGCGCGGCCTATGGTGCGCGGCTGGCATTTCATGATTATCGCGCGATGGTGATGTCCAGGGAGATCGATGCGGCGGCGATTGTTGTGCGCGTGCCCGCGCATTTTGCACCGACCAAGGCGGCGCTAGAGGCCGGCAAGCATGTCTATTGCGAATGGCCTTTGGGCCGAACAACGGCGGAGGCCGAGGAGCTGACGGCGCTGGCAACTTCCAAGGGTCTGGTGACGGCGGTGGGACTGCAGGCGCGCGTTAACCCGACACTGCTTTACATGAAGGAGCTCATCGACGCGGGATACGTCGGCGAGATGATCACCGTTCATGTGAGTTTGCTGCGCGAGGGTGTTCTGGCGCGGCCGTCGCACCGCATCTGGCAGCGCGATGTCACGCTGGGAGCCAATACTTTGACGATTCCCAACGGCCATACGCTCGATGCCATGCGTTTCGTTGCCGGGGAACTGGGGACTTTTACGGCGACGGTTGTCACACAAGTTAAACAATGGCGCGATACGGGCACAGGGGACATGCTGGATGTCACCGCGCCCGACAACGTGCTGATTAGCGGGCGGTTGGCAAATGGGACCGTGCTTTCCAGTCATGTCGGTACTATTCCGCATGCGGGGAGCGGTTATCGCATGGAAGTTTATGGCCGCGACGGCACATTGATTGTATCCGGCGACGATTCGCCACAACTGGGCGAAGTCTCTCTACAGGGTTCGCAACATGGTGCGTCGTTGGTATCGTTGCCGGTGCCGAACCGATTTGCCTTCGCCACGCCCGGTACGCCGGCGGGTGAACCAAGGAATGTCGGGCAGATGTATAAATTGTTCGCCAAGGCGATCGGCGGTGAACCGACGGGATTGCCGAATTTTGCGACCGCGCTGCGCCTACACCGCCTGATTGATGCCATCCAAGAATCCTCGGACACGGGTCGCACCGTGACGTTCGGATAACGCCGTTTCGGGCAAGCCCGCTAGATGGGCCTTTAGCGTGAGTTGGAGTTTTTTTGACCGTCTTCAGCATTTGTGCATCCTGGCCCCGCTGGTGCCATCCTTGACCGTCGGCCCCCCGATGGGGCTTACTTCCCAAGGTTCCATTAAACGTATATGGCCCTCACACCGGTGGTGCGGCACTTGATCGCATATGGAGGAAGCTATGGCTGACGGGTCAATCGTCTGAGAACCGTTGTCATCCCAGGCTGTGCCCGTCCCAGTTGCTGCGCAAACCCGCAGCAGCAGCCTACACAGGTTGATGCAGCGACGCTCGACCATTGCCTGCTTCATGTGCTTCCCCTTGCTGACGATCATTTTTGGGTTGGTGGTCTATCCGACCGTCTATTCGATTTATCTGGCGCTGCTGAACAAAAAGATGACACAGTTTATCGGGATCGGGAATTTCACCTTTCTGATGGATTATTATGTAGCGGGCCTGCCGGCCGGCGCTACCAAGGGCTGACCCGCAAGGGTTCCCACAACAAGGGACGGGAAAGACAGAATGGCTCACGTATCGATCCGCAAGATTGTCAAGATGTATGAAGGCGACGTGCAGGCGGTGAAGGGGATTGACCTGGAGATTGAGGACCATGAATTCGTGGTTCTGGTTGGCCCGTCTGGCTGCGGCAAATCCACCACGTTGCGGATGATCGCGGGGCTGGAGGAGATTTCGGCGGGAGAGATCTTAATTGACGGCACCATCGTCAATGATGTTCCTCCGCGCGATCGCGACATCGCCATGGTGTTTCAGAATTATGCGCTCTATCCGCATATGTCGGTGTTCGATAACATGGCGTTTGGCTTGAAATTGCGAAAATTCAGTAAGGAAGAAATCAAGAAGCGCGTCGATGAAGCGGCGCGGATTCTGGACATCATGCCGCTAATGGACCGCAAGCCGCGCGCGCTCTCGGGTGGCCAGCGTCAGCGCGTGGCGATGGGGCGCGCGATTGTGCGCAACCCGAAAGTGTTTTTGTTCGACGAACCGTTGTCGAACCTGGATGCCAAATTGCGTGTGCAGATGCGCACGGAAATCAAGCTGGTGCATCAGAAAGTGAACACCACGACGGTGTACGTGACGCATGACCAGATTGAGGCGATGACGTTGGCCGATCGGGTGGTGGTGATGAACCATGGCGTGATTGAACAAGTGGGTCCGCCGCAGGAGCTGTATCACAACCCCGCGACGCGGTTTGTGGCGGGGTTCATCGGCTCGCCGGCAATGAATTTCATGCCATGCCATGTGGTACAGCATGGCGATGGTTTGGGCATTAAGATTGAATCGACAACGTTGCCGATCCCGGCCGCGCGCAAGGATCGCTATGCGCCGTATAAGGATAAGGCAATGACATTCGGCATCCGCCCGGAGCATCTGACGGAGATCAAGGAAAATCCGAAGCCGGGCCTGGAACGAATGGCGGCCTTGGTGGATGTGGTAGAACCGATGGGCATGGAGACGATGGTGCATTTCCACGTCGTCGGCGAACCGCTCTGCGCGCGGATCGACCCGAGCGCGCCGGTGCGCCCGAACGAGACCCTACAAATGCATGTCGATATGAACAACATGCATCTGCTGGACCCTGCTTCCGGGCGCGTTGTCTGATCGAAGGCACAGCCGTCCGCGTCCTGTCATCATCGCGGCCATGGCGATTGAGGAGCTGAAGCATGGGCAAGCTTGAGGGAAAGGTGGCACTTGTCACCGGGTCTGGGCGCAATATCGGCCGGGCGACGGTGCTAAAACTGGCCCAGGAAGGCGCGCATGTCGTGGTCAATGCGCGCACCAATCAGGCCGAGGCGGAGGCCGTCGCGCATGAGGCGCGGGCGCTTGGGGTGAAGGCGCTGGTGGTGATCGGCGATGTCGGAAACCTGGGCGAGATTGAGGCGATGGTCGCGCGAACGATGTCTGAGTTCGGCCGCATCGATATCCTGATCAACAATGCGGCCGTGCGACCGCATAAACCTTTCACCGAGTTGACGGTGCAGGATTGGGAAGCGGTTCGCGGCGTGGTGCTGGACGGCGCCGTTTACCTGACGCGCGCGGTTATCGAGCAGATGGTTGCGAACAAATATGGACGGATCCTGTTCTTTACCGGTGAAGGAGCCTTTGTCGGCGGTGCCGGGCGCGCCCATGTCTCCGCCGCCAAGATGGGTCTGGTCGGATTCGCGCGTGGCCTAGCCTCCGAGTTCGCGCCCTATAATATCCGGGTGAACGTGATTTCCCCTGGCAGCATCGATACCATGCGGGCCAATCCGGAATGGTATC
>SHWN01000047.1 GCA_009693795.1 Acetobacteraceae bacterium
GGCCTTTTCGGCGAAGAGTGGCCAGTTGGAAGCTGGGTCCACGACTACCGCCTCCAGCTTCTTGCCGAGCAGCCCGCCTTTCTTGTTTTGCTCCTCGATCAGCATCAGCATGACGTCCTTCAACGTGGTCTCGCTGATCGCCATGGTGCCGGAGAGCGAATGCAGAATGCCAACCTTGATGGCGCCTCCAGCCTGGGCCTGAGCCTCGGCGGTTGCGCCAGGCGCCAGCCCAATGCCGGCGGCGAAGGTGGCGGCCAGGCCGACCCCCTTCAGCCAGTTGCGTCGTGAGATCGTCGTCATGTTCCCTGTGTCCTCTTGCATGTTGGTTGCGCGCCATACGCCGGCCCGTACGGCCGCCGCTTGGAGAACTAAGCAAGAACCGTGCCAGCCTTAAAATATGCCGTTTTTATAAGAATTTTGAAGAATTTTTAGAAGTCTATCGGCGCAGGAGCGAGATTAGGGCAGGCTTTGACTAAAATTTATGCAGAATTTCATAGGAGTCGTGGCCTATTGCGCTCAAAAATGTGCCAAATCGGGCTGGGTGCGGCATTGGCGCCAGCGCCCCCACGTGGCAGTCAGATCCGCCGTATTTCCCAGGGATACACCCCAGTCGCCTCGATCATTCCCTGCAGGGATTTGTGATACGCATTGCGGATCTGGAACTGCCCCAGCGGCACGAAGGGGATGGCCTGAAAAGCATGCGTTTGTAACCGGTCAGCGATCACGCCGCGTTCCTGGTCGCTGGCCGCCAGCAGCCATTCTTCGGTCAGCTGCTCGACCAGATCGTCCTTGAACCATCCAGCCCAGCCGGCATTGCCCATGCCCCGCAGAAAGAACTGGCTGATCGGATTACCGATGGCGCTGGTCGAACCCCAGGTATGCACGATCGACCAGCCGCCCTTGTCCACACTTTCCCGGTTATTACGCCGCTGTGTCACCGTGCCCCAATCGGTTTGCACCAGCTCTACATTCATCCCTAGCTTTTTCAGCAAATCGTAGGTGACATCGCCAAATGGCCCGATGGTGGGAAAGTCCGACGGGCTGATGATCACGACCTTCTCATTATTGTACCCCGCCGCCTGCAACGCCGACCGCCCCCGAGCCAGGTCGCCCGGCATCAGCGCGGCACCCAGTTCCCGCCCATCCGGCGTGCCGCAGGGCAGCAGTGCCTTGCAGGTTTTGAATGCGGTGGGATCGGCTGCGGTCACGGCGGCCATGTAATCGCTTTGGTCCACCGCCATCATCACCGCCCGCCGAATGGCGGCGTTGTTGAACGGTGGCTGGATATGGTTGAAGCGCAAAATTCCGTTATAGCCGGAGACATTGGCCAGCCCGATGCGCAGATTGGCGTTGGCCCGTAACAGCGGTACCAGATCGGCTGAGACCTGTTCGTACCAATCCACCTCGCCCGATTGCAGCGCGGCGGCGGCGGTGGCGACGTCGGGAATGACATGCCATTCGATACGGTCAAAATGCGCGACCTTGCCGCCCGATGTCCATTCCGCCGCTTCCTGGCGCGGCACATAATCGGCATTGCGCGTATAGACCGCTCGCGATCCAGCGACGAATTCGTCCTTCACGAACTTATAGGGGCCGGAGCCAATGGTTTCCGTCACCTGCTTGAATGGATCGGTGCGCGCGATATGTTCCGGCATGATGAAAGGAATGGTCGCTCCTACGCGCGCCATGAGTGGAATAAGGGCGGGAAGAGGGCGTTTCAGCGCGATCCTGATGGTCTTGTCGTCTTTCACCCCCCAGCTATCAATGAATTTGGCGGCGCTCTGCCCCAGCGCCTCGCGCGCCGACCAGCGGATGAGGCTTTGCGCGCAATCGCGGGCCAAGACGGGTTCGCCGTTATGGAATTTCAACCCGTCGCGCAGGGTGATAAGACAAGTCCGCCCATCATCCTCGGTCACATACCCCGCCGCCATTTGCGGCCTAGTCTGCTGCTTGGCGTCCACCCCGAACAAGGTGTCATAGATCGCCCAACCATGATTAGTGGTGACCAAAGCGGTGGTGAAATGCGGGTCCAGCAGGGTCAGGTTGGCGTGCGGAACCACACGTAGGGTCTTGCCGCGGACCGGTTGGGCGATGGCAAACCGCCCAGGCGCGGCGGCAACGCCCACCGAGGCCGCCGCATGGCGCAAGAATGTCCGTCGTTGCATGATGATCCCCCAAACTGCCAGCATCGCCAGAGCAACGCGCGCATTATGAGATTGCCGCGCCCCGCCCGGATTGCAAAGGTCCTTTATGATGAGCAACACCCTGGAACGGCCCGCCCTTACCGCACACCGGCCCGGGCGCCGATAAAACCTGGCCTTTGCCGGCGATCGGCAGGATTGAGATCGCCGGCTTGATCTGTCCCAACCACTGGACGCTGCGAGCCGCGACTGGCTGTTAGGGGTGTTTTGCGACCAGCATCTGGCCAAGCAGCAACAATATAATTTCACCCTCAATTTCGGCGAAATAGAATCCCAGCGTGTGAACCGCCTGATCGATGCGGAGCGCTATGCTGCGGTCCACACGGTCTATAATCTCGACGAACATGGCAACCCATCGGAGGTGCTGCGCGTGCGCAGAAATTACTTCCGGCACACCGATAAATCCTGCAGACCGTGCCGTCATTGCTGACCATGCTGGACGCGGTGCAATTGCCACCGGCGGGCGGGGAAACCCAGTTCGTAAATAGGATGATGGGCTACGCCTCGCTGCCCGACGTAACAAAATCCCGTATCGCCGATCTGCGTGCCATCCATAGCGGGAAGCCAGCCGTATCAATTGCGGCGGTCGTCTCGCCACCGAGGAACAAAAGCGCGAACGCGCCCGGTCGATCGCCCGGCCGTCCGCACCCATCCTGACACCGGGCGCAAGGCGCTTTATCTCGGCAATCATTCATCCCACATCATCGGCATGGACGAAGTTGAGGCCGCGCCTTGCTGATCCGCCTGCGCGGACACGTGACGCAAGCAGAAAATGTCTATTCTCATCGCTGGTGGCAGGGCAATCTGGTGCTGTGGGGCTCATTGTTTGCTGCATCACGCCTTGCCGCCTGACGGCATGGGCCTGAATCGGCGCGTGTTACACCGCAACGTTATGAACGGGACAGTGCCGTACTGATCACTCGCTGGCGGCAGCCTTCATCTTCGCCTCGATGCCGGCCAGCGCGTCGGAATAGTGTTTCGGCACCACGCCCTCAAAATGCTCCTTCATCCCCAGCTCCGCCACCCAGCGTAACCGCGCCGCCGTGCCGCGCGTGACCAGAGGTTCAATCCCGGCATCGGCCAGCGCATCGGCCGACATATCCGCCTCCTCGCTGCGCCGGCGCGCATGGATAACATCCGTCGTTAATAGGTTGTTCATCGTATCGATAAACGGCTTGTTCAAGGAACGCGACGCCGAGGCAATAATCATTTCCTCGATCCCATAAGCCCGAGCACCGAGCAGGCACTCCAGCACCACTGCTTCCATCCCCTTCATTAAGACGGAGCGGATGATTTTAATCCCGGATGCCGCGCCGATCTCCCCTGGCACGGCTTCGATCGTCATGCCCCACGGCACCATCGCATCGCGAAACCGCGCCGCTGCCGGGCCGCTGCTGAGGATGGACAAGCCATGCCCATCTTTCGGTGATCCTAGGATCGAGGCATCCCCCAGCACCGCTCCCGTCGCCGCCAGCCGTGCTGCCACGCTTTGCTTCATCTTCGGTGTCGCGGAGGCCACATCGACAAACACATGCTGCGGCCCCAAACACCCAGCAAAAGCATCCGCGCTGGCCAGCGATGATGAGCCGGGCGTAACCCCGAGGATCAGATCGCAGCTTGCGGCTAATTCCTCCGGCGAGCGGACCAAGGTCACGCCCACTTCCTTCGCCCGCCCCTGGATCAATGCCGCATACGGGCCGTCGAATGCGTATTTGTCATAGGCGGACACATTCGTCAGCCCCGCGCCGCGCAGGCCGCGTCCCAGGGTGCTGCCGATCTCGCCGTAACCAATCAGCCCCAGCCGGATTTGATTGCCGCCCATATTACGCCCTCCACCTCTCGCGCCGCACTCTATTGACCGGTCATCGCTCCGGCCAGCATCATCATGCCCGGGCAGGAGGAATATGCCATGGGTTTTCAATCACGCCGCATCTCGCCCTCATCCGGCGCGGAAATGACCGGTATCGACTTGCGCGAGCCATTGGACAACAACCAGTTCGCTGCCATTCGGCAGGCCTGGAACGATGCGGATGGGCTGCTAGTTATTCGCGATCAAAATATTTCCCCTGAACAGCATATCGCATTCAGCCGCCGCTTCGGCGTACTGCAGCGCGGCGAGGTGTCGCAAGGCTCTCTGCTCAGCCAGTATTATTTGCCGCGTCATCCGGAGATCTACCGTGTGTCCAACAAGAAAAAGGATGGCGTGCCGCAAGGCCGAGAGGATGCCGGCACGTATTGGCACTCCGACGGTTCCTGGAAACCAGCCCCGCCAATGGCGTCCCTGCTGCTGGCGCGTGAAATTCCGCCCTATGGCGGCGATACGATGTTCGCCGATCTTTACCGAGCCTATGAGACATTATCCGATCGCATGAAAGACATTCTCACCCCCATGCGCGCCGTGCACAGCCTGGCGAAAGCGCAGGAGACCACCAGCTACGGTAAGGATTTGGTGGGCCAATCAAACGCCGTCGTGGATCGTTATGCCAGCCATCCGATCATCCGCACGCACCCGGAAACCGGCCGAAAATCACTGTTTGTAAATCGCGGTTTTACCGATAATATCGAGGGCCTGGCGCCCGCTGAAAGCGATGCGTTTCTGGAATTCCTGTTCACCCATTCCTCACGCCCAGAAATTCTGTATCGCCATCAATGGCGCCTGCATGATCTGGTTATCTGGGATAATCGCTGCACCATGCATTACGCGGTGGCCGATTATAAACAGGCGGGCGATCGTTATATGCACCGCACCACAGTGCGCGGTGACGCACCTTTTTAGGGGAGCCTTCAATGCCCGATACCCAACGCTTGAACGGTGCCATCCAGGCGCTCGCGGAGGGCAAGCCGACCTTTACCTGCTTCGCTCCGGCCGATATCAACGCCGCCATAGCAGTTAGCAACGCCCCCTACGATGCCGTGGTGTTCGAGATGGAACACCGGCCATATGACATCGCGACGTTACGTGATTGTTTCCAATACATGCTGGATCGTGGCCGCATCGCGCGTTTCGGCTCCGTCGCCCCGCCTGTCGCGCCGATGGTGCGCATTCCGCCCAACGGGTCCGAGATGAATCAATGGATCGCCAAGCAGGTGCTGGATGCTGGAGCTTATGGCGTCATCTGGCCGCATGTTTCCACCGTGGCGGAGGCGCGTAACGCTGTGCAGGCTTGCCGTTACCCGCGCCCCCCCACCGCGCCGCGTTATGAACCGCAAGGCCAGCGCGGCGATGCGCCCGCCGCCGCAGCCCGCTACTGGGGGATTTCGCAGCAGGACTATTACCAGCGGGCAGATGTCTGGCCGCTAGCGCCGGATGGCGAAATTCTCGTTGCCATTATGTGCGAAGAAGTCAAGGCGATTAAAAATCTACCGAAGATGCTAGAAGAAATTCCCGGCATCGGCGTTGTCATCATTGGCGAGGGCGATCTCTCGCAGGATCTCGGTTTTCCCCGCCAATACCAGCATCCTACGGTTGCCGCCGCGATTGCAGATATCCTTGCTATTTGTCAGCACCACAACGTGCCCTGCGGCCATCCGCATGTGGATGCGAAGAACATGGAAACCTTGTTGGCACAGGGTTTTCGGTGGCTGATGGCCGGTGCGTCGCCGTCCTACGACGCCCTTGAACTCGGTCGTAAAACCGCCGGCCGCACGTAGCGCATTCGACACCTAAGACGGCACCGGCCGGCTCCTCCACCCCGTCACTCACAAGCATACTGCTGTTTCGTGAGACATCTCTGATGGCGGTCCGGTTTCCCTTGGAACTTAATACCCATACACTGAAAATATTCTCTGGCGCATGGTCGCTTCCAATGTCCAATTGAATTGAATGAACGCGTTACGCGCAAGTTATTAAACTAGATGTTCTTTGGGTAAGACCCGCCCTGGGTTCAAAATTCCCAACGGGTCCAGCACCCGTTTGATGCGCTGCATCATCGCCAGCTCCGACCCGCCGCGCCAGTCAGGCATCATATAGGGCTTTAACCGCCCGATGCCATGTTCGGCGGAGAAGCTGCCTTCATAGTCTCGTACCACGTTGTTCACGCATTCCATGATGGCGTGGTCTTGGGCCAGGAACCAGTCAGGGTCTACCCCGAGGGGTTGTTCAAGGTTAAAATGGATATTGCCGTCGCCCATATGGCCGAACGGAACGGCGCGCACGCCGGGAATAAGTTTTTCGCAGGCCGCGGTGGCACGCGCGATAAAGGCGGGAACCTTGGAGACGGGGACGGAGATGTCGTTTTTAACCGACGCACCTTCGCGTTTTTGGGCTTCCGTGTGTTCTTCCCGTAATTTCCAGATTGCAGCGCGCTGGGCTTCTGATTCGGCAATGGCGGCGTCCAGCACGATGCCGGCTTCCAGCGCGCCTTCCAGCACGGCTTCCAGGCTGGCGCGCAGGCCTGCGTCGGGGCGTGGGGTAGCAAGTTCCACCAAAGCGTAGAACGGCGCCTTCGTGGCTACTGGCAGCACCGCGCCCTGGATATGGCGCAGCACGAATTCAATCCCCAATCCGGACATTAGTTCGAACGCTTGCAGGGACGCGGCATCATGCGCCTGGAAACGGCCGAACAGATCGAGCGCGGCCTGCGCATCGGCAACGGCGCAGAAGGCCACGGCGATATCGCGCGGCTTTGACACCAGCTTCAGAACGGCGGTGGTGATGACGCCGAGCGTGCCTTCGGAGCCCACGAATAACTGGCGCAGACAATAGCCGGTATTGTCCTTGCGCAGCCGACGCAGACCGTTCCAGATTTCGCCATCGGCCAGCACCACTTCTAACCCGAGCACGAGGTCGCGCGCATTGCCGTAGCGTACCGTGTTGTTGCCGCCCGCATTGGTAGCCAGCACGCCGCCGATTTGCGCGGTCCCTTCCGATGAAATCGACAACGGGAGCATGCAGCCGGCTTCCAGCGCGGCGTTCTGCGCCGCTTTCAGGGTGACGCCGGCCTCGATTGTCATGGTCATGTCGAGCGGATCGATGTCTCGCACACGATTCATGCGCGTGAGTGAGAGGATCAGCTCCGAACCGTTCTCCAGCGGGGTGGCGCCGCCTACCATGGAGGTGTTGCCGCCCTGCGGCACCAGCGCCACGCCGGCAGCGGCGGCCAGTTTTACGACAGCCGATAATTCTGCCGTGTTGGCGGGGCGGATCACCGCGGCGGTGTGCCCGGTGTAAAGTTTTCTCCAGTCCTGCGCATAGGCGGCTGTATCGGCGATATCCGTTAGCAGGCCAGGATCGCCGACGATGGAGCGGATGGCAGGCAGCAAGGCCAAGGCAGATGATTTTATTCTTGTCATGGGCGGGGTGTCGGGCATATCGGGTCTCCTCACAGTGTAAATTAGGTTAGTTCCGGCGCTGTGGCGACCGATCCAGGGTGCAAGTAAATGGGCAGATTTTATGCCGGGTGGCCACGGCCGGTCGTGCCGCTGACTAGATGGATCAACTCGAGGATCTCCTTTTCCCGCATCAGAAGGATCTTGAGGATCTTCTGGTGGAGCTATTGGATTTCAAGTTTTGCTTTCAGATTGACCGTGGAATCGTTGTGCCCTCGGCTCGGTCGATCACGGGCTGGCGATTCTGGTTCCCATGGCGAAGGGCGCCGCGTGCGGGGCCTGAAGGACAACACGAGATGGAGCAGGATGAATGGACAGGGTCCCATTGCCTTACGTAGGCGGTTACATTCAGCATCATCCAGGCCAGCAGTGTGGTGCTTTGAATAACGATGAAGCGCCAGGAACCGGCGATGGCGGGCTTGGAATCCAATATGCGCTGGCCGAGCGTGAGTTCCGGCAATTCCGCGGTCGGCTGTTCGTGTCGCGTATGGCGTAGCGAATAGAGAAGCTGCAATTCCCTCTCGTGCAGCCGGTGGGCCAGATCGTTGAAGCCTTTCACCCGGCAATCCTTTCCTGATCAGGCGCGTGGCGCGGCGGCACGGTGCAGGCGGTCGTTGATGGCGCGGCCCAGACCGTACGATGGCACAGCCATCGCGGCGATTCGCACCAATCCGCGCGTCTGTCCCTGCGTATCCAACCAGCGCAGCCCGGCGAATAATCGCGCCGCCGCTTCGGCCAGATTCTGCGCGGCGCTGAGTTGGAATACCAGCCCGGCGCCTGGCAATGGTGGGCCAAAGGCAAGCAACGCCTCATCGGCACGCATTTCGGTTGCGGTCAGCCGGACCGGCAATGTGGGCGCGTAATGCGAGGCTAGCAGACCCGGTGAACGCAATACCCCAGCCGCCGGCGCGGTGTGCGCCACCGGCCCGATCACCGCTTCGATCGCCTCCAGGGTGATCCCGCCCGCGCGCAGCAGCACGGGATGATCGCCACTAATATCCAGCACCGTGGATTCGACCCCGACCTCGCAGGGTCCGGACTCCAGCACGCCAGCAATTCGGCCGGATAATTCCGCTAGAACATGGGCGGCGCTGGTCGGGCTGACCTGGCCGGACCGATTGGCCGACGGTCCGGCGATGGGCTGGCCGACCGCGCGCAGCAGGGCCAGCGTGTCGGCATGTGCCGGCACTCGCACCGCCTGTGTATCGAGGCCCGCGCTCGCCAGCAGCGATATCGGGCATGCGTCCGCACGTCGCAGCACAAGGGTCAGCGGCCCAGGCCAGAAGGCGTCGGCGAGTTGTCGGGCCATGTCGGTGGCACGCACATGTGCGAAGGCGGCCTCCGCGTCCGGGTAATGGGCGATCAGGGGGTTGAAGTGGGGGCGGCCCTTGGCGACGAAAACACTGGCCACGGCATGATCATTGGTGGCATCGGCGCCCAGGCCGTAGACCGTTTCCGTCCCGAACGCGACCAGCTTACCCGCGCGCAATAAAGCACAGGCGCGGGCGAGGCCGGCTCGGTCGGGTGACAGGCGCTCCGTCATGTGCGGCTGATAAAGCATGCAAGCGGGCGTGGCAAAGCGGGTGGGCGTTGCTACACTCGGTATTCACATCGAACCGTCACGGAGTCACATGATCATGCTGGATGTTGTTTTCGCCAAATCCGCCCTGCCCAAATCGGGCGCGTTGGTGCTGTTGATCGGTGAGGGAGACAAGCCAACTGGCCTTTGGGCGCAGGCGGACAAGGCGACGGGCGGTGCGATCGCGCGGGCCTTCGCGGCAACAGAATTCACCGGTGGCAAGGGCAAGAGCTGTAACGCCTTGGCGCCCGGCGCGGGGCTGTCGCGGGTGCTCGCCATTGGCATCGGTAAGGCGGCGGATCGCAACGCACAAAAGCTGGAAGATATTGGCGGGCAGGCGGTGGCGGCACTGGCCCGCGAGATGGTCGCGACTGTGGCAACCGATGGATTGAGCGCGGCGGAGGCGGCGAGCGTGGCGCTGGGCGCGACCTTGCGGGCTTATCGCTTTGATCGGTATCGGACCAAGGAGAAGCAGGCCGACAAGCCGAAGCTGGCGAAGCTGACGGTGTTGGCCGAGGATGCTGCGAAAGCGCGCCCCGCCTATGCGGCGCTTAAAGCCGTGGCCGAGGGTGTGTTCCTGACGCGGGATCTGGTCAGTGAGCCGCCGAATGTGCTGAATCCGGCGGAGATGGCGAAGCGTTGCTTGCCCTTGCGCAAGCTGGGTGTGAAAGTGGAAGTGCTCGGCCCGCGCGAGATGATGAAGTTGGGCTTCGGCGCGTTGCTGGGCGTCGCGCAGGGCAGCGTGAATGAAGCGCGCATGGTGGTGATGCACTGGAATGGTGGGCCGCGCGGCAAGAAGCCGGTGGCCTTTATTGGCAAGGGGGTGACCTTTGACACGGGCGGCATTTCCATTAAGCCGGCGGGCGGGATGGAAGACATGAAATGGGACATGGCCGGTGCTGGTTGTGTAGTAGGCTTAATGGCGGCGTTGGCGGGGCGGAGAGCGAAAGTCAATGCGATCGGCCTGGTTGGTCTGGTGGAAAACATGCCGTCGGGGAACGCGCAGCGGCCGGGGGATGTGGTGAAAACCTATTCCGGCCAGACGGTGGAGGTGATTAACACCGATGCCGAAGGCCGGTTGGTGCTGGCCGATGTGATCTGGTACTGCCAGCAGAAATACGATCCAGCCTTCATGGTGGATCTGGCGACCCTGACGGGGGCGATGATCGTGGCGCTTGGCCATGAACATGCAGGCCTATTCAGCAACAACGATGATCTGGCGAATAACTTGCTGGCGGCGGGCACCACGACCGGGGAAAGCCTGTGGCGCATGCCGCTGGGCGACGCCTATGACAAGCAGATTAATTCGGACATTGCGGATATGAAGAATGTTGCCGGTGGGCGCGCGGGCGGTTCCATTACCGCGGCGCAATTCATCCAGCGTTATGTCAATGGCAAGCCCTGGGCACATCTGGATATCGCAGGTGTCGCCTGGCATGGCAAGGATACGCCGTGCGTGCCGAAAGGGGCGACGGCCTATGGGGTGCGGCTGCTGAACGAGCTGGTGGCCGCGCATTACGAAAAATGACGGAGATCGGTTTTTATCACCTGACGCGCACCGGCCCGGATGCGGCGTTGCCGCAACTGCTGCATCGCACGCTCGCAGCGGGGCAGCGGGCCGTGGTGCGCAGCGTGCGCGAGGACCGCATCGCGCAACTGGATGCAGCGTTGTGGGAAAGTAAGGATTTTTTGCCACATGGCACGCCGGCCGATGGTGACGCGGATATCCAGCCGATCTGGCTGACCATCGATGACGATGTACCGAATGGCGCAACATTCCTGTTTCTCCTCGACGGTGCGGAGGGCGGCGACATGGCGTGCTTTACCCGAATCTTTGATTTGTTTGACGGCACTAACGAGGCCGACCTACAAGCCGCCCGCAGCCGTTGGGCTGCCGCCAAATCCGCCGGCCATAGCCTGACCTATTGGCAGCAAGGCCCGGATGGATGGCTCAAGAAAGCCTGATAACCCGCTATCCCGTGACTGCCCGCTATTCCGCGACTGAAAGTTTGCTCGCATGACCGACGCACCGCCTGATCGCCTGAGCAATAATCCGAGAAGCACGCATTACGATGCGGTGCTGCTCGAACGCGGTATCGGAATCCGCTTTAAGGGCGTGGAGAAGACCAATGTTGAGGAGTATTGCGTTAGCGAGGGCTGGGTGCGCGTGGCCTCCGGCAAGACCCTGGACCGGCGCGGAAATCCATTAACGGTGCTGTTGCGTGGGGTGGTGGAGCCGTATTTTCGAACCACCTAACCACGCTTCGGCCCACCCGTCATCGCGGCAAAAACCTGTTTGTCCTTGTTGTCGCGCATCAGCATTCGAAAGCCGGGCATCATTTCCAGGCCCAGGCCGCTCGGCATATCGGTTTCGGGATCAATCTCGATCTTGTTATAGGCTTCGCCGCCCATCTTTTCCCATTTTCCTGCAGGTTTCTTGACTTCCAGATTGACCACGGTGGTTTTGAAGACCAGCCTCACGATGGCTTCCTTGGGGGCTGAGGGTTTGGTGAGGCACGGCGTGCTGCCGAGGATTTGCCAGCCATTGGCGAGCGCCCAGGCGGTGATGTCTTCCTTGGTCATATGCAGAGTTCCTTGGCGGGTTAGGGGCTGAGGGCGATGCGCGCGATTGGGGTGCCGGAGCGGGCATCAAGCAAGACCACGCGGTCCGGGCCGCCACCGCGTAGCTGGATGGCGAGGCGGTCGGGGCTAAGGGCGATGGCGGTGATGGTGCTGCCGCCGGGCTCGTCCAGTTGGTGCAGTAGGGCCGTGGGCGAGGCAGGGATGGGGAGGGTGGTTACGGCCGTGGGGGCGGGATCACTGCCGCGC
Organism: Acetobacteraceae bacterium; assembly: GCA_009693795.1. GTDB lineage: Bacteria > Pseudomonadota > Alphaproteobacteria > Acetobacterales > Acetobacteraceae > SHWF01. The sequence continues at coordinate 11,938 of SHWN01000047.1, forward strand.
AGGTGCTTGATGATCAGTATGCCTAATGTGGCTGTTCCGCCGACAATTGCCACACCCATCACCACCACTAAAATCTTTAAGGCCCGCAATGTCCCTGGTTCCACGTTTCGCACTCCCCTTCGTCGTCGATCCGCGTTATCCGATGTCGCATGGCCGTTGACGAGCCCGTTCCCACACCATTTTTGCCCGTGCCTTTTTTGCTCACCGCCCCGGAAGCCGCGGCCGGGCAGCGCGTGGATCGGTTTCTGGCGGATGCCATCGGCACTGTCTCGCGCTCCCGCGTCAAGGTATTGATCGAGGAAGGTCGGCTGTCCCGCGATGGCAAGGTGCTGCGTGAGCCGGCGGCGTTGGTGCGGGCGGGGACGGCGTACCAGCTGGATTTTCCAGTGCCGGTTTCCGCGACGCCGTTGCCACAGGCGATACCGTTTCCGATTTTATATGAGGATGCGGATTTGATCGTGCTGGATAAGCCGGCGGGGCTGGTCGTGCATCCGGCGCCGGGTAATTTGGATCATACGCTGGTCAACGCGCTGCTCGCCCATTGCGGCGATACTCTGCCGGGGATTGGGGGAGAGAAGCGGCCGGGGATTGTGCACAGGCTGGATAAGGACACGTCCGGGGTGATGGTGGTGGCGAAGACGGAGCAGGCTCTGGCTAAGCTCTCCGCCGCCTTTGCCGCGCGCGATATGGACCGGGCGTATCTGGCGCTGGTCTGGGGGCTGCCCTCTCCGGGCGCGGGGGAGATCGAGGGGGCGATTGGGCGCGATCCGCGCGAGCGTAAGCGGATGGCACTGGTGGCCCGTGGCGGGAAGGCGGCGTTGACGCGGTATCGGACCTTGCGTGCCTGGCATGCCGTTGTCGCGCTGTTGGAATGCCGGTTAGCGACCGGGCGGACGCACCAGATCCGCGTGCATCTGGCGGCCAAGGGGCATCCAGTGGTGGGTGATCCGGTCTATTTACGCCGCGTTCCCGCCGCCGCGCGCGCCGCGCCGGGCGATGTGCGGCATCTATTGCTGGATTTTCCTCGCCAGGCGTTGCACGCGACGCGGCTCGGCTTTGCCCATCCGCGCACCGGTAAGGCGTTGGAATTCACCACGCCGCCGCCGCCGGACATGACCGTCTTGCTGGCCGCGCTGGACGCGACTGCCGGTTCATGAACCACAGTTAATCATGCCGTAATGTTGACAGGACCGGGCTAGTCCTGTATTAACCTTACCATTGGTTTGGCTGGGTGCGCTATGCCAATGGGTGGTTCGGGATCCCTACAGCTTCAAAAAGGGGGTAGGGGTTCCGGGACCAAGAAGCCCTTTCTGCGCCCATTAACGATGGCTTTGACTTGGCCATCACATTCGTCCGCAACCGAGGCTCATCGCCACATGGGATGATCCGGTCGGGGAAGAAAGGAGCCTGTTATGACTTCCGCTGTTATCAATGCCGGTCCGGAAGATAATCTGAGCCGTTATCTGCAAGACATCCGTAAATTTCCGATGCTGACACCGGAAGAAGAACTTTCGCTGGCCTATCGCCTGCGCGATCATCAGGACATGGAAGCAGCGCATAAGCTCGTGACCTCCCATCTGCGGTTGGTGGCGAAGATTGCCATGGGGTATCGGGGCTATGGCATGCCGGTGGGGGAACTCATCAGCGAGGGTAATGTTGGCATGATTCAGGCGGTGAAGCGGTTCGATCCGGATCGCGGGTTTCGTCTCGCCACCTATGCCATGTGGTGGATCCGCGCGGCGATCCAGGAATATGTCCTGCATAGCTGGTCCTTGGTAAAAATGGGCACCACGGCGGCGCAGAAAAAGCTGTTTTTCAATCTGCGCCGGCTGAAAGGCCAGTTGAAGGCCATCGATGAGGGCGATTTGCAGTCCGAGCAGGTGGCAAAGATCGCGCATTTGCTGGCGGTGCCCGAGCAGGACGTGATCAATATGAACCGTCGCCTCGCCGCGCCGGATAATAGCCTGAACGCGCCCGTGCGTCAGGATGGTGAGGGCGAGTGGCTGGACTGGCTGGTCGACGATGCGGAAAACCAAGAAACCGTGCTGGCCGAGAAGCAGGAGTTTTCGGGCCGCAAGAAATTTTTGGCTAAAGCGCTGAAAACGCTGAACGAACGCGAGCGCCATATCCTGACTGAGCGGCGGCTGAAGGATGAACCCACCACGCTGGAAGATTTATCGCACCAGTATAACATCTCTCGCGAACGAGTGCGCCAGATCGAGGTGCGTGCGTTCGAGAAGCTACAAAAATCCATGAAGATTCAGATCGCCGAACTCCGCGCAGCGGTGCGGTGATCTGACTGTTGGGCTGGAGGCCTAGGGACGACACGACCCTGGTGGGGGTTTGGGGGCGAAGCCCCAATCTTTCTTACTTCCCTCCTCCCAACCTAGCCTTTAGATCATGCGTTCTCCGCTGACTACGGGGCCTTTAGGCCGAGGTTTTTGCTTAGGGTGGGGCCTGCGTAATCCTTGTTGTGCAGGCCGCAGCATTGCAGTTCGGGGATGACATGGGTGACATAATTCTCTTAGCTGCCGGGGATATGGGCGGCGGCGGCGGCGAAGCCGTCGCAGGCGCGGCTTTCAAACACTTCTTCCAGTTTGGTGCGACTTCTTTTGGTCCGCTGACGACGGCGTTGTGGGGTCGGGCGTGGCCGGAGTAGCGCATGAATTCGCGCATCGTGGGATCGGGCCGGCCGGTTTCAGAGATGGCGCGATCGCGCGTGGTGTACACGCCGGAAATGGAGGCGAGTTTTGCTGGGGTGAAGGGATCATCTAGGTTTTCGGTAGCGAAATCGAAGTTTAGAGCTTCGAAGAGAATGGAGTGGGTGTCGGTGCCGGTAGATAGTTTTTCTATGAGAGAAAATTTATCTTTGGCCTCCATCTTGGTTGCCGCCGCGCATTGATAGAGCAGAGTGCAGATGTGTGTTTCGTGATTTGGGTCGCGCCCGGCAGCTTCGATATCCTCGTGCAGTTTCTTTTACATCCGATGCGCCTGCGGCATGGTGTTGGGGTAGGCGAAGATCACCTCGGCCCAGCGGCCGGAGAATTTACTCCTTGGCTGGATTGCCCGGCCCCGATGACGGTCGGGTGGCCTTGCGGCGAGCGGGGCCGTGAAGGGGCCGCGCGATTTGAAATGCTTTTCTACATGATCCAGGCGGTGGACCTTTGCGGGATCGCCGAAGCGGTTGGTGGCGCGGTCGAGGATCAGGGTGTCGTCGTCCCAGGATGTCCAGTGGCCCACACGACTTCGATAAATTCATCACCGCGGTCGTAGCGCGCATCGTACTCGCCATGTACGTCATGGCCATGTTCATTGCCTCACCATCGTCCACGGAGGTGACGACGTTCCAGGCGGCACGCCGGCCGGGAGGTGATCGACGGTCATGAACATGGGGGCAACATCGAAGGGTTCGTAATAGGTGGTGGAGCGGGTGGCGCCGAGACCGAGGCGTTTGGTAGCCATGCCCATGGCCATCAGCACGGCGAGCGGATCAAGTTTTACGCAGCGTATGCCTTCTTCCGCGGTATGCCTTAGGTCGTTGCCGTATTTATCGGGCATGCTAGGCGATCGTCCAAGGATCCGAGATGGAATTTTCCTTGCTCCAGCACGCGGCTGATTTCCTGGTTGTAATTGGCGGTGGACCGATCCAGCCAGTTTTCCGGGTGGCGCCAGGAGCTGGCGAGATTTATGCAGTTTTTGGCTTGTAAAAACCCCACCATCGTCATTTTTCGGGCCGTGGCATGTCCTCATGCGTTCTTTGGAGAAAAAAAGAATGCACCCTATTCCGCATCCGGCTTAAATCATGCGCCAATGTTTCCAGGTGAGCGCCATGGCCGAGAGGCCAAGCAGGCCGGCGGCGGTGCAGGCGGTGATGGCGCCGAGGAACTGCGCGGCGATACCGAGGCAGAGAAACCCGATGGTAGCGGTACCGATGCAGACCGAAAGGATGCCCAGTACACGCCCGCGCATATCCGCGGGTGCGGCGAGAAAGACGATAGTGTTTTGCATGATGGCAAAACCGGCGCCACCGATGCCGGTGAATAGCAGCGCCACACTGGCGATCATCGGGTTGCTGCTTTGCGCGACGACAATCAGCATGACGAGGTAGAGAATAACGCCGCTGACGTAGGCGTGGCCATAATGGCGTGGTGTCACCCAGAACGCGACCGCCATGGCGCCGAAAAACGCGCCGATGCCTTCCATGCTGGCGAGCATGCCGATGCCGACCGGGCCGAGGGAAAAGTTATCGCGGCCGAGCACCACGATCATGGAACTGAACGGCCAGCCGAACACGTTATAGATGATGGTAACGAGC
>SHWN01000001.1 GCA_009693795.1 Acetobacteraceae bacterium
ATGTCGGCCGAGGGCGCGGTGGTGACGATCGATGCGATGGGCTGCCAGCGCAACATCGCCACGAAAATCATCGAGAAAAAAGCCGATTACATTCTCGCGTTGAAAGGCAATCAGGGAACCCTGCGCGAGAATGTCGAGGTCTTCGTCGATGAGCATAAAGCCTTGAAATACAAGGGTACAACGATCAGAATACACCTAACAGTCGACGCTGATCATGGCTGTATTGAGACCCAAAGCTACACCGTGATCCACAATGTCGACTGGCTCCAGGTGCGCCCCTAATGGCCGAGCCTCAACGCCGTCGTCATGGTTGAAAGCCCGCTGTCATTGTTCAAAGCCCGCTGTCATTGTTCAAAGCCTGCGCGAAATCAACGGGCAGATGACCCACAAGAATTTCGCAAACCACCAGAATATACATACCCTCATCCGCATCGATGACCGACGGGCCGAGATCTGGAAAACGGACTACAAAACGCGAATCAGGAGAGCAATTCAGTTGATCCAGCTCCTGCGCGCCGGCAAGACGGTCGCCCTCCAGCCATACGTGGCGGCAGTCAGCAGGAAAGGAGGCATTGTCTTGCCGCTGATCACGCCTTCCCCCGTCGTTGTCGCTAGCGCGCCTGCGCGCTCGCTTCGCTGCGGGTGGCGCCGACGCGCGCGGCGAGGGCGGCGGCCATGAATTCATCAAGATCGCCATCCAGCACGGCGTCTGGATTGCTGGTTTCCCAGCTGGTGCGCAGATCCTTCACCAGTTGATAGGGCGCGAGTACATAGCTACGAATCTGATGGCCCCAGCCGATGGCGGTCTTGGCGTCTTCCACCAACGCCGCGGCGGCTTCGCGCTTTTGTAATTCCTGTTCGTACATTTTCGCTTTCAACATGCCCATCGCGGTGGCGCGGTTGCGATGCTGGCTACGATCGGTCTGGCAGGCGACGACGATGCCGGTGGGGATATGGGTTAGGCGGATGGCACTTTCGGTCTTGTTCACATGCTGTCCACCAGCGCCTGAGGCTCGGTAGGTGTCCACTTTCAGATCCGCCTCGTTGATCTCGATCTCGATATTGTCATCAACCACGGGGTAGACCCAGACGCTGGCGAAGCTGGTCTGGCGGCGGGCGTTGGCGTCGAACGGGCTGATGCGCACCAGGCGATGCACGCCGGCTTCGGTCTTGAGCCAGCCATAGGCGTTCTGGCCGCTGATTTGCAGGGTGGCAGATTTGATGCCAGCCTGCTCGCCTTCGCTTTCTTCCAGCAGCTGCACCTTGCAGCCGTGTTTTTCGGCCCAGCGCGTGTACATGCGCATCAGCATTTCCGCCCAATCCTGCGCTTCCGTACCGCCAGCGCCGGCGTTAAGTTCGATGAAACAGTCATTGCCGTCGGCTTCGCCAGACAGCAGGCTTTCAATTTCGCGGCGCTTAGCTTCCGCGGCGAGAACCCGCAGGCTGGCCATGCCATCGGCGATCATGGCCGTGTCGTTATCGGCCTCGGCCAGTTCAATCAGCTCCGACGTGTCCGTGACGTCGCCTTCCAGTTTCAGCACACCGTCGATCTGACCAGCAAGGTGATTGCGCTCGCGCATGATTTTCTGCGCGCTCACCGCATCGTTCCAAATGGTCGAATCTTCGGCGCAATTGTTCAGTTCGGCGAGGCGGTCTTGCGCCACATCCCAGTCAAAGATGCCTCCTCAGCAGCGCGACGGACTGCTTGATCTGTTCGTTCAATGCGTCGGACTCGGCGGACATGACGGGCCTTGTTGGAAGGTGCGGATGGGGCGGCTCAATACAGGCCGGGAATGCCGCCGTCCACCCGCCCACCCTGCCCCGGCGCACGGGTGGGGGGCGTGCGCGCGGCACTGGCAGGATCGGACGGGCTAGCCGCATTCGACGGTGCGCCAGCCCCGGCTTGCGGTGCAACAACGGCGGGAGCGGCATCGTTCTCGCCCAGCGGCGCAGAAGCGCCCGGCACCTGGTCAAGCTTGAAGGCATCGATGGTGTCGCCCAGGCGCGCCAAGTTGATCCCGGCGGGAGGGATGAAGGCCAACGGAGGACGGTTCTTCAGCGCCGTGGTCATAAATTCCCGCCAGATCGGCGCGGCGGTGGAGCCACCGGTTTCGCTACCGCCCAGGCTGGCTGGCATGTCGTAGCCAAGCCAGACGATTGCCGCCAGATCGGCCGTGAAGCCACCGAACCAAACATCGTTAAAATCCTGCGACGTGCCCGTCTTGCCGCCGATCGGCCGGTTCAGCCCGATCCCGGCACTTTGCCCAGTGCCACTCTGGACCACGCCCTGCATCATGGTGATGAGCTGAAAATTACTCGCTGGATCGGCGATCTGCCTGCGGGTATCGGCCAGTAACGGCACTCCGGCAGGATCCTTACAGCCCGAACAGGGTTCGGCGCGCGCGCGCGCAATCACCTTTCCATCGCGATCCTGCACGCTGTCGATCAAGGTGGGGATCACCTCCCGACCGCCAGCGGCGATGGAGGCGTAGGCCCCGGCCATCCGCAGCACCGTGGTTTCGACCGCGCCAAGGGCTGCGGGCAACACGCGTGGCATATTGTCCACCACGTGGAAGGCAATGGCAGTTTGTGCCACCGCTTCCATGCCCACCCGGTCTGCGACGCGGATCGTCACCAGATTGAGCGATTTCGCCAGCGCCGCGCTGAGCGCGACAGGGCCGTTGAAGTCCAGTCCAAAATTGCCCGGCCGCCAGCGCCCGCCAGCGCCCTGATCCAGCACGAACGGCGCATCGAGGAAGCGTTGGCTGGGGGAAATCCCCTTTTGGAGCGCGGTCAGATAGACGAACGGCTTGAATGCGGAGCCGGGTTGGCGCTGCGCCTGGCTGGCGCGGTTGAACTGGCTCAGCTGGAAACTCCAGCCGCCGACCATGGCCAGCACGCGGCCAGTGGCGACATCGATGCAGACCAGCGCGCCTTGCACCAAGGGGATCTGACGCAGCAGTACGCGGTCCCGCCGGCCCAGCCCTCGTGGCGGCGGCTTGCCTCCCGGCGCGGCCGCTGCCAGGGCGAGTTGCCGCGCGGGCTCCACCATCACCACGCTGCCAGGCTGCACAAGATCAGACATGCGGCGCGGTGGCGGGCCCATTTGCTTGCCCTTCACCGGGCGCGCCCAGGCGAGATCAGACAGCAGCAGGGTTCCGTGGTGGGGTTGGCCTAGCGCGGCGGGTTGATCGGCTTGCCCTTCCGACCAGCTAACACGGGCCTCATTGTCGGAAATCTCCAGCACCACGGCAAGGCGCCATTCACTCAGCATGCCGGGGGGTCGCGGTGTCTGCGGTAGCTGCGTTATCCAGGTGGCGGGCAAATTGGGGCCGGGCGTAAGCTGCGCCACGGCACCGCGCCAACCGCCATGCTTGCGGTCATAAGCCATCAGCCCGCCGCGCAGGGCGCGGTCGGCGGCGGCCTGCAGGGACGGATCAAGGCTCGTGCTGACCATCAATCCGCCCTGAGTGGTGGCATCGGCGCCATAGCTATCCACCAGACGGCGGCGCACATCCTCGCCGAACCAATCGGCGCCGGGGACGGTTTCTTGGCGGCGAAAGGCGGCAGGCTGGATCGGGCTGGCTTTCGCCTGGATGGCCTGCGCAGCCGTGATGACGCGATCCTCGGCCATGCGGTCGATCACCCAGTCGCGCCGGCCTTTCGCGGCTTCGGGGCGGCGAAAAGGGTTGTAGTTGTTAGGCGCCTTCGGCAGCGCGGCAAGGAAGGCGGCCTCCGCGAGGGACAATTCATCCAGGGACTTGTTGAAATAAGATTGCGCCGCCGCGGCCACGCCATAGGCCTGCAAGCCCAGATAAATTTCGTTTAGGTAGAGTTCAAGAATGCGTTCCTTTGTCAGGCTGTTCTCGATACGTACGGCGAGGATCAGTTCCTTCGCCTTGCGCGCAATGGACAGCGAATTGTCCAACAGCATGTTCTTCGTCACCTGCTGCGTGATGGTGGAGGCCCCGGCTGGGCGGCGGCCCTGACCATAACTCTGCAAATCCATCACCACCGCACGCAGGATGGCCACCGGATCGATGCCGGGATGGGCCCAGAAATTCTGGTCCTCGGCGGAGATGAAGGCACGCTGCACCATTTCCGGAATGGCTTTCAGCGGGACAAATAGGCGGCGCTCCGTCGCCAGTTCGGCGATCAGGCTGGCGTCGGAGGCGAACACGCGGCTCATAACGCGTGGCTGGTAGGAGCGCAGCCCATCCACATCGGGCAGCTCGGCGCTGTAATGCCGATAGCCGGCATAAAGGACGAGGCCGGCGACGAGGCCGGCGATCAGGCCCAGGCCAACCATGGCCCCAATCATCCGCCCAAGCCAGCGAAAGGGCGAGCGGCTACGGCGCGCGCGCCGCTCCTCAGCCTGACGGCTGGGCGGCGTGGGGGGGGTGCCGGAAGGCACTCCGGGAGGGGATGAGCCACTCATGGGTCGCTGATTGGCATGTCCAGATGAGGAGAACCAGAGAGGGACCGGTCGATTTCAAGAACCGGCCAATTATGGGGACAGGCCGCTTACCCGGCCATTCGTGCCATATAGTTCGCAGCAGCGAAATATCCATCCACCGATCGCTTGATTGCCGCCGCGACACGGGTGCGGTGCTCCAAACGACGCAAAGCAGCCTCGTCGTCCGGATTGGACATGAAGCCCATCTCCACCAGCACGGACGGGATATCGGCGGATTTCAGGACCATGAAGCTGGCATGGCGCGACGGATTGGTCAGCAACTTCACATCGCGATCCAGATCGCGCACCAGGGCCTGCGCTATGCGCGCGGAGCCGAGGCGGGTTTCCTGGCGCACCAGGCTGGCCAGGATACGCCCGACATTCGGGGGCACATCGCGAAAGGTGGGGGTGCCAAAGCGATCGGCGCTGTTCTCGCGCCGCGCCAGGGCTGCCGTCTGCGCATCCGAGGCGGTGTTGGCGAGCGTATAGACCGAGGCGCCGCGCACGAAGCGATCAGGCACTGCATCGGCGTGGATGGAGACGAACAATGCGGCCCGGCGGGACTGGGCGCGGGCGACACGCTCCTCCAGGCGAACGAAAACATCGCGCGAGCGGGTCATTTCCACCCGGTAGCGGCCAGAGGCGAGCAATTGCCGGCGCAGTTCGAGGGCGGCGGAGAGGACGATTTTCTTTTCATGCGTGCCGGAGACGCCGATAGCGCCAGGGTCCTTGCCGCCATGGCCGGGGTCCAGCATGACCAGCGGCAAGGCTGCCGGACGTGATGACGCTGGTGCGGGTGTGCCCAATACCGGCACGGCTGTTGGTGGCGCGGCCAGGGCGGCCCGCATCCAGTCGGGCAGCAGGAAGCAGCCCGTCACAAGATGGGCCAACAGAACCCGCCGCAACGGCAAGGGAGATTCGTCCATGCGTTGATTTGATAGCATACTTTCTGAAACACCCTATGTGGGTCACTACATGAGTTATTGATTAAAATCACTTCACTGCCCGGGATAAACGGAACGGAAAAGGTACCCTTGCGAGCCTAGGCGGATTGCTTCATGGTTGGGGCACCCGATGATGCGACTTGGGGCACGCGGCTCTGCCGAGCCCCAGGCCCAATCGGGCGGATCGTCACGAAGTCATAGCCGCGCCAATGCCTGTTTGTGGGGATTGGGTTTTGCATTGACATTACGCGATACGCCCAAAATCGTCGACCGTGCGCGCGCCTAGCGCGCGCCGGGGGCCTTCAACGGCTGGCATTCGCGCAACAAGGCTGCGTCTCCCGATTGATCTGGGGATGCGCCGCACCCGCCGGACGATGATCGATTTCGGGCGGGACAGAGAGACCAAACGGAGTTCCATGGCTCGGAGTTCGATGACTGCCGCTACGCCATCCGCCTATCGGCTGAACGACCCGGTGGCTTCGGCCAAGCGGGGTTTGGCTGCTGCGCGGACGTGGCACGGCGACGCCGCCAGGATACCCTGTGTTTTCCTCCTTCTTTTCGGCGCCAGCCTGGTTTTGCCGGACCGGCGCCTCGTTTCACGTCACATCAGCCACCCGTTGGCGCCGATCCTTCACGGATCAGACGCCGCACCCCATTGCGCACCGCTCTATCGCGCCTGGGATCGCATCGACGCGGCGGCCTATCGGAGTTCACCACCCCATGACCAAACGTATGCTGATCGACGCCACGCACGCGGAAGAAACCCGCGTGGTGATACTGGACGGATCCCGGCTTGAGGATTTCGATGTCGAGACCGCCACCAAGAAACAGCTCAAGGGCAATATCTATCTCGCCAAGGTGGTTCGGGTAGAGCCCAGCCTGCAGGCCGCCTTCGTCGAATATGGCGGCGGCCGACACGGGTTCCTGGCGTTTGGGGAAATCCATCCCGACTACTATCAGATCCCCGTCGCCGACAGGCAGCACCTGATTGAAATGCAGATGGAAGATGCCCGCAATGAAGCGGACGAGGAGGATCGCGCGGCAGCCGAGGCCGCGGCCGAGGAGGCCTTGGGGGAGGCAGTGCCGGAGCTTCCGGGGAAGGTTTCGGAAGAGAAAATAGAGGAAACCACGACGGAAACCGCTCGCGGGGACGACCAAGCTGACGTGGCGCCGGCTGCGCAGGCAATCGGGGAAAGCGAGGCACCTGCTGCCGCCATCTCGCAGGAACGGGCGCAGCCTCTGGACATCGCCGTTGAGCGGGTGGTGGCGGCGGAACCCGTACTCGCCGATCATGTCGCCATTCATCTGGCAGATCCGCCCCTACCGGCACCCCTGGCGGTGTCTCCCGAACCCGACATGGTTGCCGCCACTGATCCCGAAGCGGCCGGTGAGGCCAATGCCATCGCTGGGCAACGCGGCCACGACAATCAGCCGGACGCGCAAGGCGAGCAGGCGCGAGGCGACGATCCGACCATCGAGGCCAACGACGATTTCATGTTCACGTCCGACGAACCGGAGCCGCCAGCACCAGAATCGCTGGGCGGCGATACGGTCGAGGAGCCGCGCGAGCGGCGCAATCCGCCACGCTTCATGCGGAGCTATAAAATTCAAGAGGTGATCAAGCGGCGGCAAATTCTGCTGATCCAGGTCGTCAAGGAAGAACGCGGCAGCAAGGGCGCGGCGCTGACCACTTATATTTCGCTCGCCGGCCGCTATTCTGTTCTTATGCCCAATTCGCCGCGCGGGGGCGGGATTTCACGGAAAATAACCTCCGCCACCGATCGGCGCCGGCTAAAGGAAGTGACTGCCGAGCTGGCTTTGCCGAAGGGCATGGGGCTGATTGTGCGCACCGCCGGGGCCAACCGGCCGAAGCCGGAGATCAGGCGCGATTGCGAATATTTACTGCGGCTGTGGGACGATATCCGCGAGCACACGCTGCGCTCCGTCGCCCCGGCGTTGATCTATGAAGAAGCCAGCCTGATCAAGCGAACCATCCGCGATGTCTATTCGCGCGATGTGGACGAAATTCTGGTGGATGGCGAGGAAGGCTGGCGCGCGGCGCATGATTTCATGCGCATGCTGATGCCGAGCCACGCCAACAAAGTTCAACTTTGGCGCGAAAATGGTCAGCCGCTCTTTGCCCGTCAGGGCGTGGAAGCACAGCTGGATGCGATGCTCAGCCCGACCGTGCAGCTGCGCTCCGGCGGTTATCTGGTGATCAACCAGGCGGAAGCCTTGGTCGCCATCGATGTGAACTCAGGCCGATCCACGCGCGAGCGGAATATCGAGGAGACGGCGCTCAGGACCAATCTGGAGGCGGCCGATGAGGCGGCGCGGCAATTACGGTTACGTGATCTGGCCGGGCTGATCGTGATTGATTTCATCGACATGGAATCACGCAAACACAACGCGATGGTCGAGCGGCGGCTGAAAGAAGCACTGAAAAACGATCGCGCGCGCATCCAGGTCGGCCAAATTAGCCACTTTGGCCTACTGGAAATGAGCCGGCAGCGTTTGCGCCCGAGCCTTGCCGAGACCTCGCTAATCGTGTGTCCGCATTGCGGCGGCATGGGGCATGTGCGCAGCGTGGAAACAGCCGCGCTGCATGTGCTGCGCCAGATCGAAGAAGAAGGCGGCAAACGCCGGTCCGCCGAGATCGTGGTGCATGTCGCCGGCGCGGTGGCGTTCTATATCCTTAATAACAAGCGCCCGCGTTTGGTGGAGATTGAGGCCCGCTACGGCTTGCAGATCACCTTCTCGGCTGACGAAAAGCTGATCGCGCCGGAGATTCGGATCGAGCGAGTGCGCGCCGCGGTGCCGTCCGAATTACCGCCTGCGATCCAGGTGGATCAGCCACCGCCCGCCCTGCCCGCGCCCGTGTATGTCGCGGAGGATGAGGCGGAGACAGGCGAGGACGCAAAAGCGCCCCGGATCGTCGCCGAGGCCGATGATGACGACAAGCCGGTCGCCGGGGAAACTGCCGAGGAGAGTGAACGCCGTCGCCGACGTCGGCGGCGCCGTCGGGGCGGGCGGAGTGATGAGCCGACGGGTGCGCCAACCGAGATCTCGATCAGGGATGCACCCCCTGCCGACGTGGCGACACCGGAACTGGCCACTGAGGGCGAGGATGGTCCTATGCAGGCTACACCGGTGGCCGATGTGCCAACGGCCAACACCATAGGGGAAGGTACGGGCGAGACCGGCGAGGGCGCCAATCGCCGACGTGGCCGGCGCGGTGGCCGACGCCGGCGGCGCGACGAAGATGGCACTTTGGCATCGGTGGCGGAGCCGGGTGCCGAGCAACCGGATGTTCCGGCCTATGCGGGGCCTACTCCGGCCGATCCCTTCGGCGGGCAGAGCTATGATATCTTTGCCGTTCTGGAACAAGCGGAGCAGGCCGCCGAGCAGGCCGCGGTGGCCCCCGCCCTGGCCCCCGTCCCTGCCCTGGCTGATCTCACGCCAACGGTGCCGGAGCCGATCGCGGAAGCGACGGCCCCGGAGCCCGTCGCTGTCATGGTGCCGGAACCCGTGCCGGAGCCGGCTCCTCTACCAGAGCCAGCACCTACCCCTCAACCAATTCCTGAGTTGGTTGCCGTGGCCGCCGAGCCGGCGCCAGTTATGCCAGAGCCTGTTGCGCCAGAACCGGCCCCAGCCGAGCCGGCGATCAAGCCGATCTTGATCGGGGTGGACGAGGTGCCGGCGGAGAATAAGAAACTCGGCTGGTGGCGGCGTTAAATTACTCCGCCGCGCCACGCTCCATATCCGCGATTATCAACTGCGCGGCGGAGCGCGGGTCTGGTGCCGCGACGATGGGGCGGCCTACGACCAGGTAATCGGCGCCCTTAGCAATGGCGGCGGCGGGGGTAGAAATGCGTTTCTGACCGCCCGCCTCGCTGCCGGGCAGGCGGATGCCGGGGGTGACGATCAGCAGATTGGGTGCCCCGGCCTGGGCACGGATCGTGTTTGGGTCGTCCTGGGCGGAGGCGATGATACCATCGCCGCCGAGAGCGACAACGCTGGCCACGCGCTGAGCCACCAGTTCGGGCACGGTCTTACTATAACCCATTGTTTGTAAATCGGTACCCGTCAGGCTGGTTAACACGGTGACGGCGAGGATTTTGAGGCACGAGGCCCCCTTCCCTTCCATCGCAGCCTGGATCACCTGGGGCTCGCCATGGATGGTGAGGAAGCTGACGCCGCGCGCGGCGGCACTAGCGGCGCCGGCGCGCACGGTTTCGCCGATATCGTGCATCTTGGCATCCAGGAAGACGCGCTTACCGCTGGCAATCAGGTCATCAATGAACTTTTCCGTGCCTGGCACGTAGAGCAACCACATGCCGATCTTGTAGAAAGCGACGGCGCCGTCGAGTTTGGCCACGATCTCTCGGGCCTGGACAACATTAGGAACATCCAACGCCACGATCAGACGGTCAGCCATGTTGGCGGGGAGGTCGCGGGTCATCGGCCGGTGCCGGTGCTGCCAAAACCGCCAGCGCCTCGGCCAGTTTCCGGCAGGGTTTTAACCTCCGCCCAGGCGGCGCGGGTGACGGGGGCTAGAACGGCCTGGGCGATACGCATACCGCGATCGACCGTGAAAGGGACGTCGCCGGCGTTAAGCAGGATGATGCCCAGCTCACCGCGATAATCCTCGTCGATCGTACCGGGGCTGTTGGCGACCAGAATGCCGTTCTTCAGCGCGAGGCCGGAGCGGGGGCGGATTTGCAGTTCATGGCCCGACGGCAAGGCGATTTGTAGGCCGGTGGGGATGAGGGCACGGGCACCCGGCCCGATGGTGATGGCGGCAGAGACGGCCGCCAGCAGGTCCATTCCGGCGGCGCCATCGGTGGCGTAGGTCGGCAGCGCCAAACCCTCGGCATGGGGCAGGCGGCGGACGGCGATGGTTTGGGTCATGTGAACTCTTTAGCGATACGCGCGGCGAGGCGGCGGCCAACATCGTCCTTGCGCAGGCGGGGCCAGTCCTCGACGCCGGCTTTGCTGATCAGATGGATGGCGTTCTCGTCGCCGCCCATGATGCCGGTAGCGGGGGAGACATCGTTGGCGACGATCCAGTCGCAGCCCTTGCGGGTGAGCTTTGCTTGCGCGTTGGCGAGCAGATCGTCGGTCTCGGCAGCGAAGCCGATGACGAGGCTTGGGCGGTTGGGGCCAGGCTTTGCCAGCGTGGCGAGAATGTCTGGGTTGGGGACAAGGGATAAGGAGGGTGCGGCGACACCTTCCTTTTTCTTAATTTTTCCCGTCGAGGCCTGTTCTACGCGCCAATCGGCCACGGCGGCGGCAGCGACAAAAATATCTGCGGGCAACGCAGATTGGCAGGCGGCCAGCATCTCCTCCGCGGTTTCCACACGCCGGATGGAGACGCCAGATGGGTCGGGCTGGTTGACCGGGCCGCTGACCAACGTTACTCGGGCCCCCAGGCTGGCCAGAGCGGCGGCGATGGCGTGGCCTTGCTTGCCCGACGAGCGGTTGGCGATGTAGCGCACCGGGTCGATCGGTTCGTGGGTGGGTCCCGACGTGACGACCGCGTGTTTGCCGGACAAAGGTTTGGGTGCGTCCAGCGCCGCTTCGATGGCGGCCAGGATGGCGGGCGGCTCGGATAGGCGGCCGGGGCCGAATTCGTGGCAGGCCATGGCGCCCTCGTCCGGACCGATGAATGTGACGCCTCGGGCGGAGAGAGTAGAAATATTGGCCTGGGTCGCCGGGTGGAGCCACATGCGCACATTCATCGCAGGGGCTACGAGGACGGGTTTGTCTGTGGCAAGCAACAGGGTGGTGGCCAGATCATCCGCCAGTCCCGTCGCCATGCGAGCCAGAATATTGGCGGTGGCGGGGGCAACGACGATCAGATCAGCGCTTCGGGAAAGCTGGATATGGCCCATCTCGCTTTCGTCGGTGAGTGAGAACAGATCGGTATAAGCTTTTGATTCACTGAGAGCTTGCAGCGAAAGCAGGGTGACGAACTGGGCGCCGGCCTCGGTCAGGACGCAGGTGACGGCGTAGGATTTGCCGCGCAACAGGCGGATCAGCTCCAGCGCCTTGAAGGCGGCGATGCCCCCGGAGACGATGAGGAGGATTTTTTTGTCCATGCTCATAACCGCCAACCCTGGTGGATCGCGACAATGCCGCCGGAAAGGTTGCGGATCGTGACGCGGGACAATCCAGCCTGCCGCATCATAGCGGCGAGCGTTTCCTGATTGGGGAACATGCGGATGCTTTCGGCAAGATATTGGTAGCTGGCGCCGTCTTTTGCCACCGCCTGGCCGAGGCGGGGGAGGATCTTGAAGGACCAGGCATCGTAGGCGGGGGCGAGGACGGCGACCTGAACGGTCGAAAACTCCAGGCAGAGGAAGCGGCCGCCAGGTCGCAGGACACGGCGCACTTCTCGCAGCACGGCGCCCTTGTCGGTGCAGTTGCGCAGGCCGAAGGCCATGGAAACGGTGTCGATCGACCGATCCGGAAGCGGCAGGCATTCGGCATCGGCGACGAGGAAGCTCAGGCCGGCGACATAGCCTCGGTTGATGGCACGGTCGCGGCCGACGCTCAGCATAGCGGCGTTGATATCAGAGAGAATGACCGGGCCACCCCTCCTGTCGAGCCAGCGGAAAGAAATATCTCCCGTGCCGCCCGCCAGATCGAGCAAGGTTTTGCTAGGCCTGGGGTCTAGCACCTCAACAAATAGTTTTTTCCAGATTCGGTGCACGCCCAGCGACATCAGATCGTTCATCACGTCGTATTTGCTGGCGACGCTGTCGAACACCGCACGCACCATCGGCTTCTTCGCCGCCAACGGGACGGGACGAAAACCGAAATCGGTCGTGGGCGCTGGGGTGGGGGTTTCGCTCATGGGATGGCACGTATAGCCTAATTGATACTCATGCCGGAACTCCCAGAAGTTGAAACCGTGATGCGTGGCCTGCGCCCTGTGCTGGAGGGGAAGCGGATCGCGCGCGCGCTGGTGAACCGGGCCGATCTGCGCTGGGCATTGCCTCCGCATTTGGCAAAGCGTTTGACGGGGGCGCGCGTCGAAAATTTTCGCCGGCGTGGCAAATATATTCTAATGCGGTTGCAGGGTGGCGATAGCGTGCTGATCCATCTGGGCATGTCCGGGCGCATGCTGATCGGCCATGTGGGGGCGAACACCGAGACCAAACACGAACATCTGGTGATTGAGACGGAAGATGGCGGGCGGGTGGGGTTTGTCGATCCCCGCCGGTTTGGTTCAATTGATCTGGTACGTACCGATGCCGAAGACCATCATAAGCTGCTTGCTGGGATGGGGCCGGAACCGCTGGATGATGCGTTCAATGCGGCCAGCCTGTCGGCTTCGTTGAATGACCGACGCACGCCGATCAAGGCGGCGCTGCTCGATCAGTCCGTGGTCGCGGGGCTTGGTAACATATATGTGTGTGAGGCGCTGTTTCGGGCCGGAATTTCGCCCTTGCGTCTGGCACGCACTGTTCCCGGCGCGCGTGCAGCTCGGTTGGTGTTGGAGATCAAGGCGACATTGCGCGAGGCCGTTGCAGCCGGTGGCTCCAGTTTGCGCGACTATGTTCAACCAGATGGCGAGCTGGGCTATTTTCAGCACGCATGGAAAGTCTATGGACGTGAGGGAGAACCCTGTCCCGAGTGCCCTGGAATGCTGGGTTGCAAGGGGATCAAGCGTATCGTGCAATTGGGGCGCAGCACCTTCTATTGCCCGCGCGCCCAGCGCTAGCTACGTAACACACCTGTTCTGTTGGAGAGCATCACATGGCCGCGTATGAGATGATCCTTGTCGAGACTCATGGCGCGGTCGGGCTGGTCCGCCTCAACCGCCCGACAGCGCTCAATGCGCTGTGCGATCAGTTGATGCAGGAGTTGGCTAAGCAATTGCGCGTTTTCGATGCCGACGATGCGATTGGCGCCATCGTGCTGACCGGATCGGAGCGTGCCTTCGCCGCCGGCGCGGATATCAAGGAGATGCAGCCGCGTATTTATCCGGACGTGTTCAGGAATGATTTCATCAGTGCCAACTGGGAAGTCGTCACCACCATTCGCAAGCCGGTGATCGCCGCGGTGGCGGGGTTCGCATTAGGCGGTGGCTGCGAATTGGCGATGATGTGCGATATGATCATCGCCGCCGACAGCGCGAAATTCGGTCAGCCGGAAATTAATCTCGGTGTCATTCCCGGTGTTGGTGGCACGCAGCGCCTGACACGCGCGATCGGCAAGGCGAAAGCGATGGATCTGGTGCTCACCGCGCGCATGATGGATGCGACGGAGGCGGAGCGCGCCAGCCTTGTCTCTCGCGTGGTTCCGGCGGATCAACTGATCGCGGAAGCGATCAAGACGGGCGAAAAAATAGCCTCCTTGTCGCCAGTGGCGATGGCGATGGCGAAACAATCGGTCAATCGTGCGTTTGAAACCACCCTGGCGGAAGGCGTGCGGTTTGAACGGGCCTTGTTCCTATCGATGTTCGGCACGCCGGATCAGAAAGAGGGCATGGCGGCATTTATTGAAAAGCGGAAGCCGAATTTTTCCAAATGATGAAAATCGACTGGAAAACGGGGGCAACTCTGTCGCAAAAAAGTCACGTCCGAAAGGGCAAATGCATGATTGGCCGCATGATGGACAATTCCGCCCAACCCTTTCTTGACTTGCTGGCGTTCGCCCCATAGGCTAGCTCTGTCTCCCCGTCCTCGTCATCGGGGAGTTTCCTATTTATTCAGACCACCTTATCTCCATTCCCCCCTATGTGACGCTGGAGCCCATGGCCAATACCGCATCCGCGCGTAAGCGCATTCGTCAGATCGAACGTCGTACAGAACGCAACACCGCGCGCCGCTCGCGTATGCGAACCGCGATCAAGAAAGTGGAAACCGCAATCGCCGGCGGCGACAAGGCTGTTGCCGTGGAAGCCCTGCGTGCCGCGCAGCCGGAAATGCAGCGCGCGTCCTCGAAGGGTGTGGCACACAAGAATACCATCGCGCGAAAGATTTCACGCTTGTCCGCACGCGTGAAGGCGATTGCGACGTCCTGACGCAACCGTTTTCGTATTGCGCCGTCTCAGTTGAGAAGACGGTAAAAAAATATAGCTCTAGGTATTAAAAAATAGCGCGCATGCCAACATTTGGTGGACGCGCTATTTTTCTAAGAAAGACCGAATTATATTGGTATTTTCGACAGTTTTGCATTGCTAGAATTCTTCACTCTGTTATATTTGGTGCTTCGTGCTGGTCATCAGGGGCGGATTTCACGGAGCGGGGACAGGGTGGCTTCAGAAAGCGGCGACAGGGCTGAAATGCCCATCCAGCCCGAGGAAGCCGGGCTACAGGACGCTGGATTAGCGGCCGCGCGGGCGGGGGCCAGGATGGCGAAAATGGCCGTATCGCAATCGATGGCTCCCCAATCCACTGCCCCCCAATTAGCGGCACAATGGGCCCGCATCCGCGGCCAATTGCAGGGCGAGGTCGGTGAGGTTGAATACCGGACCTGGCTCAAGCAAATGACCCTGGCCGGGTTGGATGGCGACGAAATTACCGTGCATCTACCCACCCGCTTCCTCCGTGATTGGGTGCGCAGCCATTATGGCGACCGGCTGGTGGCGCTGTGGCAGTTGGAAAACCGCCAGATCCGCCGGGTTGAGTTCCGTGTCCGCACTTCAACGCCCGCGCTGAATACGTCCGGTGCCCATGACGCTGGCACGAACGGAACTGCTGCGCCTATCGTAGGAGGCCATGCCGGCGGGCAGGACGTGCCCGTGCCTCACTCTGCCAACGCCACGCCGACGATCTCCATTGCGCCGGCATCTAGTATCACACCGGAACCGCGCGCCGAGGCCACGGCCGGGCTAGATCCGCGCTTTACCTTCGAAAGCTTCGTCGTCGGCAAGCCAAATGAATTCGCCCATGCCTGTGCCCGTCGCGTGGCGGAACAACCGGCCAGCGCCGGCTTCAACCCATTGTTTTTGTACAGCGGCGTTGGGCTGGGCAAAACTCATCTGATGCATGCCATTGCCTGGGAGCTGACCAACCGGCGCCAAGCCGGGGGGCGGCCCGCCACGATTGCCTATATGTCAGCCGAGACTTTTATGTATCGCTTCATCGCCGCCATCCGCAGCCAGTCCACCATCGATTTCAAGCTGCAACTCCGCAGTGTCGATGTCCTGATGATTGACGATCTACAATTCCTCATCGGCAAGGACAACACGCAGGAAGAGTTTTTCCACACCTTCAACGCCCTCGTCGAGGCCGGACGGCAGATTGTTATCTCAGCCGACAAATCGCCCTCCGATCTCTCGGGGCTGGAGGATCGGCTGCGCACGCGGCTGGGCTGCGGGATGGTGGCCGACCTGCATGCCACAACACTCGAATTGCGCATTGCCATCCTCGAAGCCAAGGCGGCGCGTTTTGGCACGGATGTGCCGCACAGGGTGCTGGAATTTCTTGCCCACAAGATCACCGCAAATGTGCGGGAACTGGAAGGGGCACTGAACCGGCTGGTCGCGCATGCCAATCTGTTCAACCGCCCAATCACGCTGGAGGCGACGCAGGAAGTGCTGCACGATCTGCTGCGCGCGCAAGATCGGCGGGTCTCCATCGAGGAGATCCAGAAGAAAGTCGCCGAACACTGGAATATCCGGCTGACGGACATGTCCTCGGCGCGGCGCGCTCGCGCGGTGGCGCGGCCCCGGCAGGTCGCGATGTTTCTGGCCAAGCAACTCACCTCGCGGTCCTTGCCGGAAATTGGCCGGCGGTTTGGCAACCGGGACCATACAACGGTAATGCATGCCATTGCCCGGGTCAGCGATCTGATGAAGACCGATACCGTACTGGCCGAGGATGTGGAATTGCTGCGCCGGATGCTGGAATCCTGAGTTTCCGTCCGCAAACCCCGCTTGGCGGGACTGGCGGCCGGTTGCTACACTGTTTTTCCGAATCCGGCGCGTATGGTGCCATCTGGCGTGTCGGTGCGGCAGCCCTCGCCGCCAGAGCGTTCGACTGAGGACATTGCGATGAAGCTGAAGGCCGACCGAGCCGCTTTCCTGAAGGCGCTTGCCCATGTGCAGAGCGTGGTGGAGCGGCGCAATACCATCCCGATCCTGGCCAATGTCATGCTGGCGGTGCGCGATTCCAAGCTGACTTTGACCGCCACGGATATGGAAATCGCGGTGTTGGAGGATGTGCCGGCCAGTGCGTCGCGCAATGGCGCCTGCACGGCGCCGGCCGCCACCTTGTATGAAATCGTCCGCAAGCTGCCGGATGGAGCGGAAGTGGAACTGGATCATCCTGGCGGGGATGCTCAACTGGCCTTGCGGGCGGGGCGCTATGCGACATCGCTGGTGGTGCTGCCAACGGAGGATTTTCCGTCCATGTCGGCTGGCAGTCTGCCGCATAAATTTTCGATCCCGGCGCAGGAATTGCGCGGACTGATCGACAGGACGCGGTTCGCCATCTCCACCGAGGAGACACGGTACTATCTGAACGGCATTTATATCCATGCGACCGAGGCTGATGGCATCAAGGTGTTGCGGGCGGTGGCGACGGATGGGCATCGGCTAGCGCGCGTCGAGTTGCCACTCCCGGAAGGGGCGGGTAGCATACCCGGGGTGATCGTGCCGCGCAAAACGGTGAACGAGTTGCGCAAATTGCTCGATGAGGCGTCCGGCGATGTGGGTGTCGCACTCTCGGATACGCGCATCCAGCTTCATGTCGGGCCGGTTACTCTCACGTCAAAGCTGATCGATGGGACATTCCCGGAATACGAACGCGTCATCCCGCGCGACAACGACAAAATTCTACGCGTTGGCAAAAAGGATTTTTCCGATGCCGTCGCCCGCGTCGCGGCGATTTCATCGGAGCGCTCGCGTCCCGTAAAACTGTCTTTGGCTAAGGATTTGCTGGTGCTGTCGGCGTCCTCACCCGAGCAGGGTACGGCGACCGAGGAGCTAGATGGCGACCGGGTAAGCTACTCTGCCGGGCCGTTGGAGATCGGGTTCCAGGCGCGCTATCTGAATGATATCACCGATCAGGTGGGGGATCAGGTGGAATTCCTGTTCTCGGATGGCGCGGCGCCGACGGTGGTGCGCGATGCGGCGGATACCTCGGCGCTTTATGTCCTGATGCCGATGCGGGTGTGAGCGAGGCTGCCGCCCGCCGCCTCCTCCGCCTTACACTGACCGATTTTCGGAATTATCCGGCGTTGCTCTGGCGGCCGGAGACGGCGATCAGTGTGATCGTCGGGCCGAATGGCAGCGGCAAGACCAATCTGCTGGAAGCGGCGTCTCTCCTAGTGCCGGGGCGTGGATTGCGTGGGGCGCGGGTGGCTGATTTGTTGCGCCAGGGGGCCAGCGGGGCAGGAGATTGGGCCGTGGCGGGGCGGTTCGCAGGTCCGGATGGAGAATTCGATATCGGTACTGGCACCCTGCCCGAGGGGTCACCCGACGCACAGGCCAATCGGCGGGTCTTCCGGCTGAATGGCGCGCCGCCGCGCAGCCAGGCGGAGATCGCCTCGCTACTGGCCGCGATATGGCTGACACCACAAATGGAGCGATTATTTCAGGAGGCAGCGTCCGGGCGGCGACGGTTTCTGGATCGATTGGTGTTTGCGCTGGAGCCTGGGCATGCGCGGGAGGTGGCGTCCTATGAGGCCGCCATGGCCAATCGCAACCGGCTGCTGGCGGAAGCGCGGGGAGACCCGGCGTGGCTGGCAGGGCTGGAGGATGGCATGGCGCGGCATGGCGTGGCGGCCTCGGCGGCGCGGGCAGGGCTGGTGGCGCGGTTGAACGCGGCCTTGGCCGAGGGGGTGGCTGCCCCCTTCCCCGCCGCGTACATGACCCTGATCTGCCCGATCGCGGAGCAGCTGCGCGCGGCGCCGGCCTTGGAGGTGGAGGAGTGGCTGCGCGACGGCCTGGCGGGTGGACGGGCTCAGGACAGGCAGGCCGGGGCGGCACGGCTGGGGGCGCATCGAGCGGATATGGGGTTGGCGGATGCAGCGAGCGGCATCCCGGCACAGCTTGCTAGCACCGGACAGCAAAAGGCGCTGTTGATCGGCGTCGTACTGGGCCACGCGGCGCTCATCGCCACTGCGCGGGGCGCACCGCCGATGCTGTTGCTGGATGAGCCGGCGGTTCACCTGGACGCGGACCATCGGGCGGCGCTGTGCGCGGCGCTGCGGCGGCTGGGCGGACCAACCTTGGTAACCGGGACGGATGCGGAGGCTTATGCGGGGTTACGCG
This sequence comes from Acetobacteraceae bacterium, assembly GCA_009693795.1. Classification (GTDB taxonomy): domain Bacteria; phylum Pseudomonadota; class Alphaproteobacteria; order Acetobacterales; family Acetobacteraceae; genus SHWF01. Next base: position 18,632 of record SHWN01000001.1, read on the forward strand.
ATGAGGCGGGGTTTTGGGCTTGCGCGGCGAGCGGACTGGAGCCGCTGGCAGCTTGAGTAAGGTCGATCATCACACCGCCATCGTTGGTGATTGTAGCGGTCGCATCCTGGGGCACTAGGGTAACGGTGAGGGTATTTTCCAGCAATGCCGGGCCGGATAATTTGGTGCTGGGCGGTAAGGTCGCAAGATCATGCACCACCATGTTCAGCACGCCGCCGGCCGATTTCAGGAAGACGGGGCGCCGGCGCGCGATGGCGGTCATCGTCGTACGCCGGGCCGGCGCGCCGGTCTGGGTGGCGGCGACACGGCCAGTGGCGAGCAGATTCCATTCCGTGAATTCCACCGGATCGTCGGCGCGCACGGCGTAACGCTGTTCATGCAGGGTGTGAAACGCCTCCACCAGTTGCGCCAGCGCCGTGGCGTCCGCGATGCGCGGGTGCACCAGTTTCAGAGTGAGTTGCCAGACTTGGCCGGCATAGCGGGCTTCCGTGGTAAGTTGGAAGGAGCGCTGTGCCGGGGGGACGCGCATACGGTCCAGATAGGCGCTGCCCTCGGCTTCCAAATCGGCGAGGACGGCATTGACCGCGGCATGGTCGAAGGCGCGGCTGGACGCGAAAAGCGGGCGGGCAAAGCCGAAGCGGATATCCCCGGTAGCGATGCCATAGGCGCTGAGGACGCCGGCGGGGCCGGGGACCAGAACGAGGCGCATACCGAGCTCGCGCGCGATGGCGCAGGCGTGTAATCCGGCGGCGCTGCCGCCCGCAACGAGGGTATATTCACGCGGATCGACGCCACGGCGGATGGTGATTTCTTCGATCGCGGCGACCATATTCTGTTCCACGGTCAGCGCAATCAGGCTGGCCGCGTCCTCGATGTTCATACCAAGAGGTTCTGCCACGTGTTGACGGATTGCCTCCTGGGCGGCGCTGGGAGCAAGCTGGATCTGACCATCAGCGAAATTTTTTGGCTCGATCAGGCCGAGGGTAAGATTGGCGTCGGTGACGGTGGGAAGCGCTCCTCCCCTGCCATAACAGGCCGGGCCGGGCCAAGCGCCGGCGCTGGCAGGGCCGACATGGATGAAGCCACCCGCATCGACGCGTGCGATGGAGCCGCCGCCGGCGCCGATGGTGCGCACATCCACGGACGGCACGCCGAACATGTGCCCGCCGATGGAACCTTCGCGGTGCATCGGCGTTTCCCAGCCGGTAGTGATGGAGACATCGAAGCTGGTGCCGCCCATATCGATGGTGACGAGATTGCCGCCGGTCAGATTTTTGGTGGGCAGGTTTGCCGCGCGCGCCAGGACCGTGGCGGCGTGCGGGGCGGCCGAGGGGCCGGAGAGGCAAAGATAGACCGGCTTGGCAAGAATTTCCGCCGTGGCGGTGCGCCCGCCATTGGACGTGACGAAGGTGAGCACGCCTTTGAAACCATGCGCGCGCAGGCGGGCCTCGATCTCGGCGATATTGCGCTGCACGACCGGCTTCAGCGAAGCGTCGATGGCGGTGGCAGAGAAGCGGCGATATTCGCGTAAGCTCGGGCTGACGCGGTGGCTGAGGCTGTAGGGAATACCAGGCGATCTTGCTTCCAGAATTTCCCCGATGCGCTGTTCATGCACCGGATTGGCGATGGACCAGATCAGCGCGACGGCCACCGCTTCGACGTTCCAGTTTTTCATTTGCGCGATGGCGGCATGGATGGCGGGTTCGTCGAGTGGGATCTCGACACCACCCTCGGCATTGATGCGTTCGGCGACGCCAAAGGTAAGGTAGCGGGGCAGATAAGGGTCCGGGTAATCGAGATAGATATTGTAACTGTCGGTCTTGCCGCCTTCACGGATCAGTAAGGTGTCGCGAAAGCCTTGCGTGCAGATCAGGCCGGTTTTCGCCGCCTTGCCTTCCAGGATGGCGTTGGTGGCGACAGTGGTGCCGCAGGCGAGGCTGTCGCAGCTGGCGAGGAGGGCGTTCAGGGCGAGGCCGCGGCGTTCGGCGATCAGAGTAAGGCCGTTGAAAATGCCATCTGCGATGCGCCCGGGCGTGGTGGAGGATTTGCTGAGATGGATCGCGCCATCTGCATCACGGAGGACGAAATCCGTGAAGGTGCCGCCGACATCGGCGGCAATATCGATGCCCATGGTCTAGGCCCGGGCGGCGCGTAATTGGCCGCGCAAGAGATCGGTGGCGGGCGCGTCGACCAGATAGGTTTCACCGCTGGTATCGAGCACGACGCCATAAATGTCGCGCGCGCGCGGGAGCGAAATCCAGCCTTCGCGGGCACGTTTGGCTACGCGGTCTGGGGCGCGTCGCAGCGGATCGCCATAGCCGCCGCCACCGCAGGCTTGCGATTCCAGCCGTTCTCCGGGAGAAAGCGTGAGATCAATGGTGTTGGCGAGTTCACTGCGCTGCTGGTTGCGGGTGATGCGCCAAGCATGGCTGGCGCCGCCATGCAGGCCGCCGGCGGCGCCGAAAGGCGGAAAATCATGCGCGGCGGCATTGGTCGTAAAACGCACCTGATCATCGCGCACGCGGTAGATGCAATGCGCACCCGGCCCGCCCTCCCATTGCCCGGGGCCGCCGCTATCGACGCCGATTTCTAGGCATTCGATCAGCACGGGCTGCTGTTGTTCCGTCACTTCCACGCTGGCCTGCCACATCATGCCTTGGGCTCCAGCGCCACCATAGGTGACCCAACCATCATGGCCCGGTACGCCGGGACCTCCCCAATAGCCGAGGATCACCTGATTGGCGTAGGCGCGATGGCCATGGCGCGAATCATTACCGCTGACACCGGGGCAGGAGGCCGGATTTCCGATGGTACAGCAGGCGGCACCAAGGCCTTCCGCCAGATCGGCGAACAGCGATTGAATGAGGGAATTGAGCACGTGGCACAGGCTGGTGGTCGCGGTGGAGGTGGCAGCGGGGAAGCGCGGCAGGCCGACGGCGCTGCCCTCGCGCAACTTTAAGTTTATCCGCTGAAAGGCGCCAGTGGCGCGCGGCACGTCGGGGCCGAGCGCGGTGAGTACCGCCACGCGGCAGGCGGCGGTGACAGTGGCTTCCGTCAGGTTAATGCCGAGAGGAAGATTGTCGATATTATCGGTGAGGTCGATATGGATCAGGCCGGCCTCGGGATCGATTTCCATGGTGGCGCGGACGGGGATGCCATCGGGCATGCCGGCATACTCGGAATCGTGGTTTTCCGTGCGCGTGACGGTGCCTTTGGGAAGTTTCTTGATCGCGGCGATGGCCATGTCGCGCGCATAGGTTTGGAACTGCGTGAGGAAGGTGCGGACAGTCGCGATACCGTATTTCTGGCAGAGCGCCTGGATGCCACGTTCGCCAGTGCGCACGGCGGCGAGGGTGGCGAGGTAATCGCCGTGGAATTGCTCCGGGGCGCGGATATTGGCCTTGCAGATATCGAGGACTTCCGGGACATCTTTGTCATCGCGCTGAATGCGCACGCAGGGCAGCATCAGGCCTTCTTCATACAGATCGCGCGAAAGCGGGCTGTAGGTGGTGGGGGTGGGGAAACCCATATCGCCCAAATGCGCGCGGGCAATGGCGTAGAAGACCAGTTCACCGCCCACGAAGATGGGCACGCAGAGCGTAAAATCCGCGCAATGGGTGTTGCCGTGATAACCGCTGTTATTGGCGAAGCAATCACCGGGATGGACATCGGCGCCGAATTTCCGCTCCACCGCGCGGGAGATCAAATCGATGGCGGCGACATGGATGGGCAGGCCGAGCGCGGTGCTGACGGCGCGATGCTGGGCATCGGTGATGCAGCAGGAAAAGTCCATCGCCGTGTTGAGCACGCCGGAGCGCCCGGAGCGGAACAGGGCGTTGACCATCTCGCGGATGATCGCTTCCAGCCGGCGGCGAAGGACAACCATGGTAAAAAGATCAACCGTGTCGGTTTGGGTGTCCATGTGCGCCGTGTCCCCGGATATCCTGTTGGGCCGAATTATTTCTGGACTCCGCGCGGGCGGCAAGCGGCGAGCCGGGCGTTACGACCCGGCGATCGCATCCGACAGGAGCTTGATGTTCAACACGACGACGAGGGCGGCGGACGCCCAGCCGAGAACCAGTTGCCAGCGTGGGGTGGCCAACGCGCCAAGGCGCGCGCGGTCGGACGCGAACAGCATCAACGGAATGACCGCAAAGGGTAATTGCAACGACAAAATAACCTGCGAGAGAATGAGCAGCTTGGCCGTGCCGCCCGCGCCATAGAGCCAGGTGACGATCACCGCCGGCACGATGGCGACCGAGCGTGTGATCAGCCGGCGCAGCACGGGTGGCAGACGGACCCGCAGAAACCCCTCCATCACCACTTGCCCAGCCAGGGTGGCGGTGACGGTGGCATTGAGGCCGCAGAGCAGCAGCGCCACGGCGAACAGCACTGCCGCCGCGCCGACACCCACCATCGGGGTGAGTAGCTGATAGGCCTCACCAATTTCTGCAACATCGCTGCGCCCGCTGGCATGGAAGACCGCCGCAGCGGTGATAAGGATAGCGGAGTTCGCCAGCAGCGCCATCGATAAAGCGAGCGTGCTGTCGATACTGGCATAGCGCACGGCCTCGCGCTTGCTAACCTCGTCATGGCCCCAGGCGCGGGACTGGATCAGCGCGGTATGCAAATAAAGATTATGTGGCATCACGGTCGCACCCAGAATGCCCATGGCGATGTAAAGCTGAGTCTGATTGGTGACGATGGAAAGCGATGGGATATAACCGCGCGCCACAGCACCCCATTCCGGTTGCGACAAGATGACCTGCACGGCGAAACAGCCAAAGATCAGCACCAGCATGCCAATGATGAAGGCTTCCAGCCAACGCACTCCTTTATTTTGCAGCCACAGGATCAGAAACGCATCCAACGCCGTCAGCCCCACACCGACCAGCAGCGGCACACCGAATAGCAGTTCCAGTGCAATGGCCGTGCCGATCAGCTCGGCGAGGTCGGTGGCACAGATGGCGATCTCCGCCAGCGCCCAGAGCACATAGACCAATGCGGGGGAAAAGCGTTCCCGACATAACTGCGCGAGATCCTGCCCGGTGGCGATGCCGATGCGCGCACAGAGGGCCTGCAACAAGATCGCGATCAGCGACGACATTAGCGCCACAGCCAGTAAGGTGTAGCCGAACGCCGAGCCACCGGCCAAGGCGGTGGCCCAGTTGCCGGGGTCCATATAGCCCACGGAGACCAGATAGCCCGGACCGATAAACGCCAGCAGCTTGCGCGCCCAGCCCGCGCTCAACGGCGGCACGGGCACGCTGCGGTGCACTTCCGGCAGACTGCGAGCCTCGATGGCCATGGCCGATCCGTCCCAGGGTGGAGGCGTAACGATGTGAGGACTCCTAAGTTCAGTTGAGACTAAACTAGTCAGGCTTCAATAAAAATTCAAGCTTACCTGTTTGATCCGGCCACTTCGTGCTAGAAGTCCGCATGCTCGCCGAACCGCCCCCCGATTCAGCTATTGGCCGCCCCCTGCCACCCGCAGATACCCAGGCCGCGCGCTTCGCCCGGGCACGCACGCGCGATCGCTCGGCGGTGGCGGAGGATTACGTGGAGCTCATTGCCGATTTACTGGATGCCGAGGGGGAGGCGCGCGCCGTGGATGTCGCACATCGCCTAGGCGTGACGCAGGCGACCGTGGCCGCGGCAATTGGCCGGTTGCAGCGCAATGGGTTGGTGGAAACGAGACCCTATCGCGGCCTGTTTCTGACCGATGCCGGGCGCGCCGTCGCTCAGGCCGCGCGCCACCGCCACGGTGTGGTGGTAAGGCTGCTGTTGGCCCTCGGCCTGGATCAGGCCACGGCGGAAGCCGATGCCGAGGGCATCGAGCACCATGTCAGCGAGGCAACCCTGCAAGCGTTCGAAAAATTTTTGGAACCTAAATAAAAAAACCTGGCGCCGATGACCGGTGCCAGGTTTTCTGTGGGTCGCGGCCCGATCAATCGCGGTAATCGGGTTCTTTCTTATCCAGAATCCGCTTCAACGCGGCAAAATGCCAATCCGCATTCGAGCGCCCGCCATATTTGACCGTCGATTGGCGATATTCAGCGTAGGTCTTGTCCACCGTTTCCTGCGGCAAATGGCGCAGCGGCCGGTTCGTCCACATGGCGTAAAGCTGCACCTGCGCGACACGTTCCAAATAATAGAGACGATCATAGGCCTCGGCGACCGTGTTGCCGACGGTGAGCGCGCCGTGATTGGCCATCATCATGATCGTATGATCGCCGAGCAACCCAGCCAGACGCCGACCTTCGACCGGATCGAACGCGGGGCCGTCATAATGGTCATCGTAGCAGGTCTTCATCCGAGTCCCGAGTTCGGTCTGCCCGATCGGTAGGATCGTCTGGTCTTCCAGGCGGGAGAGCGCGCTGGCGAAGGGCATATGGGTGTGAAACACCGCGGCCGATTGGGCCGACAGTTCATGGATCGGCGCATGAATACAGTAGCAGGACTGCTCAATCTCCCCAGAGCCCGCCTTCTGCGAGCCGTCATAGCCGACTTCCATAAAGCAGCTCGCCGTCACTTCCGACCAGTGCAGGCCGAACGGGATCTGGTAGTAACGATCATTCGTGCCCGGCACGCGCAGGGTCAGATGGTTGAAGATACCTTCATGAAACCCGTGCATCACCGCCAGCCGATGCGCGGCGGCAAGGTCGATACGGGCTTGCAGACGGGCGGGGTCGGTATTGACGACCGCCGGGGCCGCCGTGGCTGGGCGATCGAGCGTGCTGGACATATTTCTCTCCGGTTGGTTTATGCGGGATCATCGGGCCGGTCGCTGTAGTCCGTCAATACCGCCTGCAGGACGGTTCAGGCTGTCGGCGATCACCACCAATCCGATGATGGACAAGATTTCATGTCAGGAGATGTCAGTGCCGGTATGCGTCGTCTTGTCTGAGTGTCTGTTCGGAAACTTCTTGTATCCTATGAATCGCCTTTGATTCTCTAGCAACTGACGCGCTTCGCAGGAGACGAGCGACGTGGACGAAGGAGAACCTGGCACGCTACGACCGCGGCGCGTTGGGCTACCCAAGCGATCTAACAAACGAGAAATGAGCGCACGTGGCGACGATCATTCCACCGGCAAAGCGCAGCAGCAACAAGCACAGGTCGAAGGTGCACGATATTTACGATGTTGTTCCTGTCAAAAATAGTCTGATCACGGCGGCGATATGATCGCCGGAACATGATCTTTGGACGGCCAGCGCGTGGCCCCTGCCCACCTCCGTTGCCGATCGCCTACCGATCCCCGTCGTCAATCCGCGTCTTTAATTGCCGATCACGGCCATGATGTCGCATTGTACAAGAATTCCCGGGCTCAGACTTCCCTCGGATGTATGGCGGGCTGGGCGGGAATGCTCATCAGGGAACATTTTCAGCCATTCCACGTTCAGGGCTGGCCGTTGCGTGCGATCCCTCATGGTGACGGCGAATTTGATAATGCCGTCGGGGCTACCACCTGCCGCTGTCATCACCGCGCGGACATGCTGGAACATGAAGCGGAGCTGATCTTCCAAGGCCTCCGCCATCTTGCCGGTCGCCGGGTCCATGCCGTGAATACCGCCGGAGACCAGCAGATTGCCAATCTGGCTGGCCGCGGGAATGGGGTTTGCGTGTTTGAAGCCTTCGATATGGATGCTTTTGCGTCGTGCCATCGTATCCTCCCCGATCCAGCGCGGCCAGAAGTCTGCCATGGAGCCGCCAGATTTCCCATCCGGCTTGCAAACCCAGGGCATTGCGCTATCTCTGGGCAGGAGATACGCAGAGAGGCACAAGAATCTTGGCCACCAGCCTAGGACCGGGGGCGCCACAGAGCGCGCAACAGGCTTTGATTGAAATCGACAGCCTGACCAAGCGCTTCGGCGCCTTCACCGCTGTCGATATTGTCTCCTTCTCCGTTGCCAAGGGGGAAGTGCTTGGCTTTCTTGGCCCCAACGGCGCGGGCAAATCCACCACCATGCGCATGCTGGCCGGCTTCATGATTCCCAGTGCCGGCACGGCGCGCATCTGCGGCCATGATGTGCAGGCGGACGCCATCGCTGCGCGTCGCCAACTGGGCTTTCTGCCCGAAGGCGCGCCCACCTATCCGGAAATGACCGTTCTTTCATTTCTGCGCTTTACAGCCAAAATTCGCGGCTTCGCGGGCAGTGAGTTACGGGACCGGATCGACAATGCCCTCTCGCTGACCGGCCTGGACAGCGTGCGACTGCAAACGGTGGAAACACTCTCAAAAGGTTTCAAGCGCCGCGTCGGTCTGGCGCAGGCGCTGCTGCATGACCCGCCCGTGCTAGTGCTCGACGAACCGACGGATGGGTTGGACCCCAACCAAAAGCACGAGGTGCGTAACCTGATCGCGCGGATGGCGCCGGACAAGGCCATCGTCATCAGCACGCATATTCTGGAGGAGGTGGACGCGGTGTGTTCGCGCGCCATTGTGATTTCCCACGGAAAAATCGTCGCCGACGGCACCCCGGCGGAGCTGGAAAAACTGGCGCCATCGGGAAAGCTCGATGACGTGTTTCGCGCCCTTACCACACAGGCGGCCTAAGTATGAGAATCACCGGCGTTATTGTCCAACGCGAGCTGGTGGCCTATTTCGCCACCCCGGTTGCCACCGTCTTCATCGTCATCTTCCTGGCCTTACAGGGCGCGCTGACCTTTAACCTGGGAAATTTCTTCGATCGAGGTCAGGCCGATCTGGTTTCTTTCTTTAACTTTGTCCCATGGGTATTATTGCTACTGGTACCCGCCATTACCATGCGGCTCTGGGCGGAAGAGCGCCGCCAAGGTACGATTGAACTCTTGCTGACTTTGCCAATCACCCCGGCGCAGGCCGTGCTGGGGAAATTTTTGGCCGCCTGGGGCTTTTGCACCATCGCGCTGGCGCTGACCTTTCCCTTTGTTATCACCGTCAATATCCTGGGCAATCCCGATAATGGCGTGATCGCGGCAGGTTATGTCGGCGCGTTGTTGGTTGCCGGCGCGTTCCTCTCAGTGGGTGCGGCAATCTCGGCGGCGACGAAGAACCAGGTGATAGCCTTTGTTGTGGCTGTTGCGGTGTGTTTCACATTCTCCGTCGCCTCCTATCCAATCGTGACAGAGTTTTTGTCAAAGAATACGCCTCTGCTGGCGGAACTAGCCCGACGAATCAGCATCTTTGACCGGTTCCTGAATTTCGTCCGCGGGGTAATCACCCTGCGCGATATCATTTACTTCTCCAGCTTCATCGGTTTCTGGTTATTCCTGAATACCGTCATCATCGAAGCGCGGAAGGCGGATTAGGCCATGCAGCGCATCTGGCTTTCCTCTCTCGGCGTGATCGCCGCCGTCGCCATCGCCATCGGGGTAAATCTGTTCGCCGACGCGCAGCTGACGCAGGTGCGATTGGATCTGACGCAGCAACGGCTTTACACGCTCTCACCGGGCACGCGGAAGATTCTCGGTGACCTAAAAGATCCGATCACCTTGCGGCTATTCTACTCGCGGAAGCTTGGCAGCACGGTGCCGATCTACGGCTCCTTTGCTGATCGCGTGCAGGAGATGTTGCAGCAATATGTCTCGCTATCAGGCGGGAAGTTGAAGCTGGAGATCTACGATCCCGAACCCTTCTCCGATACCGAGGACCGCGCCATGGCGCTGGGCCTGCAGGGTGTGCCGGTCGATCAGGGGGGCGAGAAAGTTTATTTTGGCCTAGCCGGCAGCAATCTACTTGATGACGAGCGCAATATCGGGTTTTTCCAGACGGACCGCGAGCGCTTCCTCGAATTCGACCTGACCAAGCTGGTCTATGACCTTTCCAGTCCCACGCGCGCCGTCGTTGGGTTGATGACCGGCTTGCCGGTGGATGGCGATCAGCGGCAGATGATGATGTCGCGCGGCCAGACAGGCCGGCCCTGGGTGGCCATGACGCAGTTGCGCCAGACCAACACGGTGAAGACCGTGCCGGAGGATGCGCAGGTGATCGATGCCGATATCCAGGTACTGTTGGTGATCCACCCGCAGGATCTACCTGACACCACACTCTACACCATCGATCAGTTTGTCATGCGCGGTGGGCGGTTGATGGTGATGGTCGATCCGCTCAGCGAGGCGCAGGGTGCGACCCCAGGCCCCGGTGGACAGCCCGCGCTGGTTACCGGCTCGCAACTCGATAAGCTCCTCGATGCCTGGGGCGTCAAGGTTGAGACCAGCCGCGCGGTGGGCGATCTGGGTGGTGCCTGGCGGGTGCGGGCCAATCCGAATGACCGGATCCAGGCGGTGGATTATGTCGCCTGGTTCAATATGCGCGATGCCGGCATCAACCAGGCAGATCCCGCGAATGCAGAAATCCAACAAGTGACCGTTGCCTCGGCCGGTGCCATCAGCAAGAAAGATGGCGCCAGCATCGAAATTCTTCCCCTCCTGCAATCCAGTTCGCGCAGCGGCTTCGTTGCCCTGGACAAGCTGCGCCAGCCGGACCCCGCGCGCATCCTGGCGGAATTCGAACCCGCAGGCGGACCCGCCACGATCGCGGCCCGCGCGCGCGGCATGCTGAAATCCGCTTTCGAAGCCGCGCCACCGGCACCCGAAGGCACGCAACGGCCAGAAAATTTCCCCGCCCATATCCCTGCCACACAGGCGCCGGCCAATCTGGTGATCGTTGCCGATACCGATCTCCTCGCCGATCGCTACTGGGTGCGTGTGCAGGAATTCTTTGGCGAGCAGCAGGCCACGCCGTTTGCCGACAACGGTGCTTTCCTCGCCAATGTCGTCGGCACCCTGGCCGGTGGAGATGCGCTGATCGGGCTGCGCGCACGCGGGGGCTCCGTCCGGCCGTTCGAACGTGTCGATGCCATGCAGAGAGACGCCGAGGCGCGCTTTCGCCAGACCGAACGCACCTTGCAGCAAAGCTTGGAGGGCGCCGAGAAAAAACTGCGGGAACTCCGCCAAGGCAGCACGGCAGGCGGCGCGCAGGCCAGTGCGACCCCCCAAGCCATCATCACGCCGGAGCAACGCGCCGCCATTGATGCGCTCCGCAAGGAAATGCTGGTGACGCGGCAGAAATTGCGCAATGTGCAGCTCGATCTGCGGCGCGATATCAGCGCGCTACAGAATAATCTGCGCCTGTTCAACATTGTGCTGGTGCCGGCCGTGCTGACCGTGCTCGCCATTATCTGGGGCATCACGCGTAACCGGCGGCGCGCGAGGGCACGTGCATGAAACCGAAACAGACGCTTCTGCTCGTTGCCATCGCCGTGATCGTGCTGGGCAGTGGCTGGTACACGGCGCGCAATAAGACGCACGAGCGCACGGAAATCGCCAGCGGCACGCTGCTCTTTCCCAATCTGGCCCCAAGCCTGCAAACGGCGGCGCGGGTTGAGATCACGAGCAAGGGCAAGACCATTGTCATCGCCAAATCAGGCGATGACTGGGGTATCGTTGCTTCCGCCGGTTATCGTGTGCAGCCAGGGAAATTGCGCGAACTGCTCACGGGTCTGACCGAACTGCGCCTGATTGAGCCGCGCACCTCCGACCCCGAGCAATTTGCCCGACTAGGCCTGGATGATCCTGCCAAGCCGGACGCTGCGGCAACCTTGCTGCGTGTTCTGGACGGCGGCGGCAAAGCCCTGGTGGAGCTGATCACCGGGCATCGGCGCATGCGCACGCAGGGCAATGTGCCGGAATCGATCTATCTCCGCAGTCCCGGTGAAACGCGCACCTGGCTCGCGGAGGGGCGATTAGCGCCGGACGCCGATGCCTCGCTCTGGCTGGATCGAGACGTGCTGAACATCGCCCCCACCCGCATCGCCACCGCGACCATCACGCGCGGGGATGCCGCGCTGGAAATTGCCCGCGCGGAGGATAAATTCATCGTTCGCCTGCCGGCCGAAGCCGGCACCGTGGACGGGTTCAAGCTTGATGAAGTGGGCCGCGCCTTGGAAAGCCTCAGCTTTCTGGATGTGAAGGAAGCGAAGGATACGCCGGGTGAAAAACTAGGCACCGGGCGGTTCGTGACCAATGATGGCCTTGTTGTCATTGCCACGCTGTTTCGCGCCGGCAACGATATCTGGGTGCAGTTCGAGGTCAGCGGCGCCGATGCGGCGAAAGATGAGGCCACCTTGCTGGCCAATCGCCTGCGCGGCTGGGCCTATCAGGTCGGGGCCTGGAAGGAAAAAGCCATGGTTCCCTCCCTCGAGGATCTACGCCCGACGCCGCTACGAGCCGCGCCTGCAACGCAATGAGCCGGGAATATCCGGACCGTCCCTTCGTCGGCATTGGCATCGTCGTGTTAAAACCTGATGCCGTGCTGCTGGTCCGGCGCGGCAAGGCACCGAACTGGGGCAAATGGTCATTGCCGGGCGGCGCGCAGGAACTGGGTGAAACGGCCGAGGCCGCAGCGCGGCGCGAATTGCTGGAGGAAACGGCGCTCAGCGTTGGTCCAATGTATTTAGCCGCCAATGTCGATGCGATCCACCACGACGACGCGGGCCGCATTCGCTTTCATTACACGATCATCGACTTTGCCGCCGCCTGGGTCTCTGGCGCGCCCCAGGCTGGTGACGATGTGTCCGATCTGACCTGGGCACCGCTCGACCGGCTCGACGATTACGATCTCTGGAGCGAAGCGCATCGCGTGATTGCCACTGCCCTTGGGCTGGTGGGATACGGCTGAATCATTTTGCTTCATGGCCGCCAGAACGGCTGTTGTGATTCACGCCACCCCAGTATTACCCCCAACGCCAGCGGCCGCGGCGACTTCGGCGGCGAAATCGTCGGATTTTTTCTCGATGCCCTCGCCGAGTTGGAAGCGAGCGAAGGCTTTCAGGGTCACGCCAAATTTTTGCATCACGGCTTTGACGCGGGTTTCCCCGTCATGCACCCAGACTTGTTCCAGCAGGACCACTTCCTCGTAATATTTACGGATGCGGCCCTCGACCATTTTTTCGATGATGTTGTCGGGCCGGCCGGAGGCTTTGGCCTGTTCGGTCAGTACCTGTTTTTCGCGTTCCAGCGCGGCGGGATCGACGGCCGAGACATCGAGCGCTTCGGGGCGCGTGGCGGCGACATGCATGCCGACCTGACGGCCCAATGTTTCCAGCACCGCCGCTTCGGACGTACCTTCCACGGCGGCGAGGACGCCGATTTTACCTAGGCCGGGCTTCAGCGCCGAATGGACATAGATGGCGACCACACCTTGCGGCACGGTGAGGACGCGGGCGCGGCGGATGTTCATGTTTTCGCCGATCGTGGCGATGAGGTGGGTGATTTCCTCCGCCACGGTGCGCCCGGTGCCGGGGTAGGCGGCGGCGTTAATGGTGGCGAGGTCTTCACCGACATGCAGCGCGATCTTTGCCACGTTGGCGACGAAATCCTGGAACGCATCGTTGCGCGCCACGAAATCGGTTTCGGCGTTGACTTCCACCATCGCCGCCTTGGCGGGGACGGATGCGACGCCGATCAGGCCTTCGGCGGCGACGCGGCCGGATTTCTTGGCTGCGGCGGCGAGGCCTTTCTTGCGCAGCCAGTCAATCGATTTCTCGATATTGCCAGCGTTTTCGGTCAGCGCCTTCTTGCAATCCATCATGCCGGCGCCGGTCTTCTCGCGCAGGACTTTCACCAGAGCCGCGGTAATTTCAACCATGGTTTTGTCCTCCGCGTTCAGTCGGCGTTCGGTTGTTCGGCGGTGATTTCGGCGACCGGCATGGCTTCCAGAGGAAGATCCTCGGCGGCGCCCAGATCGCGGCCGGAGGCGGACAGCTCGGCAGAAATGCCATCCAGCACTGCGCCCGCGATCAGATCGCAATACATGGTGATGGCGCGAATCGCGTCGTCATTGCCGGGGACCGGATAAGTCACGCCTTCGGGATCAGAATTGGAATCCAGCACCGCGATGACGGGTATGCCGAGCTTGGTGGCTTCCTCGATCGCCAGCTTTTCCTTGTTCGTATCGATAATGAACAGAATATCCGGCAGGCCGCCCATTTCCTTGATGCCACCCAGCGCGCGTTCCAGCTTGTCGCGGTCGCGGGTAATTTCCAGCACTTCTTTCTTCGTCAGGCCTTGCGTATCGCCAGAGACCAACTCCTCGATCTGACGCAGCCGCTTGATCGAACCGGTGATGGTCTTCCAGTTGGTCAGCATGCCGCCGAGCCAGCGATGGTTGACGTAATACTGCCCGCAGCGCTTCGCCGCATCGGCCACGTGTTCAGCCGCCGCGCGCTTGGTGCCGACGAACAGCACGCGCCCTCCAGCCGCCGTCACGTCGCGCACCGCGCGCAACGCGCGATCGAGCATCGGCACGGTCTGCTGCAAATCGATGATATGAACGTTGTTGCGGATTCCGAACAGGTAGGAACTCATCTTCGGGTTCCAGCGGCGGGTATGATGTCCAAAATGTACGCCGGCTTCAAGAAGCTGGCGCAAGGTGAAATCGGGCATCGCCATGGGGGCGGGTCCTTTCCTTAGTCCGGTTGAGCCTCCGCAGGGTTCGGGCGATTGCCACCGGACCCGGATAACCGGGGAGGGAGCCCTGCGTGCGAATTACCGGCGAGATGCCGGCGGGCGCGATATGGCGGAGTTTTCTCCAGGAAGCAAGTCGCGCTGCCATACGCGGCGGGCCGCAATGTCCGCAGAGGCCCATCCGTCCCCAGCACCGGGTCCGCCGCCGGCAGCGCCACGGTGGAGATAGCTACGCTACGGATCGCGGTCGTGTAGCGCGTGCTAGCTGGATAGGCGCCGACGATCACGAGATCGGATGAGGCGAACATGCCACAATGCCCCACCCCGGTGGGCACCACCGCGACATCGCCGGCCGCCAGTGCAATTTCGGCCCCGTTTGGCCCGCCAAAGATTACGCGAGCGCTGCCGCAGGCCACGCCCAACGCCTCACGCGCATGCGGGTTAGAATACTGCCAGGGGAACACCCCGTCGTGCCAGGCCGGCGGCGAGGCTTGGGCGGCGAAAACACGCTCGATCGCAGCAGAATCGGCGGCCCGTGCGGCACGATAGATCAACAAGGGCTGCGCCGAATTCAGAATAGTGCCGTCGCCGGGAAAGAAATGTGTTCCTGGCGCGGCCATCCGAGTGTTCTTAAATTCAACAGGTCAGGCAGGCCGTGTTCAGAATGCCCATCACCACGCCACCGGACGCCAGCAGCACGGCCGGCACCATATCGCCGCGCTCCAGCGCCTGCGTCGTGTCATAGCGTTCAGACCAGGAAGCAGGATAGCATCTGCACCACCGTCACCCAGACCAGAAGACCAACGAAGCTCACCGCATATGCGATGATCGAGGCCAGGGGCAAGGTAAAGCTGATGGCAGCGCCGGGCAGGCTGATCGCCGCTGCCGTATTGGCCGCGCGCATCAGCGCCCATTCGTCATGGCGGGTGATGCACGTGTAGATCAGCGTGAATATCGCCAGCAGCGCGATCGCGGTGACGAAATACGCCCGGCTATTCGCCTGCACGTTAAATTCAGTGCCACGACACAGAGCCACGGAAAAATAGCTTTATCATCACCTGCCGCTTGTCGGGCTGCTCGCGCTGCGCTAAAGCGCCGCGTTCACGGTCGCGGCCGGGGCCGGCGAAGCGGGGGTGCCACTCTCGGGGCAGTATCCCCGCGCGGTGTCACCGGCAGGCGGCATCCCGGAAGCGGGCGTGGTGAAATTGGTAGACACGCCAGATTTAGGTTCTGGTGGCGCAAGCCTTGGGGGTTCAAGTCCCTTCGCCCGCACCACCGCCCGTTTGGCGTGATAAATATTAAGGATTTCCGGGCCGATGCAGGTTACCGAAACGCTCTCCGACGGGCTAAAGCGCGCCTTTACCGTGGTGTTGCCGGCCACCGATATCGAGGGGCGGCGCACGGCGCGCCTGACCGATATCGGCAAGAATTTACGTCTGCCCGGGTTCCGCCCCGGCAAGGTGCCGATGACCCTGGTCAAGCAGCGCTATGGCACCGCCGTGATCGCCGAAGTGCTACAGGAAAGCGTCAATGAGGCGATGCAGAAAGTGCTCTCCGATCGCGGCCTGCGCCCGGCCGGTCAACCCAAGGTGGATTTGGCCGATTTCGGCGAGCCGACCGCCGCGCTCGAAAAAGACCTGGAATTCAAGGTTGAGCTGGAATTGCTGCCCGATATCCAGATGCCGGATTTCACCACCATCACGCTGACCCGCCTGCGCGCCGATGCCGGACCAGAAGCGATTAACCGCGCTTTGGACCAGATTGCCACCCGCAATCGCAACCTGCAGGACGTTGCCGAGGGGAGTGGCGCCGAAAAGGGCGACGTGCTGACGGTGGATTTCCTCGGCAAGATCGATGGCGTGCCTTTTGATGGCGGGGCCGCCACCGACGCCACGGTCGAAGTCGCCGGCGAGGGCTTCATCCCCGGATTCACCGAACAGCTGGAAGGCATCAAGATTGGCGAAGAGCGCGCGATCAATGTTGCCTTCCCCGCCGATTACGGCGCCGCTGCGCTGGCGGGCAAGGACGCGACCTTCGATATCACGGCCAAGACGCTGAAACATCCGGTGCTGCCGGCCATCGATGATGAGCTGGCAAAGAAAATGGGCCTCGAAACCCTGGATGCCGCGAAGGAAATGATCGCCCAGCAGATCCAGCGGGAATATGACCAGCTGGCGCGGCTGCGCATCAAGCGCCAGTTGCTGGACGCACTCGCCGCACAGGTGGATTTCGCTCTGCCCGAGACCATGGTGGAGGCCGAATTCGCCCAAATCTGGCAGCGCATCGAGGCGGATCAGAAGGAAGGCCGCCAGGATGACGAGGACAAGGCCAAGGACGAAGCGACTTTGCGGGCAGAATATCGTACCATCGCCGAACGTCGTGTCCGCCTGGGCCTGTTACTGGCCGATATTGGCCGGGTGAACGGCCTGACAGTCAGCCAGGAAGAGCTCACCCGAGCGATGCGGGTGGAGGCGATGCGCTATCCGGGGCAGGAAGCCCAGGTGATGGATTTTTTCCGCCAGAACCCACAAGCTATCGAGCCGCTGCGTGGCCCGATCTTCGAGGACAAGGTGGTGGATTATGTGCTGGAACTGGCCACCGTGACGGATGAGACGGTTACTCCAGAGGTTCTCGCCAGCGCGCCTGAAGCGTAAGTGACGGCAAGGTCCTTGGTGACAAGGCTTTGCCAACCTATTTGGGGCTAGAATAAAAGCAGATCGCCCGAAACGCCGGGCGATCTACCTGGAAAGGCAAGACCATGCAGGACCGCGATCCGGTCGAGATCTACGCCAACAGCCTGGTGCCGATGGTGGTCGAACAGACCGCACGCGGCGAACGAGCCTATGACATCTATTCCCGCCTGCTGAAGGAACGCATCATCTTCCTGACGGGCGCGGTCTATGATCAGGTCAGTTCGCTGCTCTGCGCACAGCTGCTATTCCTGGAATCGGAAAACTCGACGAAGGATATTTCCTTTTATATCAATAGCCCAGGCGGCGTCGTTTCGGCCGGTCTGGCGATCTATGATACGATGCAATATATTCGCTGCCCAGTCAGCACGGTCTGTATCGGTCAAGCCGCGTCGATGGGTTCGCTGCTGCTGGCAGCCGGGGCCAAGGGCAAACGCTATGCGTTGCCGAATGCTCGCGTCATGGTCCATCAGCCGTCTGGCGGCGCGCAGGGGCAGGCCACGGATATCGAAATCCAGGCGCGCGAAATTCTGGCGCTGCGCAAGCGGCTGAACGAGATCTATGTTATGCATACCGGCCAGCCACTGGATGCCATTGAGCGGAAGCTGGAGCGCGACAGCTATATGTCAGCCGAGGAAGCCCGCGATTTTGGCCTGGTGGATGAAGTCGTGCTCAGCCGTCCCCCCAGCGTTGACGAAGCAGCCAAGTCCTGAACGGCACGCTGAACCTATCCTTGTCGACACCCCATCATGGGGGCTAGATTTGCCCTTTAGGCCCCGGGCGAGTCTTGGGCAGGAGTGCGAATGAGTAAGTCCGCCGATTCGAAGAACACACTTTACTGCTCCTTTTGCGGCAAATCGCAGCATGAGGTGCGGAAACTCATTGCTGGTCCGACCGTGTTCATCTGCGATGAATGCGTCGAGCTGTGCATGGATATCATCCGCGAGGAGCACAAAACCCTTTTGGTGAAATCCCGCGATGGTGTCCCCACGCCGCGCGAGATCTGCAAGGTGCTGGATGACTATGTCATCGGCCAGGCGCACGCCAAGAAGGTGCTGGCGGTGGCGGTGCACAACCATTATAAGCGCCTCGCGCATGGGCAGAAGAACAACGACATCGAGATCGCGAAGTCGAATATTCTGCTGCTTGGCCCGACCGGGTCCGGCAAAACGCTGCTCGCCCAGACGCTGGCGCGCATCCTGGATGTACCGTTCACCATGGCGGACGCCACTACCTTGACCGAAGCCGGCTATGTGGGTGAGGACGTCGAAAATATCATCCTGAAGCTGTTGCAGGCGGCGGATTATAATGTCGAACGCGCCCAGCGTGGCATCGTCTATATCGATGAGGTCGATAAAATTTCTCGCAAGGCGGATAATCCCTCCATCACCCGTGACGTCAGTGGCGAAGGTGTGCAGCAGGCGTTGTTGAAGATCATGGAGGGCACCGTCGCCTCCGTGCCGCCGCAGGGCGGGCGCAAGCATCCGCAGCAGGAGTTTTTGCAGGTCGACACCACGAATATTCTGTTCATCTGCGGTGGTGCCTTCTCTGGGCTGGAACGCATCATTGGCTCGCGCGGCAAGGGTTCGGGCATTGGCTTTGGCTCGGATGTACGTTCGCCGGATGAACGCCGGGTTGGCGCCATCCTGCATCAGGTGGAACCGGAGGATTTGCTGAAATTCGGTCTGATCCCAGAATTTATCGGCCGCCTTCCCATTGTCGCTACTCTGGAAGATCTGGACGAGGCCGCCTTGGTGGAAATTCTCAGCAAGCCGAAAAACGCCCTGGTCAAGCAATATGGCCGGCTGTTCGAAATGGAGGGGGTAAAACTCTCCTTCACAGAGGACGCGTTGAAGGCCGTGGCCACACGCGCCATCGGGCGCAAGACCGGCGCACGCGGCTTGCGCTCCATCATGGAATCGATCTTGCTTAGCACGATGTTTGATCTGCCCGGCCTGAATGGGGTGGAAGAAGTGGTCATCAACCGCGAGGTGGCCGACGCCAAGCAGGCGCCCGTCTATGTCTATGGCAAGGAGCGGGCCGAAACGAGTGCTTGAGACCTATTTGCGAGAGCTTGGTTGTCAAGCCCTTGCGGGATGGCCATGGCCTGCAAATATCTCTCTTTCATTGATATGAAACATTGCGTGATAGGGCTTTATCCGTGCCAGAAACGGGCGGACCGAGCCTCGATCGTCCATAAGGAGGTCATCATCCATGACTGACGCTGCCCCTGTTCCCGAGACCGCCGAGGCGGATGTGCTGGCGGTACTGCCGCTGCGCGATATCGTCGTCTTTCCGCATATGATCGTGCCCTTGTTCGTGGGCCGCGAGAAATCCGTGCGCGCGCTGGAAGCGGTGATGAAGGATGACAAGCAGATTCTTCTTGTAGCCCAAAAAAACGCGACGCAGGACGATCCTTCCTCAGACGATATTTACCGCATCGGTACCGTCTCTACGATACTACAATTACTGAAGCTGCCGGATGGCACGGTGAAGGTGCTGGTGGAAGGCGGCCGTCGTGCCAAAATCACCGACTTCAAGGAAACAGAGGCCTATTTCGAAGCCTTCGTCGAACCGATGCCGGATCAGGATGGGGTAGCGAAGGAACTGGATGCGCTCGGCCGCACCGTGGTCACGCAGTTTGAGCAATATATCAAGCTGAACAAGAAGATCGCGCCGGAGGTTCTGGTTTCTCTGAACCAGATCGAGGAGCCGTCCAAGCTCGCCGATACCGTCGCCAGCCATTTGAATTTAAAGATCGCGGAAAAGCAGGAATTGCTAGAAACGCCGTCCATCAGCGAGCGGCTAGAACGCGTTTTTGGCCATATGGAATCCGAAATCAGCGTATTGCAAGTAGAAAAACGCATCCGCAACCGCGTCAAGCGACAGATGGAGAAAACACAGCGCGAGTACTATCTTAACGAGCAGATGAAGGCGATTCAGAAGGAACTCGGCGAAGGTGAGGACGGCAAGGACGAGTTGGCCGAGCTGGAAGCGCGCATTAAGAAAACGAAATTCACCAAGGAAGCCCGCGACAAGGCGGTGGCGGAGATGAAGAAGCTCCGCACCATGAGTCCGATGAGCGCGGAAGCCACCGTGGTGCGCAACTATCTGGACTGGATGCTCTCCATCCCCTGGAAGAAGCGGTCAAATATCCGCAACGACGTAACCGAAGCTGAAAAAATCCTCGAAGGTGATCATTACGGCCTGGGCAAGGTCAAGGAACGTATTATCGAGTATCTGGCCGTGCAGACGCGCAGCCCGAAGATCAAGGGACCGATTCTGTGCCTTGTTGGGCCGCCAGGTGTTGGCAAGACATCGCTCGGGAAATCGATTGCCAAAGCCACAGGGCGCAATTTTGTTCGCATGTCGCTGGGCGGCGTGCGTGACGAGGCAGAAATCCGTGGCCATCGGCGGACCTATATCGGCTCCATGCCGGGCAAGGTCGTGCAGGGGATGAAGAAGGCGAAAACCTCCAACCCGCTGTTCCTGCTCGATGAAATTGATAAATTGGGTGCTGATTGGCGTGGCGATCCATCCTCGGCGCTGCTCGAGGTATTGGATCCAGAACAGAACTCCACCTTCGCCGATCACTATCTGGAGGTGGATTACGATCTGTCGGATGTTATGTTCGTCACCACGGCGAACAGCCTGCGCATGCCGCAGCCGCTGATGGACCGCATGGAGATCATCCGCATCCCCGGCTATACTGAAGACGAAAAGGTCGAAATCGCCAAGCGCCATCTGATGCCGAAAGTAACCGAAGCCAATGGCCTGAAGCCGGGTGAATGGCAGGTCTCCGACGAGGCGATCCGTGATCTGATCCGCTACTACACACGCGAAGCCGGCGTCCGAAACCTGGAACGTGAATTGGCCAATGTCGCGCGCAAGGCGGTGAAGGAGATCGTTACTAAGAAAACGAAGAAGATCACCGTCACGGCGAAGAACGTCGAAAAATTCGCCGGGGTGCGCAAACATCGCTTCGGCGAGACAGAAGCCGAGGATATGGTTGGTGTCGTCACCGGCCTGGCTTGGACGGAAGTCGGCGGCGAGATCCTGACCATCGAAAGCGTGCTGCTGCCGGGCAAGGGTCAGGTAAAGCACACCGGCAAACTCGGCGATGTGATGCAGGAAAGTGTTTCGGCCGCGCTAAGCTATGTCCGCTCTCGCTCGATCAATTTCGGCATCAAGCCGACCTTGTTCGAAAAGCGCGACATCCACGTGCATGTGCCGGAAGGCGCCACGCCGAAGGACGGGCCGTCCGCCGGTATCGCCATGGCGACCTCCATCGTCTCCATCCTCACCGGCATTCCGGTGCGGCGCGATGTGGCGATGACGGGGGAAATCACTCTGCGCGGGCGCGTGCTGCCTATCGGCGGGCTGAAGGAAAAACTGTTGGCCGCTTTGCGCGCAGGGATCAAGACGGTGTTCATCCCGAAGGATAACGAGAAGGACCTCGCCGATATTCCGGACAACGTGAAAAAGGACCTGCAACTAATCCCCGTCGCCCATGTGGACGACGTGATCGCTCAGGCCCTGGCCCGCAAACCCGAACCCATCGAATGGGTGGAACCACCAGAACCCGTCGCCGCCGTCGCCGTGACTGGCCCGGCGGCAGTACTGCCGCACTAACGAAGAAATTGGGTGCCGGTGTGCGACCCAATGGAAGCACAGTTGGGGGGTTTGCCCCCCAACCCCGACCAGGGGCGTGGCGTCCCTGGCCTCCGTTCGTTTGGGTAGAATGAGGAAGGGGCGTGCGCGGTGGTTGTTACCGCCTTAGTCTGCGCCTTCCTCATTCTACCCAAATAAATCGGTTCTAGGGGGCGTCGCCCCTTAGCGGGGTTCGGAGCAGAGCCCCGACCTTGCTTCTCCTGCACCCCCACCGCCACCAAAATTCACTCGCCCAGTGCGACGCCTTCCTGACGGGGATCGGATGCGCCGAGCAGACCGGCTGGGGTGATGGAGATGGCTTGCAGGCCAGAGCGGAACGGTTGGATTTGTGTCCGTTGGCCGCGTGCTTCCAGGGCAGGGGCGAGGGCGGCGGCCTGGGTGTCGGCTTCCAGCTCGATTGCCTCACCGCGGCTGAGGATATGTGCAGCGGCGAGGGCGGCTTGCGGGTTGGCTTGCCAGTCCAGCAGATGCAGCAGGGTCTGGACGACAAAGCCGATAATAAGGTCGCCGCCGGGGGAGCCTACGACATGGGCGAGCTTGCCGTCAGGGGCATAGACCAAGGTGGGGGACATGGAGCTGCGTGGGCGCTTGCCGGCCTCGACGCGGTTGGCGACGGGACGGCCGTCAATCTCCGGGCGGAAGGAGAAATCCGTCAATTGGTTATTGAGGATGAAGCCGCGCACCAGCAGGTGGGAGCCGAACCGGGCTTCGATCGTGGTGCTCATGGCGACGGCATTGCCGGTGGCGTCGACGATGGACATATGCGACGTGCCGTTTTCCGGTTGGGCGGGCGCGGGGGCTAGGTTTCGTTGGCCGCCCCAGCGCGGATTGCCGGCGCGCGGGGCATGGTTGGCGCGTGCGGGATCGATCAGCTGGGCACGAAGGGTAAGGTAACCGGGGGCCAGCAGCCCGGCGATGGGGGCGGGCACGAAATCGGTATCGGCGAGGTAGCGGGCGCGATCGGCGGAGGCGAGGCGCTCGGCCTCGCCGATCAGCATCGCGACGTCGGCGCTGTTCGGGTCCATGCGGGGCAGATCGAAATGCTCCAGCAAACCGAGGACTTGCAGCACGGTGACACCGCCGGAGGAGGGCGGGCCCATGCCGCAGATGCGATGGGCACGATAGAGGCCGCACACAGGCGGACGCTGTATTGGCTGATAGGCGGCGAGATCGTCGGTAGTCATCAGGCCGGGATTGGCGTCGGTGCGGATGGTGGTGGCGATCTCGGCGGCGATAGCGCCTTTGTGCAGGGCGTTGGCGCCGTCGGTAGCGATGGCACGCAGGGTCTCGGCCAAGGCTGGGTTGGCCAGCATCGTGCCGGCCGGCATTGGCGTACCATTGGGGCGGAGGAAATAGGCGCGGATGGCGGGGTGGCGTTTCAGCTGCGCCTCATCCGCCGCGATGGCGGCGGCGAGGCGCGGGGAAACCGGGAAGCCCTTGGCCGCCAGGGCGATCGCCGGGGCGATCAGATCTGCCCAGGGCAGCTTGCCATGCGCCTTATGGACGGCTTCCAGCATGCGCACCGCGCCGGGAACCCCGACAGCGCGCCCCCCCAGCACGGCTTGCAGAAAGGGCAGAGGCTGGCCATCCGGGGTGAGAAACAGATCCGGGGTGACGGCGGCCGGGGCGGTTTCTCGGCCATCCCAGCTAGTGACCTGGTTGGTCGCGGCGTCGTGCAGGACGAGGAAGGCGCCGCCGCCAATGCCGGAGGATTGCGGTTCCACCAATGTTAGAGCCATCTGCACAGCGACGGCGGCATCCACCGCGTTGCCGCCGGCTTGCAATATGGCGAGGCCCGCCGCCGCGGCCGCCGGGTGGGCGGCGGCAATCATGTGGCGCTTAGCCGGCTCCGCCGCGACCGGGGTGGCGAGCAGGAGGCAAATGAGCAGAAAACCACGACGCATGGATGGTCTCCAGGGTGGGGATCAGGCCAGGCTGCGTCTGGAAGGAGAAGCGATGCGGACGCGACGGGAGAGGGGCCAGGGAGCATATGCCCTGCAGATCGATACCGGGGCAACCGCCAGCGCGGCGCTGGAGCAAGACGGCTAACCCATCATGGGCCGTCATCTGCTTACCCAGGCGGGGGAAGTGGATGCCGTGGGGAAGAAAGGTGGCCCGCTTGCCATCACGCGGTCAAGGCTGCCGGACGGGGCTGGCGTGCTCTCCGCCCAGCAGCGTATGCAGCTGCTGGGAGCTACGGAAATTCTGCTGGCGGGACATCCGGGCTTGGGGCGCATGGGGGTGCGGCTCGACGCGCTACTGGCGGACGCGGCGGGGACGGTGCGGCGGATTGCAGATGCGTTCCGCCAAGAGTGGGGGCGGCAAGGCGATTGCGATGGCAAAAAATTTAGCGTTGCCAGATTGCCCTGCCCCATGGTCTCGGCCTACAGCGTGCTCATTCTGAATGATGCCGGCACCTCGGGGGGGTGATGCCGCTCTGCATTGCGATGGTGGGGGATATGGTGCCGCTGCAACATCGGCAGCTGACGTTGTCACGGTTGGTGGCGTTCACCCTGGCCGGGCAAATCGCCGGCAGCAGCGTGTCCGGGTTGCTGGAGCCGTATCTGGGCTAGCGCGGGATCATGATCGCGGCGGGGTGCGTTGCGGCGTGCGGGATGGCGGGGATCCTGCTGGGTGGACACAGCGCGGCGCCGGAGCTGCGTCAACGCTTTGATCTGATCGGCGCCTTGCAGTGTTACCGGCACTTGCGGCACATGCCGACAGCGCAGGTGCTGTATTTGGCGGTGGAGGGTGGGCTGGTGCTGGGCTGCTTTGCCTATTTCGTCGCCATCCAGCAGGCGCGCGGCCTGGGCGGCGCGGCAGAAGCGGGCCTGACCGTGGCGGCATTCGGCTGCGGCGGGTTGGTCTATGCCGCCATCGCTAAGGTGGCTTTGCGGCGTTTTGGTCAGAGACGGCTGGTGCGTCTGGGCGGCGCGCTTTGTCTGCTGGCGTTGATGGGTTTTGGCTTTGCCACATCGGCGTGGCTGTTCATCGCCGGAGGCCTGATGCTCGGCGTTAACATGTATCTGATCCACAACATGATCCAGACCCGGGTGACTGAACTGATGCCGCAGGCGCGCGGCTCCGCCGTAGCGCTGCATGCGTTCCATTTCTTTGTCGGCCAAACCTTGGGGCCCGTGCTGTATGGGCTGACGTTGAGCCAGCTGGGCGGCGCAATCGCATTCCCGATCGCGGGAGCCTGCCTGTTGGGGCTGAGCTTCCTGCTGGGCCGGCCGAGCAACGCACATTGACCCGCCCGATGGGGTGACTGCTACCGGGTCTCTATGTGTATAAGTCACCGGAAGGAAGATTGGGGGCTTAGCCCCCGATCCCCCACTAGGGACGTGTCGTCCCTAAACCCCCGCCCGGATGGTGATGATTGAGGCCTAAGGGGCCTCGCCCGTTAGCGGGGTTCGGGGCCGAGCTCCGACCTTCCTTCCGATGATACACAGACCCCGAGACACGGTAGATGCCGCCTCGATCAGCGCGTGCGTTACGCGGCTTCAGAATCGGCCTTGCGATCGGCGCGTTTGCGGGCGTGGGGGTCAAGATGGCGTTTGCGTAAGCGGATGGCGCTAGGAGTGACTTCCACCAGTTCGTCGTCTTCGACGTAGGCGATGGCCTGTTCCAGACTCATGCGACGTGGTGGGATCAGCAGCATGGCATCGTCCTTGCCGGCGGCGCGGACATTTGTCAGCTTCTTTTCCTTGATCGGGTTCACGTCCAGATCGTTCTCGCGGGAATGCTCGCCCAGAATCAGGCCCTGATAGACCTTGTCGCCGGGGTTCACGAACAGGGTACCGCGTTCCTGGATGTAGAACAGGGCATAATGGATCGCCTCGCCGGGTTCGGTGGAGATCAGGGAGCCGTTGCGGCGGCCTTCGAGCGGGCCTTTCCACGGGCCGTAGCCGGCGAAAAGGCGGTTCATGATGCCGGTCCCGCGCGTGTCGGTGAGGAATTCGCCGTGATAGCCGATCAGGCCGCGGCTGGGCATGTTGAAGGTCAGGCGGACCTTGCCGCCGCCGGAGGGGCGCATATCGGCGAGTTCGCCTTTACGACGGCTCATTTTTTCTACGACGATACCGGTATAGGGCTCGTCAACATCGACCAGCACTTCCTCCATCGGTTCTTCCCGAGCGCTAGTTTCAGCGTTTTGCCTCGTGAGGACGCGGGGACGGCCGATGGTGAGCTCAAACCCCTCTCGGCGCATTTGTTCGATCAGCACGCCGAGTTGGAGTTCGCCGCGGCCGGCGACCTCGAAGGCCTCGGTTTCGTTGCTGTCCGTAACCTTGATGGCAACATTGCCCTCGGCTTCGCGGAACAGGCGTTCGCGGATTTGCCGCGAGGTGACTTTCTTGCCCTCGCGCCCGGCCAAGGGGCCGTCATTGATGCGGAAGGTCATCGCCAAAGTGGGCGGATCGACCGGGATCGCCGGGATCGGGGTGGCGAGGTCAGGCGCACCGATGGTGTCGGAAATGGTGGAGGCTGTCAGCCCGGCAACGGCGATGATGTCGCCGGCCACGACCTCGTCCACTGTGACGCGTTCGAGGCCGCGGAAGGTCATCAGGCGGGTGAGGCGGCCGGTTTCAACTACGGAGCCATCCTGGCGCAAGACTTTCACCGGCATGTTGAGGCGGGCGCGGCCCTGCTCGACACGGCCGGTAAGGACGCGACCGAGAAAATTATCGTATTCGAGAATAGAGGCGATCATGGCGAAGGGAGCGTCGTTATCGACGGTGGGTTCCGGCACATGCGCCAGCACCAGATCGAACATCGCTGTCAGATCCTTGCGCGGGCCATCCAAGTTGCGGTCCGCCCAGCCCTGCCGGCCGGAGGCGAACAGCATAGGGAAATCCAGCTGATCGTCATTGGCGCCAAGAGCGGCGAAGAGGTCGAAAATTTCTTCATGGACTTCATCGGCGCGGCTGTCGGAGCGATCCACCTTGTTGACGACGACGATCGGCTTGATGCCGCGTCCCAGCGCCTTGCCGACGACGAATTTGGTTTGCGGCAGCACGCCTTCCGCCGCGTCCACCAGGACGATAGCACCGTCCACCATATTCAGGATGCGTTCGACCTCACCGCCGAAATCGGCATGGCCGGGGGTATCGACGATGTTGATTTTCGTCTCCCGCCACGCCACCGAGGTGCATTTAGCCAGGATGGTGATGCCGCGTTCGCGTTCCAGATCGTTGCGATCGAGCGCACGTTCCGCCACCACTTGGTGTTCGCGGAAGGCACCGGACTGCTTGAGCAGTTGATCCACGAGCGTAGTTTTACCATGGTCGACATGGGCGATGATGGCGATATTACGGATTTGCATGGGAGGATATGTGCCAAAAAAAACAAATGTTGCGGCGCACACATAGTGTGTTGATGGCGCCGTGGCGAGCCTAAAATAGAGGGGGGGTGGGCGGTATTTCTGACGGGGGCCGTGTTATTTCTTGTAATTTTTCCGAGTCGGTCGCATATGAGCGGCATCGGCGCTTTTCCATCCGGGCTGTTTGTGCCTTCCCGCGACCCTGTCGCTACCGTTGTGCTCCCTTCCCCGCAGAAGAGTAATCCGGCCCGCCTATTGCGGGTCGCCGGTGATTTTGGAGTGAATTGGTTATGACAAAAGGTACAGTGAAGTGGTTCAATTCACAAAAAGGCTACGGGTTTATTCAGCCGGAAGACGGCACGTCTGACGTATTCGTGCATATCTCCGCCGTGGAACGCTCCGGCATTGGCACGTTGAACGAGGGCCAGAAGGTCACGTTCGACGCGATGAAGGACCAAAAGGGCAAGATGTCGGCTGAAAACCTAAAGTCCGCCTAAATCCAATTTTGGATAGACGGGATACTGGCGCCATGTTTGCATGGCGCCAGTATGTTACGCCGGGTTTGGTTGGAGTTTTTTTATGACGCATAAGTTTCAAATCGGCCAGGCGGTCCATCTTATGCCGGGTCGTCAGGACGGTAATACACCGGCCGGAGCGTATACGATCCAGCGCCAATTGCCGATTGAAGGACGCAACGTGCAGTACCGCGTCAAGAATACGCGCGACGGACATGAGCGCGTAGTGCCCGAGGGGCAGCTCTCGGCACAGGCCGGCTCGGGCTGGCCGGGCGGCTAGCTCATACTGATCCCAGGCCAAGGCGAGACCTAGCGCCAGACCTAGGGCATAATGTTCAACGCGAGATAAGCCTCACCGGATGGGGTGATGTTCCTCGCCTTAAGTGTTGCCTTGCCAGGATTGAATGTGCTGGTTAGGAAATCTACGCCCTCCTACAGGACCCACCTCGCCACACCCATCGAACATATCCGCAGCCTCGATGGCATTCGTGGCCTGGCGGCGATTAGCATGGTTTTATTTAATCTCCTCCTATAGAGGCTGAACGCGACACAAATCGCGGATAATCTTTGGCCGGTCGGTCAGCGTGGGGTAAATCCCGGGTATGTAGTAGGTCACCGTCGACTAGTTGACGAGGCTCCAGTCACTTACCCGATGAGACAGCGGCTGCCCTGCGCCGGCTGCTGGGCTACCCAATCATCATATCTCCATGTCGGTGTTCTGCCATAAGTCTATCACGCGATAAATGCGCACTTGGGCTGCTATTTTTCAGATGGCCGGCAAAGCAAGGCTAAGAACGAGCGAGAGAACGGTTACGAGACTACAAAATGCCACCCAGCATCCAATCCCTTATTTTGTTGCCAATGCAGGTGACTTATCTCGCGGATATCTCTTCTTTGCAATGGTCGGTGCGATATTTGGCTCGATGGCTGCGCTAATAGAGCTTCTGGCCGTGCTCGTTTTCGAATGGTCGGATTGAGGAGAAGCGTTCGAGCGGGTAAGCGTGTCAGCCTTACAAAGCGAACAGCGATTTATATGTTAGCACTAGGCACCTAGTCCGTTTTTTTGTTCGGGCGGCGATGGAAAGATGCGGATTTAAACGTCGCCCTTGCGCCGCTACGCTGCCTACAGCCCCACCATCCCTGCCGCGTTCCGCGTGAACATGTCCGCGTCTGCGGCTCATCCGCCGTAAGGGCCCCAATCTCCCGACGTGGGGGAAATCTGGGTTTATATATTTTATGGCCATCCGCCCGTCGGCTAGACCCCGTTGCTCGTTCTTCTGGTTGTCTTGCCCATATTCTGGCTATTTTAGCATTTGGTCGAACGGCCATCTATAACCGCCTCAAGTCGTGTGCCGTTGGCCTGATTGTCCCGGCTCAATCGATCGCGGCATGCACGAGGTTGGCAACGCGATCGAGCCGAGCGGAATGCCAGGGATCGGGGGAAACGAAATTCGTTAAGTAAGTAAACGACACGCCGCTGGTGGGATCAGCCCAGGAATAGGACGATCCAACGCCGCCATGCCCGAACGTGGATGGCGCGCCGATGGTACCGAGGCCGCGGATGCGCGCGCTTTCGCCGCGCACATGCGGGCCGAGGCCGCGATGCATGGGAATATCCGTCATCGCCGCGTCGGGCATTTCCGCTGTGTGGTTGCGCGCGACATAGGCGATCAGGCGAGGGGAAAATAACCGCACATCATTGAGTTTTCCACCATTTATCAGCATTTGGTAAAAGGCCACCATGCCGCGCGCGGTGGCGTAACCACCACCCGAGGGCAGGCCGGCCGATTTAAACTCGACGGAGTTGTCGCGCGCTTCGGAAGCGTAGGTGTCGGCGCAGCGCGGCTGCTCTACGGCCGGCACGCCAACAAAAATCTCGCGGTCCAGGCCCAGCGGGGCGATGACGCGCTTGCGAATGACATCGCGGAAATCCTCGCCGGTGACGGCTTCGATCACCATCGCCTGCAAGGTGTGCGCGGCACGGCCATGATATTGTAGTTTGGAGCCTGGTGTCCACTCGAGGGAGAAATCTGCAACTTCGGCGCGCATTTTTTTGTGGTCAATCCAGGTGCCTTTGCTGATATCGGCGGAGGGGAAGCCACCGGTATGGGTCATGACCTGGTGTAAAGTGATCTCGGCCTTGCCCCGGCTGGCGAATTCCGGAATGTGATCTGCCACTTTATCCATGAAAGAGATTTTTCCCTCCTCCACGAGCGCCCAGACGGCGGCAGAGGTGAGGACTTTGGTTTGGCTAAATAGCAGAAACAAATTTTCGTCCGTCGCGGCCGTTTGCTTGGGTTCGGTTTTGGCGTTGCCGTA
This sequence comes from Acetobacteraceae bacterium, assembly GCA_009693795.1. Lineage (GTDB taxonomy): Bacteria > Pseudomonadota > Alphaproteobacteria > Acetobacterales > Acetobacteraceae > SHWF01. The sequence goes on from SHWN01000001.1 coordinate 48,595, forward strand.
GGTTTTAAACAAGGCAAGGCGCCCGTGGCGGGCCAGGGCGATCTGCGCGCCGGGGTAACGACCTTCCGCGATATGGGCGCGGATCAGCCCGTCGAGATGCTCAAGTGGACGGGCGGCGAGGCCAAGTTCGGCGAGCGAGGCGGTGGGCAATGGGTAGGTCATGGTCGTTCTCCGGTGTCCGGCTGACATGCGTTGTTTGCAGGGAGGCTAACGCCGCCTGGGCGCGCGCGCCAGCATCAGATAAGATCAGCCTGGGATAGGACCAGCCCAGAGGTTGGTTTCGACGGCAAAGGGGAGGCATGCGGCGCATGGCACGCATCGGATTTATCGGCTTGGGCAATATGGGTAGCCCGATGGTTTTGAATTTATTGAAGGCGGGGCATGTGGTGCGCGCCTTCGATCTTAACCCGGCGGCGCTGGAGGCCTCGATAGCAGGGGGTGCGGTGCAAGCCCCGAGCATTGCTGATGCGGTGGCGGATGCGGAATTCGTGGTGACGATGCTGCCGGCGGGGGAGCATGTGCGCGCGGTGTGGACCGGTGCCGATGGCATTATCGAGGCCTTGCGCGGGCGCAACCAGGGACCGTTGTTGATGGATTGCTCCACCATCGATGTGACGAGCGCACGCGCGGTAACGAAGGCGGCCGAGGATGCCGGGCTGGATGCGCTGGATGCGCCGGTATCGGGTGGTGTGGGTGGCGCGGTGGCAGGGACGTTGACCTTCATGGTGGGCGGCACTCCGGAGGCATTTGCGCGAGGCCGGCCAGTTTTGGCGGATATGGGCAAATCCATTGTACACACGGGTGCTGCCGGGGCGGGACAGGCCGTCAAAATATGTAACAACATGATTCTCGCGATCTCCATGACCGGGGTGGCGGAGGGCTTTGCGCTGGGGGTGAAGCTGGGCGTTGATCCCCAGAAGATTTACGATGTGGTGTCCGTGTCCACCGGGCGATGCTGGGCGTTGAACGATTACTGCCCGGAGCCAGGAATTGTGTTGGGGGCGCCATCTTCCAAGGATTATGTGGCTGGGTTTACCGCGGCGCTGATGCTAAAGGATCTGAAACTGTCGCAGGATGCAGCGGCTTCGGTGGATGCGCCCACGGGGTTGGGCGCGGCGGCGACGAAATTGTTTCAGCGCACGGTGGATGCGGGGGAATCCGCAAAAGATTTCTCCGTCATTCGCCGCTGGCTGAGCAAGCAGGGCCGCAAGGATGTTGTTAGTTGAACGAAGGGGGCTCGTGATGAGCAGCGCAGCAAACTTTAAGTCCGCTTAGGCCTTTCTGCAAGACAATCCCGCTGATTACCGCAAGGCCCACCGCTAATTCGGCTGGCCGGAACTGATGGCTTTCAACTGGCCGCTCGACTGGTTTGATGCCGAATTTGCGCACGGTCAGCATGATAACAATATTGCGCTGCGCGTCGTTGGTGACGGAGCGGCGAAGCGCAACTTCAAGCAGCTCTCCGATGATTCCTCCCGTCTTGCCAATCGGCTGCGCGCACTTGGGGTGAAGCGTGGAGATCCTATCCTGCTGATGCCGGCGATATCGTGCCGCTATGGAAGGCGATGCTCGCCGGGATGAAGCTGGGCACGGTGGTCATTCCCGCTTCGAACCTGCTCACACCGGTGAATTTGCAGATCGTAGAGATCGAGGCGTTTCTGGGGGCTGATTTCGAGGAGATCGCAGAAACCATCGGTGGTGATGAGGCCGGTTTTGACGCCGCGATACTGGACCAGCGCGTTGGTGACGACCGTGGTGCCGTGGCCGAAATAGGCGGCACCGCCCGGCTGGGCGGTAACGTGGAAGAGCCCTTCGGTGACGCCCTGGGCGATGCCTTGAGAAGGGTCGTCCGGGGTGGAGGGGACTTTCGAAACTTCGACGCGTCCAGTTGCGTCGTCGAATAGGCGTAGGTCAATGAAGGTGCCGCCGGAATCTACGCCGATGCGCCAGGCCTTGCTTGTCGTCCCCAATTCCCTGTTCCTGTCATCGCAACTGGCTCGAGCGGGGAACCTGGGTCATGCTGGCGGCTTCACCGTGAGGGCGATGCGATGCCGATCCCTGTTCAACCTGTGATATCAGACCCCGACTTGCCGGCGCGGGCCGATGTGGTGGTGATTGGCGGGGGCATAGCGGGGGTAACGACGGCGTTGTTCCTGGCGCGTAAGGGGATTTCCGTCGCGCTATGTGAGAAGGGTGAAATCGGGACGGAGCAGTCGGGGCGGAACTGGGGGTGGTGCAGGACCCTGGGGCGCGATCGAGCGGAGATTCCGTTGGCGATGGAGAGCCTGCGGCTGTGGCGCGGAATGAATTCGATGATCGGTGGGGAGACGGGGTTTCGTCAGGCCGGGATCGTCTATGTCTATGATACCGAGGCGGAGGTGGCGGCGCAGGAGGCGTGGCTGGCGCTGGCGCGGCTGCATCAATCGGATGCGCTTGTGCTGCGGGGGGCGGAGATGACGGCGCTGTTGCCAGGGATGCAACGGGCCTTCGCCGGGGCGCTTTATACCGGGACGGATGGGCGGGCGGAGCCGTTTATCGCCGTACCGGCGATGGCGGAGGGAGCGCGTCGGCTGGGTGTGAGCATCCACACCAACTGCGCGGTGCGGGGGTTTGAGATGCAGGCGGGACGGGTTTCCGCCGCCGTCACCGAACGCGGGACGATTGCGTGTTCATCGATCGTGCTAGCGGGCGGGGCGTGGTCGCGTTTGTTCTGCGGTAATCTGGGGATAGATTTACCGCAACTGAAGGTCATGGGCTCGGTGATGCGCACGGCAAAGCTGGAGGGCGCACCAGAGATGGCTGTGGGTGGATCGGATTTTGCGTTTCGCAAGCGGCTTGATGGGGGTTACACGATCGCGCGGCGGGGATTGCACGAGGCGCCGTTGGTGCCCGACAGCTTTCGGTTGTTTTTTGATTTTCTACCGTCCCTGCGCGGCGAGCATGGCGGGGTGAAATTACGGCTGAATGCTCGATTCTGGGAGGAATGGCAAACAAAGCGCGTGTGGTCTTTGGATGAAATCACGCCGTTCGAGACGATTCGAACCTATGATCCAAAACCGACTCGCGCGCTGCTGGATGAGGCGCGGGCCACCATCGCGGGGGCTTTTCCGGTGTTTGGCGGCATGCAAGTGGAAGCAGCCTGGGCCGGGTTGATCGATACCACACCCGATCAGGTGCCGGTGATCGGCGAGGTGCCATACTATCCAGGGTTCTTTATCTCCACCGGCTATTCAGGGCACGGGTTCGGCATCGGGCCTGGCGCGGGGCGACTGACGGCGGATATCGTCGCAGGTGATACACCCGTCGTAGACCCGACGCCCTTTCGACTGAGTCGCTTTAAGCGGCTGGCGGCGATCAGGTGAGTGTGACTGACAAGAAGTAAGATCGGGGGCTTTGTCCCCCCCCCCCACCAGGGACATGGCGCCCCCGGAGCCCCGTCCGTTTGGTTTTCATGGAGAATGGACCTACTGAGACCGTGGTGACGACCGCCTATGCCCTTCATCCACGAGAACCAAATGAATGGGCTCTAAGGGGCGTCGTCCCTTAGCAGGGTTCGGGGCAGAGCCCCGACCTTAACTTCCTGTCAGTCACGCTCACCTAATCCCTGACAGCTGCTAATGCGTCCAGTTTTCGTTGCGACCGGCTTTGAAGTTGTCGGCGTAGGCTTTTTGTCGGATGCGACGTTCGATGGGGAGTTCGAGATCGAAGGTGAGGCCGTATTTTTTTGCGTAGGCGACGGCTTCGTCCTTGGTGGGGAAGCGCAGGCGGAGTTGAGCCTGGGTGTCGGCGCTGCCGCTCCAGCCCATGAGCGGGTCGGCGACGCAGCGTTCAGAGGGTTCGAATTCCAATAGCCATTCATCGCTGTTGGCGCGGCCGGATTGCATGGCGTTCTTCGGTGGCTGGTAGATGCGTGCGCGCATGTTTCTCTCTCAATTCTCTGTCACTTCATCCCGGCACTGCATCCTGGTCGGGGCGGCCGGATTCGAACCGGCGGCCTCGTGTACCCAAAACACGCGCGCTAACCAGACTGCGCCACGCCCCGATCCGGAATCGGGCGCAAGCTATGGGCGGGGCGATGGGAGCGCAAGCCCAGATAGGTCAGATCAGGGAAGCGATTGGGCAATCTAGCGAAAAGTTTCTTCCGGAAGGGCTTTGAGCGAGGTGGTGCGGATACTTCCGGTCTTGCCGAGCATCAGGGTGAAGCGGGCGGCAACGGCGTCGCCGGAGACTTCGTAGATGGCGACAAGGTCATATTCGCCCGTGATCATGAGAATCTGGTTGAACTGGCTGCCCATTTTTATCAGGACTTTCTTCGCCGATTCGAGACGTTTGGATAGATCGCCGATGGTGCGGACACCTTGGTCTGTCCGATGGGCGAGCAGGACACAGCTGGGCATGGGTGCCTCCTGCCTGCGTGTGGCGGCAGCCTACACTCGGTTGATGAAGAAATTCACACGCTTCACGAAGGCATGAAGATGCCACCATTGGCGTGGACGGTCTGGCCGGTCATGAAGCTGGATTTGCCGGAGGCTAGGAATACAGCGACGTTGGCGATGTCCTCTGGCTGACCCATGCGGCCGAGCGGCATGGCGATTGCGCGGGCGGCGAGGTCTTCCTCCGTGTGGCCGTCGCGCGGCTGGGCAGTGTCGGTCAGGCCGGGGGCGATGGCATTGACGCGGATGTTTGCGCCCGCGAGTTCCAGCGCCATGGCGCGGGTGAGGGAGACGACGCCGCCTTTAGACGCCGCGTAATGCACGCCACGGGGTGAGGCGCCGAAGATGGCCGAGGAGGCCATGTTAATAATGCTGCCTTTGGTGCCGGCGGTGATCATGGCGCGGGCAGCGGCCTGGGCGATGAAGCAATTAGCCTTCAGATTGATCGCATGGACGAAATCCCAGTCGCTGGGCTGCATCTCCAGGAAGGCGACGCGGGGGAAGACGCCGGCATTGTTCACTAGGATGTCAATTTTCCCGAAGGCAGCGATGGTGGCATCCACCAGATTTTTTGGTGTGTCGGAGGCGGCGACGTCGGCCTGGATGAGCACAACGCGGCGGCCCAGGGCGCGGATGGCGGCGGCGACTGCCTCGGCGTCTGATGGTTTGTCGAGGTAGTTGAGGGCGATATCAGCGCCTTCCTGGGCGAAGGCGAGGGCGATGGCCTTGCCGATGCCTTGCTGCGCGCCGGTGATGAGAGCGGATTTGCCGGCAAGATTTCCCATGGTGGTCTCCTGTTGTTCAGTCTTGGGTGGGGGGAAGCCAGAGCACCTGGTGGATGCGGTCGGCGCCGGAGGCCAGCATTGCCAGGCGGTCGAAGCCGAGCGCGATACCGGAGGAGGCTGGCATACCGTGGGTCAGGGCGGCGAGGAAATCTTCGTCCAGTGGCCAGTCCTCGCCATAGAGTGCTTGGCGGCGGGTGCGGTCGGCGAGGAAGCGGGCGCGTTGTTCCACTGGGTCCGTCAGTTCGTGGAAGGCATTGGCGAGTTCGATTCCACCGACAAAAAGCTCAAACCGCTCGGCAATTCTGGGATCCGTAGGGTCTCGGCGGGCGAGCGCGGCCTGGGCGGCGGGCCAGTGGGTAAGAAAAATGGGGTGGTCTCGGCCGAGATACGGTTCGATGCGTTCGAGGAGCAGGCGAAAGAAGAGGTCCTCCCAGGTTTCGTGTTCGCGCAGTTTTGCGCCGGCCTGTGCAGCGAGTGCCGGGGCATCATCGGCAGTGGCGAGGACATCGGCACCGGCATACTGAAAAAAGGCTTCGGCGACGGTTAGGCGTTCAAAATTTTCCAAACGGGTGGTAATGCCGCGCGACGTCACGATGGGGGGAAGTGCGGCACGGAGGAACGCTTCCGTCTGGTCCATGAGGCCAGTGAAGGAAAGACCGGGTTGGTACCATTCCAGCATGGTGAATTCATGCGCGTGCAGGGCACTGCCCTCGCCGTTGCGCCAGACCCTGGCCAGTTGGAAAATTTTTCCGGCGCCGGCGACAAGCAGTTTCTTCATGGCAAATTCGGGGGAGGTATGCAGCCATAATTTCGTCCGTGCGCCATCCGTGGCTTCCCGCTCCGTGGCGAAGGTGCGCAGATGCACTTCCTCGCCCGGGCTGGGGACGGCGTAGGGGGTTTCGACCTCGGAAAAACCTTGATCGGTGAAGAAGGTGCGAGTGGCCTGGATCAGTTCCGTGCGCCGGCGCAGGAATGGCAGACGCGCGGCTAGGCTGTCGGGGTACCAGGAAGGTTGCGGCATTTGTCCTCGGGGTCTAAGGCCCGCAGCATGCCGGATGATTTTTGTCCCGACCATCGCAGTTTACGCTGTGCCGATGATTTGGTGGCCGCCGGGCTGGTGGCCGCCGAGGCACGCAGTGGCGTGGCGGCGGTGGCGGCGCGCTATGCGGTGGCGATAACCCCGGCCGTGCGCGTGTTGATCGAGGCGCCGGACGATCCGATCGGGTTACAGTATATCCCGCATCCGGATGAGCTGGAGACGGCGGCACATGAGCGGGCCGATCCGATCGGCGACGAAAAATTATCGCCGATCAAGGGCATCGTGCATCGCTATGCGGATCGGGTGCTGTTGAAGCCGCTACTGGTGTGCCCTGTCTATTGCCGGTTCTGTTTCCGGCGCGAGCAGGTGGGGCCGGATGGCGGGCTTTTGACCGGGGCCGAGTTGCAAGCGGCCTATGGCTGGATCGCGGCACGGCCGGAGATCCTGGAAGTTATTTTGACTGGGGGCGATCCGTTCTTGCTGTCCCCTCGCCGGTTGGCGGAGATTTTGGCCGCCCTTTCGGAGATTTCACATGTGGAAACCTTGCGCATTCATACGCGGGTGCCGGTGGCCGATCCGGGGCTAGTAACGGCGGAGCTGGTGGCGGCGTTGACGGTGGAAAAACCGCTTTGGGTGGTGGTGCATGCCAATCATGCGCGCGAATTTTCTCCTGACGCACGGGCGGGGTTGGATCGATTGCGGCGGGCTGGGATTCCCTTGTTGGGCCAGTCCGTGTTGCTGCGCGGGGTGAATGATTCGGCGGAAGCGCTGGAGCAATTATTTCGGGCGATGCTATCGGTGCGGATGAAGCCCTACTACCTCCATCAGTTAGACGCAGCGCCGGGGACACAGCGGTTTCATGTGCCAATTGAAGAAGGCAGGGCGCTGTTAGCGGGTTTGCGCGGGCGGGTGACGGGTTTGGCGTGGCCGACCTATGTGCTGGATATTCCGGGCGGGGCGGGAAAAGTGCCGATCGGACCAAAATTTTGGTTGGGCGATGGGATCGTGCGCGGACCGGACGGCGTCACTCGCGATATCCGATGATCTGAAAGCTGACCTTTTACGGGAGACGACATCATGTATATCAATTTATTGCTATTCCCAAATAACACTCAGCTTGACCTGACCGGCCCGTTCGAGGTGTTCGCGAACATGCCCGGCGCGACGGTGCATCTGGTCTGAAAAACGCTCGATCCGGTCGCCTCCATCACCGGGATGCGGATGGTGCCCGATACAAATTTTGCCGTGCGCCTGCAATAGGAAGTGCTGTGCGTTCCGGGCGGGCCCGGGGTCGCCGTGCTGATGGAAGATAAGGAGGAGCTGGCGTTTCTGCGCCAGCAGGCTTTGGGCGTGCGCTATGTGACCTCCGCCTGCACCGGGGCGCTGGTGTTGGGGGCGGCGGGTTGCTGCGCAGGAGGCGAGCAACGACGCATTGGGCCTCGCATGACTCTCTAGCCAGCCTGGGCGCCATCCCCATGCAGGGGCGCGTGGTGCGTGACGGCAATCTTCTGACCGGTGGGGGCGTGACGGCGGGGATCGATTTTGTCCTTACCCTGGTGGCGGGGATTTGCGGGACGGATGTAGCGCGGGCGATCCAGTTGCAGATCGAGTACACGCCGACGCCGCCCTTCGACGCCAGTTCGCCAGACACTGCGCCGGCGAATGTGTTGGGCCTGGCGCGGGAGTGCTGGGCCCGCAAGCGGGCACAACGCGAGGCGCTGATCGGGCGGGTGGCGGCGCGGCTGGCGTTCGCTGGCTAACCCCAACCTTGCTCGCGTTCCCCCAACCGTCTAGAAGCCCCGCACCCCTCGACATTGCGCCAACCCTTCGATCGAGAAGATATCCACCATGAAACAACAGGCGAATTTGATCCGCGCCGGCCAGGTCATCGATCATGATGGTAATCGCTGGACAGTGCTCAAGCAGCAGATCATCACCCCCGGTAAGGGGGGCGCGTTCATCCAGGTGGAAATGCGCAATCTGAAATCCGGCAACAAGACGAACGAGCGCTGGCGCACCGCAGATACCGTCGAGCGGCTGATGACGGAGCAGAAGGAATATAATTACTCCTATACCGACGGCACGAACCTCGTTCTGATGGACCAGGAGACCTATGAGGAAGTGCATGTGCCGGCGGCGTTGCTGGGCGATGCGGCGCC
>SHWN01000048.1 GCA_009693795.1 Acetobacteraceae bacterium
GCACATTCGGCCGCGGCGCGATGAATTGCCGATTAACGTGGTCCAGCAGGCCGCCTGGTGGCTCTCGCGCTGCATCTGACGCCAGACCTTGCCCACGCCATAGACGCCGAAATTCTTATCGAATACGCGTTGAATGACCGGCATCAGTGATGCATCACGCCGTACCCGTGCCAAATGCTTGGCCGGGTCCACCCGCTGTGCCGCGGGCGCGTGGTAGGTGGATGGGCGATCGGCAAAACCTCGCAGATCAGCTCAACGCCGTGCACACCCCCGTGATCCTCAATGAAGGCGATCATCGCTTGAACCGGCGGGCGAGCTCCGCCTGAGCAAAATATGCGCTCGCCTTGCGCAGGATCTCATTGGCCTGGCGCAGCTCCCGGTTCTCCCGCTCTAGGGATTGCACCCGGGTCGCGATCTCTGGCGTCGGGCCAAGCTTGCGCCCGGTATCGCGCTCGGTATCGCGCTCCGTCCTTTTTACCCACTCGTTCAGCGTCTGCGCCGTGCTGCCAATCTTAGCTGCAATCGCCAGGATTATCGCCCATCAGGACCGGCGCTCGGCCGCGTGATCCAGCACCATTCGCACAGCCCAGTCTCGAACCTTAGGCCAAAACTTGTTCGTCGGCTTGCATGCCATCGCTCCAGACCCTCAGGAGTTGGAGCCTCCAACAAACCCAGGCCGGTTCACTCCGGCAAATCCGGGGCGGTTCAATCCTCCTTAAATAACAACCTTAAATCCGTGCCATAGGTGATGACGGTGGACAGGTTCTCAGGCGTGCAGATCGGTTTCCCTCCGGCCGGGCTGCCCGCTTTAAATCACAGCTGAATCATCCGATTTAAGAATTTTTAGGATCGACACTTAGGTCTGCCCAGGCTCAGGCGTCCTGTTGGGCCGTTGACCTTGCGCTCTCGGTCATAATGGAATATCTGGTTCGCAGCTGGCCGTTACAGTCCGGTGCCATCGGTTCGGTGGGCAGAAGCCGGTGCCAGCAATCGCCGCAACAATCTTACCGAACGAGCGAACGGATGGTTGTCGTCCGGCTGGGATACCCGGACAGGCCAGACAAGTGACAATGCTGCTTGAAGCCGCGGCAGCGATTAAGAATTGTGCGGTCCGTGCCGGTTGCGCTGCGGAGCACACGCCGACTTCGGACGTAGATTGAAAGAAGCAACTAGTAAAAAATCCTGCCAAAGAAGACTTGAAAAAGCAAGGGAAGCACCATGCGCCGCCGGGACCTGTTGAAGGCTACGCCTCTGCTGATGGCCCCCGCGCTGGCACGCGCCGATGCGCGGCCGCTGCGGTTTATTCCGAATGCAAATCTCTCGTCGCTCGACCCGATATGGACCACCGCCTTAGTAGCCATTGCCCATGGCTACCTGATTTACGACACGCTGTACGGGATTGATGCCGCCAACCAGTTGCGACCGCAAATGTGCGCTGGTCACAATATCTCCGCGGACGAACTAACCTGGACCTTCACCCTGCGCGACGGGCTGCTCTTTCACGATGGCGAAAAGGTGCTAGCGCGGGACTGCGTGATGTCCTTGCAGCGTTGGGCCTCCCGCGATTCGTTCGGCCAAAAATTATCGGAGGCGGCGCACGAGATCATCCCCCTGGACGACCGACGCTTCCAGGTGCGGCTGAAAAAGCCGTTTCGTCAGATGTTGTACGGCCTGGGTGCGCGTAGTTGTTTCATGATGCCCGAACGCATGGCGCAGACACCGTCGTCCCAGCAGGTCAAGGAAACGATTGGATCCGGGCCCTTCCGGTTCCTGCCTGGCGAGTGGAATTCCGGTGCGCGTGCGGGCTATGCGCGGTTCGACAAATACGTGCCCCGCCAGGAAGCGCCGAGCTTCTACGCCGGCGGCAAAATGGCGCATTTCGAGCGGATCGAATGGCTCGTGCAACCAGACCCGGCGACCGGCGCGGCCGCTTTGCGGAGGGGGGAAGTCGATTGGCTCGAGCAGCCATTGATCGATTTATGCCCGATGCTGCGCAAATCGGCCAATGTTGAGGTCGCGGTGAACGATCCTTTCGGCTGGCAGATGATTATCGCGCTCAATCACCTGCACCCACCATTTGACAACCCAAAATTACGGCGCGCCCTACTGCCGGCGGTCGACCAGAAACTCTTCCTCGCCTCGGTGATCGGAGATCAGACCGAGCTTGGCCGTCTGCCATCCGGCTATTTCGGGAAAGGTCAGCCGATGGCTAGCCATGCTGGCCTGGATGTGCTGACCGGGCCGCGCGACATCCAGCGCGCAAAGCGGTTGGTGGCGGAATCCGGTTATAGTGGTGAGAAAATCGTGTTGTTGTCGATCAGTGATCGGCCAATCTACAGCCAGCTGTCGTTCGTCACGCGGGCATTGTTTGAATCTCTGGGCCTGAATGTGGACTTTCAGCAAATGGACTGGGGTTCGGTGATCACCCGGCGGGTGAGCCAGAGTCCGGTGGAGAAGGGCGGCTGGAGCGTCTTCAACACGGCATTGGATGGGGTGACTGCGACCAATCCCGGCAGCAATTTCGCCTTGCGGGGCAACGGGCGGAAGGCCTGGTTCGGCTGGCCAACGGATGAGCGGCTGGAAGATTTGCGCGATGCCTGGTTCGACGCACCGGACCTAGCCTCGCAAAAGGCCCATGCGGAGCAGATCCAGCTGCGCGCGCTGGAAACGCTGCCCTATATTCCGGTGGGCCAGCTTTTTCAGCCAACAGCTTTCCGCTCGGACATCAAAGACATCGTCAAGGCCGCGTTCCCATTGTTCTGGGGCGTGCGCAGGGGGTAGTTTCGACCGGTTCGAGTTGATACACACCCGTCGCTATGGCTGCCTTCTCTGTCATACTGTGCCACGCATGGACCCGGCGGAGGCTTTTGCCATTGCCCGCGGTCTTGCATGAACTTATGCCGGAATCGCGTTCATAAAGCCCCCAATCGACCTTACGACCCCTTCCTCGCGACCAAATCAACGATACGTTAAGCCGCTTCCTCCAGAGTGGAGCGCAGGCCGGCGATGGTGGTGCGGTGCATGTCGCGCACTTCCTTGGCGTCGAAGGGGCGGCCACGATGCATGGTCGCTTGATTGTCCCAGATGACCAGGTCGAATTGTTTCCATTCATGGGCGTAGACGAATTGCCGTTGCGTCGCATGCTCGATCAGATCGCGCAGAAAAGCGCGTGCCTCCGGGATTGGCCAATCGACGATGGTGCCGGCATGCGAAGCAAGATAGAGCGATTTCCACCCCGTCGAGGGATGGCGGCGGATCAGGCGCTGTTTCACCGGGGCGAATTCGCGCCGTTCGTCGTCGGTGAAATCGCCGAAGCCGATTTGGGCGCGGGAAAATAACTGGCTGTGTTCGCAGACCAAGCCTTCGCATTCGGCCCGTGTCGCGTCATCCAGCGTGTCATAGGCAGCGCGCATATCAGCGAATTCGGTATTGCCACCTTTCGAGGGAATGATGCGCGCCGAGAGGAGGGAGTATTTCGCTGGCACAACCTTGAATGAACTGTCGGAATGCCAAAGCCGGGTGCCAAGGCTGAACAGACGCCGCCGGTTTTCTCGCGCCAGGACATTGTTGTCGATATCAAGGTTGGAGATATCGGCGATATGGGCGCCCAGACGCTGCGCCTTGGTATCGCGCAGATTATTGCTGGCGAATTCCAGCTCGCCGAAATGGCGAGAAAACGCCATTTGTGCTTCATCGCTTAGACGCTGGTCATGAAAAACCATGACGCCAAATCGATCCATGCCTTTTTCGATTTCGGCGGCCTGATCCGCGGTGATCGGCTGCGTGAGGTCGATCCCGGACGCGACGCCACCAAAAAACGGGCTCGACACCGGATCGATCGGGTGGATGGATAATGTCATGGCAAGCCTCCCTGATGGTCATACTTTGGGTCACATCGTCGGATGACGGAACGTGTGGAGCTCGGACCTGGCTGTCAATATGACCTGGATCGATTACCTGGCTTGGGCGCGATGGAGCGAGAGAGCGGACAAAGCCAGTGCCAGCGCGGCGGCGCCGTAGAGCAGCGCGCTCGGCAGGATTGGCAACAGCGTGCCGGCGATCAATGGTCCGGTTCCAGCGCCCAGATCGCGCCAGGTGGCAAGCCGGGCGAGGGCGCTGACCTGCTCGGCCGCCGGCACCAGGGACGCCGCGACAGGTGGCGCCAAGGGTTGCAGCAGGCCGCGCAGGCCAACCACCCCGATGGCACCGATCCATAGCGCGCCCATGCCGATCAGGGCTAAACCCGCCGCCGATACCAATGACAGCAGGATCAACATGCGCAGTGATCCGTGCCGCTCGCCCAGCCGTCCGCCGACCGGGCTGAGTACGAGTTCGGAAACATAGCGCAAGGTCAGCGCCGCCCCCGCCGCCAGCCCCGCGCCCTGCGGCAAAGCCTGTGCCGCCAGCACTGAAAGGCCGAGCACGAACAATCCATCCAACCCAAAGCCCTGGATAAACGACCAGACATCCAGCCGCGATGGCAACCCAAAGCGGGGGCCGCTCGTCACTTTCTGCCCATGCCCGTCGGGTAGGCGCATCGCGAAGGGCAGGGCGCCCAGAGCCACCACACCTAGCAGTACGAAGACAATCGGCGCCCCCCAGAATTCAGCGATCGCCGCCCCGCTCATCAATGCCAGCATCGGGCCAGCGGCGATGATGGCGCGGCTTTTGCCGCTGCGCCGCGCCGCCCCCGTTGGTTCGGACGTCGCCAGTGCTTGGGTCGCGATATTCATCACCGCGAAAGACAAGCCCCAGAGCAGCCGGCAGGTCAGCAATGTCCACAACCCCGGCAGCAGCGCATAGCCAATGGAGGAGGCTGCCGAGCCCAGCACGGCGATCATGCAGCAGTTGCGCGCGCCATGGCGTTCATAGCTGCGCGCGACCCAGCCATAGCCGACAATGCGCACCAGACGATTGGCGGCGAGCAGGATGCCGGCCTCCGCCAAGCTGACGCCGAACACCTCCGCATGCAGCGGCAGCAGCAGGTAAAGTACCGTGTCAGTGGGCAGGGTGAGCGCAAGCGTGATCGAGGCATCGCGCGATTCAATATCGGCGTGTCGGCGCATATCGGGTGTCCCTCCGGTGAGTACCGCGGCGATGCAGTAGACATGCTAGGCGGGAAGAAGTCATGAATGGCCTGATGGTGTGGAAGCGACATGGGCGAGGCGATAGGGCGGCGCCGTCAGGAGAAGAGTTTTCGTGGCCCGTCGATGAGGTGACTTTGGTATCTGGCTGTCTATCATGATCGGCCAGGCTGGCGTAATTATCGGGTTTTTTCACCAAAAAAGGGGACGCATGACGATGCAACTCGCGGGGAAGATTGCAGTGATTACCGGGGGCTCACGCGGGATTGGGCGGGCGACGGCATTGGCGTTTGCACGGGAAGGCGCGGATATCGCCTTTTGCCATCTGGATGACGCGGCGCAGGCGGATACAACGGCGGCGGAGATTGCCGCCATGGGGCGGCGGGTGATGCACCGCAATTTGGATGTCGCGGATATTGGGGATGGGCAGCGCTTTATCGCCGAGTCTGGGCAGGCGCTCGGCCCGATCGATATATTATTCAATAATGCGGGAATCAATATACGCAAGAATTTTGAGGATGTGACGGAAGATGATTTTGATCGCATCGTGAATGTGCTGTTCCGAGGGGCGTTTTTTATTGCCCAGGCGGCCTACAAGACGATGCTGCCGCGGGGTGCCGGAATTATTATTTCCACCGCGTCGCAAACTGGCTTGAAGGGGCAGCCGGGCGCGGTGCCCTACAGCGCTGCCAAGGCGGCGATCATCGGCTTCACGCGCGCGCTGGCGTGGGAGGCGGCACCGCGTGGTATTCGGGTAAACGCAATCGCGCCGGGGCCGGTGGATACGGATCTGGTGCGGCAGAATTCTCCACAATGGCGGGCGGCGTTTGAAGCGCGGTTGCCAGTCGGACGCTTTGGTACGGTGGACGAGATCGCGGCCACCGCATTGCTCCTGGCTGGCCCGCAGGGCGGATTTTATTGCGGCGCTACCTTATCCCCTAATGGCGGTGACGTGATGCACTGAAATCCGGCATCTGCCCGTCCCCAGCTGGCCACTGGGCACAGGTGAAAAGCTGGGTTAAGTCCAACGTCATGAACGGGCGCGGGCAGGCACGGGAAAGAATTTGGCTGCGCCAGCAAACTAGGCTGGGAAAGATGGCCGCGCGTCCGGTCGTGCTCTGGGGCTTGCTGGGGGCGGCATTGGCGTTGGGCCAGGCCGGCTGCATGGCATTGGTGTTGGATGCGGCGCTGGCGCCCGGCGGGATTGGTTCGCTGTGGCCGCTGGGTGGCTTCGCAGCATTGGCGGTGATGCGAACTTTGGCTGCGGTTGCGGCCGATCATGCTGCCTTCGCAGCCGGGGCTACCGGGCGGCGGCGCTTGCGCAGTGAAGCGATGGCACGCCTGCTGCATGCCGCACCCCAGGCGCTGAGGGACGTCCATACCGGTGAACTCATCACCATCGTGATAGACCGAATTGAGGCGTTGGACGGGTTGTTTGCTCGCTGGCTGCCGGCCTCGGTGCTGGCGGTGGCGGGGCCGGTTCTGGTGCTGGCGGTGGTGGCGTGGGTGGACCCGGTGGCGGCGCTGGTGCTGGTGGCGGCAGGATGTGCGGTGCCGCTGGGCATGGTGGTGGCTGGGATCGGCGCGGGGGCGGCCGCGCGCTCGCAGTTTCACGCGATGGCGCGCTTGCAGGCACGATTTTTGGACCGGGTGCGCGGTATTGCTACCATCGTCGCGCATGGCGCGGCGGAGCGTGAGGCGGTGGCGCTGGGTAGTGCGGCGGATGAATTGCGCTGGCGGACAATGCGTGTTCTGCGCGTCGCATTCCTCTCCGGAAGTTGCCTGGACGTAGCGATGGTCGCAGCGATCGTGATTCTGGCGGTGCGCTATGGTGCGGCCTGGTCGGCGGGTGCGCTGGCGGTGGGGCCGGCCTTGTTCGTGTTGTTGGCTGTGTCAGAGTTCTTTGCGCCGTTGCGGGCCTTTGCCTTGGCCTATCAGGACCGGCTGCATGCCACGGCCGCGGCGGATGCGCTGGCAAGTTTACCGGAGGATCCACCCGCACCGCCAGCGCGGGAAGTGCGCAGCGTCTCCGCCCAGGGCGTGAGTGTGGTGTTCGACAATGTCAGCCTGACCTGGGATGCGGCGCGCGGCAAGGCGCTGGATGGTTTAAGTTTCCGCGTGCCGTCGGGGGAGACATTGGTATTGGCTGGGCCCTCGGGGGCGGGAAAATCTAGTGTCCTGGAAATCTTACTGGGCTTCGCGCGGCCCGATGCGGGGCGGGTGACGATCAATGGTGCCGATATTGCGGATCTTGTCCCAGCATCGTTATCGCGGCTGACAGCCTGGGTGGGGCAACGCCCGGTGCTGTTTGCGGGAACAATCCGCGACAATATCCTTTTCGCGCGACCTGAGGCATCTGATGACGAGATCGCGCGCGCCGCGCGGGCTGCACGGATGGAAGAATTCGCCGCCGATTTGCCATTGGGATTGGAGACTTTGGTGGGCGAAGGCGGGTATGGATTGTCGGGCGGGCAGGCGCAGCGCGTGGCGGTGGCGCGGGCATTTCTGAAAGACGCGCCGTTATTGCTACTCGATGAGCCTACCGCGCATCTGGACCCGGCGACGGAGGCGGATTTGCTGGACAGTCTGCGCCGTCTGTTGGCGGGGCGCACAGTGATCCTGGCCAGCCACGCGGCAGCGGCGCATTTATTTTCTGGCCGTCGGCTGGATTTGCGCAATGGCCGTACGGACGTGGAGCGCGGTGTGGCATGATTATATTAGGGCGCATTCTGTTACTTTGGCGGGCGCGGCTTGGGTGGCTCCTGGCTGGTCTGATAGTGGCATTGGCGTCCCTGGCGGTGGGGCTGGGATTAATGGCCGCCTCAGGGCTGGTGTTCGCGGGTGGTGTCGTGCTGGTTGCGCCGTGGTTGAGTGGCCTGGGTGTTGCGCGCGTGGCGCTGCGATATGTCGAACGCTTGGTCACGCACGGGGCGATGTTCCGTGCGTTGGCCGATTTGCGCGTGTGGTTCTTTCGTGGGCTGGCGCGCGGCGGCGCTGGGGGGCTGGGGCTGCGTCAGGCTGGTGATGTTCTGGCCCGGCTGGTGGGCGATGTGGAAGCGCTTGATGGACTCTATTTGCGCGTGTTGTTGCCTTTGGCCCTGGCGCTGATCTTGCTGCCGGCTTTGGTTGTGGTGATTGGCGCGGGGAATATTTTATTAAGTCTGATCATCGGGGTTTTGTTCTTGACCGCGGTGGTGATTTTGCCCTGGTGTGCGGCACGCTCCTGCCTAGCGGCCGGGCGAAATCTGGCCGCGGCGGCGGGGGCCTTACGCATTGCTGCGTTGGACGCGCTGACCGGGCGGCGCGAAGTGCGAGCCTTCGGGGCCGAAGGGCGCATGCTGGCCTTGGTGCAGGGACGGGAGGAGGGCTTACTGACGGCGCAGCGCGCCCTGGCGCGGCGCACAGCGTGGGCGAGTGCGGGGGCGTTCCTATGCGCGCAGGCGGCGTTGCTGGCATTGCTGCTCGCGGCGCATCTATCAGCGGTTATTGTCATCCCGGTCGTGCTGCTCACCTTGGCGGCATTCGAGGCAGTGAGTGGCCTGCCGCGCGCGGGGGCATTGGCTGGTCACGCGGCGGCGGCGGCGCAACGGGTGTTGGAAGCGGCGGAGGTGCCGCCACCGGTGCCCGATCCCGCGCAACCGGGCACGATGCCGAAAGGATTCGCGCTCCGTTTCGCTTCAGTGCAATTCAGCTGGCAGGCGGATCGGCTCCCGGTCTTCTCCGGCCTATCGTTGGATGTGGCGGAGGGCGCGCGCGTTGCGCTGCTTGGCCCATCGGGTGTTGGTAAATCCACGCTCGCCGCGCTGGCAATGAAACTGGCCGCGCCGCAGTTGGGGCACATCACGCTGGGCGGCGTGGATCTCGCGACATTGCCGGCGGATGCGGTGCGTTCCCGTATCGCTTGGCTGTCGCAGGCGACCCATCTTTTTGATGCCTCCATTCGCGACAATCTCCTCCTCGCGCGCCCCGGCGCGGACGATCCGGCGCTCTGGGCCGCCCTGGAAGCTGCCCGCATTGCCGAACTGATACGCACCTTGCCAGACGGGTTGGAGACCTGGGTGGGAGAAGGCGGTGCGCGTTTTTCGGGCGGACAGGGTCGGCGGCTTGCCCTGGCCCGTGCATTGTTATCGCAGGCTCCCGTTCTCATTCTCGATGAACCCTGCGCCGGTCTTGACGCGGAAACGGAGCGGGAGTTTTTCCTCACTTTGAACGACGCCGTGTCGGGCCGCACGCTGATCCTTATCGCGCATCGCCTTTCCGGCGTGGAACGTCTCGATCGCATTTTCCGTTTATCAGCCGGTCACGCGGTTGCCGCCGCCGGGTGAGCTTGTGGCCTGTGGAGCTGGGTAGTTTTTATAAAGTCGTCCTCGGCATCGCTCATGCTAGAGCGTGATCGTCTCAATTTGAACCGTATCCGGCATTACGAACGTAGTTTGCGTAATCGGTCTGGCTTAATTGATTGAGCAGTTCACTGATACGGTGCCAAACAGCAGCGATGGATCATTCGTCGGCTTTTCAGAGCAGGGTTTTCAGTTAGGCGAAGACTTGCTCGATCGGGTTTAGGTCCGGGCTGTAAGGCGGCAGGAACAGCAGATGTGCGCCGGTTGCACGGATTGCGCGTCGCACTGCTTGGCCTTTGTGGCTGCCAAGATTATCGAGTACGACGATGTCACCGGGCGTAGCGATGGCAGCAGGAATTGCACGACCCAGGCGAAAAAGGTGTCGCCGTTGATCGGGCCGTCGGTAGCGCAAGATCCGGTGATGCCGTCGGTGCGCAACGCCGCCTGGAAGGCCGTCGTGCCCCAATGGCTGTGTGGCACGCGGGCAAGCAGGCGTTGCCCCCGCGGCGCTCGACCATGCGTCCGGGTCATGTCGGTCTTGGCCCAGGTCTCGTCAGTGAAACCCAGGCGGCTGGGATCAACGCGGGCCTGGCAACACTTCCAGCGCGCGCGCTTTCGCGCCACGTCGGGTCGCACCTGCTCAGCGGCGTGCAGGGGTTTTTGTATAGGTGAGCCCCTCTGCCGCAAGAAAATCCCACATGGCGCCGTAGCTAACTTCAGTGCCGCGCCCGGTCAGCTCGGGGCGTAATGCGCGCACGGTAGGTCAGGTGCGGCCGCGACCCGCGCCAGCAGCCAATAGCGCTCGGCCAGCAACACAAAATGCCGCCGTCTGCCGATGGCACGCGGCACACAGGTCCCGGCAGTCCGGTGGCGCTGCATTCAGCGGATCACCGTCGCTGCCACAACCTGAAACAGCTTCGCCACAGCTCAGTACGACTGACCGCCCTCAACTGCCGCCACAACTCGCTCACGCAGGTCCATCGAATACGCTCCGGTCATCGCCGCTGGCCTCCAACATAGCCAGCCGCTTGAATCGAATTTATAGCCGCGCCGGAAGCCCTAACGATTCAGTCAAACGTGATTACGCTCTAGGGCGTCAATCTCCGTCAACCCCATCGCCAGAACCCGCCGTAAATCATCCAGTCCCAACGCAATGCAGCCCTCGGTGGGAGAAAAATCGGTGCGCGCCACATGCAAAAAAATCGCCGAACCCTTCCCCGACACCACCGGCGAATCATTCCACCCCAGCAGGCCGACAATGTCGTAAAGCCCGTCGGGCCGCCACAGCACCTCATGGCGCGCGTCATGCGGCAAGCTAATCATGCGGTTGTAATCGGCATGGCCCGGATCGTCGCACCAGCCATCGGTTGGTCCGATCGGCTCCACCGGCACCGCGCAGGCCGGTGCGGCCAGCCGATCGGCGCGATACAGCACCCGCCGCAATACCAACAGGCAAACTGGGGTTGCGCCGTCCCCTTCTTCCTTGCGCACCCGCAAGCCGCTCTTGCCCACTACGCCGCGAAAATGCTGCCCCGCCAAAGACAGCACTCCGTCCGCCCCAATGCTTGCGCGCATCAGCGGAAGCCGCCGACAATGTCATGGGCGCCAGACAGCGCCTGCAGTTGCTCCGGAGGGAGCCCACCCGAGGGTGGTGTCGCGGGGTTGGGCCCCATCCGGCATAGTTCTTCTACCAATGTGCTCACGATGGTTGCCAAAACCGCCAATGGCCCGCCCATTAATGCGCCCGTTAGCACCGAGCCGGAAATACGTTCCGCCGCTGGGATCGTCCCCTCGGTTACGGCCCGGGCGTTCACTGAAAGCACTGCTGCGGCGACGAGTGCGACTGCGCTCTTGGTCCAATTGGTCATCGCTCCCTCCCGTTTCGATAGTGGTTCATACTGATGTCGGCTTGACCGTCGGCAAGCTTCATCTCAGTCGAATTTTGCCTGAAGGGTTTTCCCGTCGGGCCCCGTCAGCTGCACCACGACTTTGGGCTGGTCTGGCAAAGCAGTCGTTGCGCTGCCGGAAAGGCGCGTACCATCGACGGGCGCCAGCACGACCCGTTGGGATTTGCCGCCGGCTACGATGATCGCCGTTCCCTTGAATCCCGACGCCGTAACAGGCTTTTCGCTTTGATCGCTGATAAACACATCAACAACGTCAGATTTTACGACTATTTCGACATGGTATGATCCCGCGTCTGTGATACGCCCCCCATGTTTTCCCCTGACATCGTGGGCCCAAGCCGCGTGGGACCAGGTGAGCAGGGCTCCGATCAATAGACATCTTGCGTGCATCTTTATTCTCCGTTGCTGCGTCAGTAGGCTTCCGCGGATGATGTTCCGTGGGCTGGATCAGCGGAGGCGGCGTTCCGCCGCAAGCGATCGAGATGATTTTCTCCGTACCTCAGGAACAGAACGGGCGTGAGAAACGTATCGAGCAGCGTTGCACTTATGAGGCCACCGAATATCGTGACCGCCACGGGATGAAGGATCTCCTTACCGGGCGTTGCTGCGTCTATCAGGAGCGGAACGAGAGCGACGCCCGCCGCCAGCGCCGTCATCAGCACCGGCGTAAGCCGCTCAAGGCTGCCGCGAACCACCAGATCACGCCCGAACGGCATTCCTTCGTGCAGGGCTAGGTTGATGTAGTGGCTGATTTTCAGAATACCATTGCGCGCCGCGATGCCGGTCAGCGTGATGAAACCGACCATGGATGCGACGGAGAGCGCTTGATCTGTCATCCATAGCGCGATCACTGCTCCAATCAGGGCGAGAGGCACATTGCCCATCACGATCAGGGCGAACAGCACCGAGCGATAGCGGTTGTAGAGAATGGTAAAAACCAGCGACAGCGATAGCAGCGAGAGTATCCCAATGGTGCGGCTCGCCTCTTCTTGCGCTTGGAAAGTGCCTTCAAGCCTTGTATAAAACCCCTCGGGAAGTTTTGTCGAGGCAACCGCTTCCCTGATCGATTCGACGATTTTCGCCGTGTCCGCGCCGCCGCTGGTGTTGGCCAGCACCACCAACCGACGGCGCCCGTTCTCGCGCAGAATCTGGTTCGGACCCTCGGTCTCCTTGATGTCGGCCAACTGCCGCGCCGGCACCCATCCAGCCGGCGTTTCAATGAGCAGGTCTCCCAGTCTTTGCGTGGTCCGAAGCCGGTCCGGCAGCCGCATCGTGACATCGAACCTGCGGTAACCGTCGACGACCCGCGACACCACCCGCCCGTTCGAGAGCCGGCTGAGTTGCTCGACGACAGTCGCCGGCTGCACGCCGTAGAGCGAGGCGCGGCCGTAGTCGACGCGGATTTCGAGCTGAGGGATCAGAACCTGCTTTTCAACCTGGAGATCGGCAAGCCCGGGAATGGCCGCTAGCTTGATTCGGACGATCTCCGCGACGACGCGCAGTGCGTCCAGGTCGTCGCCAAAGATCTTCAGGGCAACCTCGGCACGGACCCCGGACAGCAGATGATCGAGCCGATGCGAGATCGGCTGCCCCACATTGATCGAGGCTGGAAGAACCGCAAGCCGCGAGCGGATTTCCGCGATCACATCCACTTTGGTTCGCGAGGATTTAGCAAGGTCGACGTCAATTTCCGAAGAATGCACGCCTTCGGCATGTTCATCCAGTTCCGCACGGCCGGTTCGTCGCCCGACCGTCTTTGCTTCGGGCACCTCCATGATAAGGCGTTCGGCAATCGAGCCCACACGGTTGGATTCAGCGAGCGAGATGCCGGGATTGAAAAGCAGGTTGATGGTGAGCGTGCCCTCGTTGAAGGGTGGCAGGAAGGAGCGCGGAAGAAAGAACGCGGTGACCGCCGCGATCGTGACGGCGAGAGCGGTCAAGGCTATCAACGCGCGCTGATGGCGAAAGGCACTTTCCAGCAGCGCGCCGTTGCTGCGCTTCAGCAGGCGCACCAAGGCGCTGTCGCCATGATCTAAGCGATTAAGGTGCGGCAGCAAGTAGTAGGCCATCACAGGCGTCAGCGTGATCGAGACCGCCAAGCTGGCAAGAATCGAAGTGATATAGGCTTCCCCCAATGGAGCGAACAGTCGGCCTTCGATTCCCGACAGCGCGAATAGCGGCACAAACACCAGCACGATAATTGCCGTCGCATAGACGATGCCGGACCTGACCTCCTGCGAGGCCGCGACGATCACATCGAAAGCCGGTCGCGGATGTTCCAGGGCGCGATTTTCGCGCAGACGTCTGAAAATATTCTCCACGTCGACGACGGCGTCATCGACCAGTTCGCCGAGGGCGATGGCGATGCCGCCCAGCGTCATGGTGTTGATCGACAGCCCGGCGAAGTGGAAGATCGTGGCCGTGGCCAGGATCGAGACCGGGATCGCGGTCAGGGAAATCACCGTGGTTCTCCAGTTCAGGAGAAATGCAAACAACACGACGGCGACCACGACGCCGGCTTCCATCAGGACCTGTTCGACGGTCCAGATCGAGGCCTCGATAAAGTCTGCCTGGCGGAACACGACTTGGTTGGCCTTGATGCCCTGCGGAAGCGACGCGGTAATGTCCTTCAGCGCCCCCTCGATTTCTTTCGTGAGCCTCACCGTATCGACGTTGGGCTGCTTTTCCACCGAGACGATGACCGCCGGCTTGCCCATGTAACCGGCTTCGCCGCGCTTCACCTTGGGTGCGAACTCGACCGTCGCGACTTGGCGCAGAAACACCGGCCCGCCGTTCACTTGCGCCACGACCACGCTGCGAAGGTCGTCCAGATTGGTGGTCCGACCAATGTTCCGTATCAGGTATTCGCGCGCGTGTTGGTCGGTGAAACCGCCGCCGGTGTTGACGCCGAATTGGGTCAAAGCCTGTTCGACCTGCTCATAGGTGACACCAAGGCTGCGCAACGCGGGGGGGTTCGGGGCAATGCGATACTGCCGGACCTCGCCCCCGATTGGGATGACCTGAGCGACGCCCGGGATCGCGAGCAGGCGGGGGCGAATGGTAAAGTCGGCCGCTTCGCGAACTTCCATTGCGGACGCGTTTTCGCTGGTCACGGCGACCAGCACAATCTGGCCCATAATTGAGCTAATTGGCCCGATCTGGGGGACCACGTTCGGCGGCAACTGTGCTCTGATCAGGGAAAGCCGTTCGGCGATCTGCTGCCGGTTGCGATAGGTGTCGGTGCCCCAGTCGAACTCAACATAGACAATCGACAGTCCGACTCCGGAAACGGACCGCACCCGCGTCACCCCGGGAACGCCGTTCATCTGGGTTTCGATGGGAAAACTGACGAGCTGCTCGACTTCCGGAGGCGCAAATCCTTCCGATTCGGTCATGATGGTGACGGTGGGCTTGTTCAGGTCGGGAAAGACGTCGACCGGGAGGCGGCCGGCGCTAAAGATTCCGAGCAGCACCAGAACGGCTGAGACCGCCAGCACCATTAGGCGGTTGCGCAGCGACTGTGTGACGAGAAAACGAAACATCCGTCGCCCCTCAGCGTACCTGGCCAAGCAGCTCGGCGCCCTGGACGACAAGGCGCTTGCCCCCGGAGAGGCCGGTGACAATGAACACGCGATCGCCATCGAGCGGTTCGACCCGCACCGGGCGCGGCTCAAAGCGTTCCGCGGAGACATGTTCGTAGACCACATCCTGGCCGTTGGCATTGCGCACCAGCGCGGCCCGGGGAACGGCGAAGCCGGTCTTTTCCTCATCCGTGGTGGCGAGCACCGTGACGAACTGTCCGGCGCGAAGGCCTGCGACGTTGCCCTCCACCGCGAATTGAACCGGGATGGATTGATTGCGGCCGGCGAAGCCGGCGCCGCGGAAGGCGAGCGGATAGTTCCGGTCGTTGTTGAGCCGGGCCACTGCGCTCTGGACTCCGGGAAGTAAATCGAAGCTGAGCGCCTCGACCCACAGTCGGGTCGGGTCAACGATATGGAAGATGACCGCGTTCGATTGGGCGATCTGCCCGGCAACGACCGTGCCTTCGGCAACGATGCCGTCCACCGGCGCAATCAATTCTTCCGGTTCGTGGCGCGCCTTGTCGAGGAAGCCGCGCCGATCCTTCAGGCCTTGCAGCTCCGTCCGGGTGTCCTCCAGCTGGGTGCGGGCAATGGCTCCGCTTGGCACCAGCGTTTCGTACCGGGCCAGCCGACGCTCCACGATAGAAATCTGCTGGTCAAGTTCACCTTGCCGCTGGCGCATATCGGAAGCGTCGATAGCCTGTAGCGGCGGCGTCACATAGGCGAGAACGTCACCCTTCCTGACCAGTGTCCCCAGTCGCGGAAAGCCGTTCGGCGCGGGCGACAGACGGCCTCCGACCGAGGATTGAACAAATCCGCTGGCATTCGGATCGGGAATGATGCGGCCGGGCAATTCAAGGGCGACGCGATGCGGGGCCGATTCAATTCGAATGGTGCGGATGGCAAGAATCCGCTGGATGCTCTTGGGTACGAATACGCCGCCGTCGGGTAACCGCTGCGCCAGGTCGCGCACCGCGGGATTCGACGTTGCCGGCGCGCCATGGTCGTCTCCGTCGTGGGCATGGGCCGCGCCGCC
>SHWN01000049.1 GCA_009693795.1 Acetobacteraceae bacterium
GGCAGAGCAGGGCGTCGATTATTTTACCATCCATGCCGGTGTCCGCCTGCAATACGTGCCGCTGACAGCGAAGCGGGTGACCGGGATTGTCTCCCGCGGTGGCTCCATCATGGCGCGCTGGTGTCTGTCCCATCATAAGGAGTCCTTCCTGTATGAGCGCTTTGACGAGATTTGCGAAATCATGCGTAAATATGACGTGTCATTCTCGCTCGGCGATGGCTTGCGTCCCGGCTCCAACGCCGATGCCAACGACGCGGCGCAGTTCGGCGAACTGGAGACGCTTGGCGAATTGACCAAGGTGGCGTGGAAAAAGGGCTGCCAGGTAATGATCGAGGGCCCCGGCCATGTGCCAATGCACAAGATCAAGGAGAACATGGACAAGCAGCTCAGCGAATGCGGCGAGGCACCATTCTATACGTTAGGTCCACTAACTACTGATATCGCGCCGGGTTACGATCACATTACCTCCGCCATCGGCGCAGCGATGATCGGCTGGTTCGGCACCGCGATGCTCTGCTACGTGACGCCGAAGGAGCATCTGGGTCTACCCAACCGAGACGATGTGAAGGTGGGCGTGATCACCTATAAACTGGCCGCGCATGCCGCCGATCTGGCGAAGGGCCATCCGGTGGCGAAGCTGCGCGATGATGCGGTATCGCGCGCGCGATTCGAGTTCCGCTGGCAGGATCAGTTCAACCTCTCGCTCGATCCCGATACCGCGCGTAATTTCCACGATGAGACCCTACCGAAGGACGCGCACAAAGTGGCGCATTTCTGCTCCATGTGCGGACCGAAGTTCTGTTCCATGAAGATCACGCAGGATATCCGCGCCGACGCCGAACGCATGGCTGGCATGGAAGCCAAAAGCGAGGAATTCAAAGCCAAGGGCAAGGAAATCTACCTCCCCGAAAGCGCCGCTGAATAATGGCATTGCATGCTTAATGTGGAGGCTCTGGGGTCTTGCCGAAAATAAGATTGGGGGCTTTGCCCCCAATCTTACTAATAATATGCTACGCCCAGCAGAATCCGGTATAAGTTAAATCACCCGGTTGGCGCGGGTCAGGATGGCTTCGAACAGCACCTGGCAGCCATCGCGTGCTTCCTCGGGAAGGATACTTTCCAACTCATTATGGCTCAGCCCGTCCTTGCACGGAGTAAAAATCATCGCCGTCGGCACGTGGCGCGCCACATAGACGGCATCGTGCCCCGCGCCAGAGACGATTTCTCGTGATGCAAACCCCAGTCGCCCCGTCGCCTGACGCACCAGATCGACACAGGCGAGATCGAAGGGCTGCGCCGGAATTTTGAATAATTGCGTCAAATCTAGAGCGACGCCGCAATCGCGCGCAATAAAGCCTGCCTCGCGTGGAAATTGCGCATCCAGCCGGTCTACCTCGGCTCCGTCGGGATGCCGGAATTCCACGGAAAAACGTACCTCGCCCGGGATCACATTGCGGCTGTTAGGGCTGACGAAAAGCTGCCCGACGGTACCGCGCCCATCCTCGCCGCGCGCTCGCATCATGCGATCGACCAGATCGATGATGCGCGCCGCGCAAACCAGCGCATCCTTGCGTGCCGAAGGCGGCGTAGTGCCGGCATGTGAATCTTGGCCAATAACGACGGCGTCGTACCACACCTGCGCCTGCGCCCCAGTAACCACGCCGATGCGCTTTTCCTCGCGCTCCAGGATCGGCCCCTGTTCGATATGCAGTTCGAAATAGGCATCAGCCGGGAATGCCTGCGCCTTTTCCACCCCGCGATAGCCGATCTGGTCCAGCGCCGTCGCCACGCTCACACCGTCGGCGTCGGTCAACGCATAGGCCTTGTCAAGCGTATAGACTCCCGCCCAAACCCCGGACCCCATCAGCGAATGGCCGAAGCGGCTGCCCTCCTCATCGGTCCAGTTCACCAGTTCCACGGGCGCCTCGGTAACGATGCCGTGGTCGTTCAGGCTGCGCATCACCTCCAGCCCGGCGATCACGCCGAGCGCGCCATCGAATTTCCCGCCCGAAGGCTGGCTGTCCAGATGGCTGCCGAACAGCACCGGCAGCCGATTCGGATCACGCCCGGCGCGGCGGGCGAACATGTTGCCAATGGCATCGATTCGGACCGTCAGCCCCGCGGCTTCGCATTGCGCGCGAAATTCATCACGGCCGCGCCGGTCCACATCGGTCAGGGTCAGCCGGCGCACGCCACCCTTTGGCGTGCCGCCAAACTGGGCCATCTCCATCAGGCTGTCCCATAGGCGCTTTCCGTCGATTGGGTGGTTGGTTTGGCCAGTCATCTCTTGATCCTTATCTTGCGTCGCAGCGGGTCCATCTTGCCGCGAACCCCGCTTCCTGCAAGTTTGCCGTGCCCCAAGGATACTGTCATGGCCCAATTCCGCATTCTCATCGTACCGCTGCTGCTGGTCGCCTTGACCGGCTGCAAGCTGATCGACCAGACATTTTTTAACCCCGACCCCGAGCCATCCCCGGCTGCGATCGCACCGACCATCGCCGTGCCGGCCGCGCCATCGACGGCCCTGCTTAGTATCGGCTACCAAACTCCCAATCCGGCTTTCGAAGGCCCCCTGGCCGTGGCGGTCCGCGCCGCCGAGCAGCGCCGCCCCGGCGGCCATTACGCCGTGATCGGCGTCTCCACCGTCGCAGATGCCATGCAAACCGGCCGCGATGCCGCCACGATCATGGCGGAGATGATGCGCCTCGGCGTGCCGGCGGCGCGCATTCATCTCGGCGCGCGCATCGACCCCGCGCAGACCGTGCGGAAGGTCGGGATCCATCTCCGCTAGCCCGCCGCCGATGGACCGTCGTGTCCTGCGCCTGAACCCCGGCCAGGGACGGCGCCTGCGCGCCGGCGCGCCCTGGGTTTTCAGCAACGAGATTGCCATGAAGCCGGAATATCGGCAGTTCCCGGCGGGTGGCGTGGTCCGGCTAGAGACGGAGGATGGCGGGCGGTTGGGCACCTTCATGTACAACCCGCACAGCCTGATCGCGGCGCGGCAGCTGGATCGCAACCCCGATGCAGTAATCGATCGCGCCTGGCTGGAGGGCCGTTTGCGCGACGCGATCGCTTTGCGCGCGCGGGTAACCAATACGCCATACCACCGCCTTGTGCATGCCGAGGCAGACCGGCTACCGGGCCTAATCGTCGATCGCTATGACGACGTGCTGGTGCTGCAAGCCAACAGCGCCGGCATGGACCGGCTTCAGGCCGAAATCACCGCTGCGCTAGTGGACTCCCTGCGCCCCCGCGCCATCGTCGCGCGGAATGACGCGGCGGCGCGGCGGCAGGAAAACCTACCCGAGATCGTCACCTTACTGCATGGCGCGGACTCTAGCGCGACGGTGGTGGAAGGTGGGGTACGTTTTCCGGTGGATTCGCTGACCGGCCAGAAGACCGGCTGGTTCTTCGACCAGCGTCCAAATCGCGATCAGGTTGCCGGGCTGGCGGCGGGGGCACGCGTGCTGGATGTCTTCTGCCATGTCGGCGCCTTCGGACTGCGCTGCGCGGGCGCAGGCGCAGCGCATGTGACCTTGGTGGATAGTTCAGCGCCGGCGCTCGAACTGGCACAGCAGGCCGCCGCGCTAAACGGATTTGCCGCGCGCGTGGCAACTCGTCGTGCCGATGCGTTTGATACATTAACTGAACTCGGCCATGCGGGCGAAAAATTCGATATCGTGATTTGCGATCCTCCGGCTTTCGCCAAATCGAAAAAAGACACGGCCGCGGGGTTGCGCGCCTATGGTCGTCTCGCCCGCCTCGCCGCCGTCATCGTTGCGCCTGGCGGATTCCTGCTCATGGCATCGTGCAGCCATCACGCCTCGCTGCTGGAATGGAGCGCGCAACTGGCCGACGGCCTGCACCGCGCCCGCCGCAACGGCAGAATCATTTTCACCGGCGGCGCGGGGGCGGATCATCCGGTGCATCCGCATCTGCCCGAAACCGCCTATCTCAAGGCGCAGCTTTTCCAGGTGTCATGAGGCGATGAATTATCGCCATATTTACCATGCTGGAAATTTCGCAGATTGCATGAAGCACGCGTTGCTGGTGTGGCTTGTGCGCGCCTTGCAGCGTAAGCCGGGAGCGTTGAGCCTGCTGGACACGCATGCAGGCGTGGGGCAGTACGATCTTGTCGCCGGCCCCGCTGCGCGCACGGGCGAATGGCGGGCCGGCATCGAAAAACTATTGCACGACCCTGCACCCATATTGGCGGATTATGTCACTCTGGTGCGGACGCTTGGCCTTTATCCCGGCTCCCCCGCTCTCATCCGCGCCTTGCTGCGCGCACAGGACCGTCTGGTCTGTTGCGAACTCCATCCCGAGGACGCAGACCTTCTGCATCACCGTTTCGCGCGCGACACGCAGGTGGCGGTACATCACCGCAATGCTTGGGAAGCCCTGCACGCCTTGCTTCCGCCCAGGGAGCGGCGCGGCCTGATCCTGATCGATCCACCCTATGAACGGGAGGGCGAGTTCGCCGCCGTCATCGCCGGGCTGCATGCCGGCTGGACCAAATTTCGCACGGGTATCTTCGCTGCCTGGTATCCGATCAAGCATCGGGCCCCGGTGCGAGAACTTCATGCAGCGCTGCAAACCTCCGGCATCCGCGACATGGTGGCTGCAGAGCTATGGCTGCGTGCACCGCTCGATCCCACCCGGTTAAACGGGTGCGGGCTGGTGGTGATCAATCCTCCGTTCGGCTTCCTGAATGCGGCGCCGGAAATTCTACGAGCTTTGTGCGACCATCTTGGCGATCCTGACGCCAGCGCTGGCTACGATGTGATACGCTTGACCGATGAATGAGATTGCCGTCATCGGTGCCGGCGCCTGGGGCACGGCGCTAGCCATCCAGGCTGTACGCGCGGGTAATCGGGTCCGGCTCTGGGCGCGCGACCCCGCGCGCGCCACCGCGATCATGGCCAGCCGACAAAATCCGCGCCTGTCAGAGATCGCGTTGCCGGACAGCATCGTCGTCACGCACGAGATGCCGGAGGATGCGGCGGCGTACCTGCTCGTCGTGCCGACGCAGCATATGCGTGCCGTGGTCGCGCAATTGCCGGCGCGGGCGAACAGGTTAGTGGTCTGCGCCAAGGGGGTTGAAGCGGGAACCCTACGCCTGCCTCTGGAAATCCTCGCCGAACGGCGTCCCGGCGCCACTAGCGCAGTGCTGACAGGCCCAAATTTCGCCCATGAAGTCGCCGCCGGCCTACCCGCCGCCGCCGTGGTCGCCGCCACTGATGCCGCGCTGCGCGAGGATGTTGCGCGGATGCTGGGCACCGCCACTTTCCGCCTTTACGGTAATGACGACCCGGTGGGCGCGCAACTCGGTGGTGCGGCGAAAAACGTCATCGCCATCGCCGCTGGCGCGGTGATCGGCGCGGGATTGGGGGAAAACGCCCGGGCCGCGCTCATTACCCGGGGATTAGTCGAGCTTTCTCGCCTCGCCGTCGCCCTGGGCGGACGAGCCGAAACCGTGATGGGGCTTTCGGGCCTGGGCGACCTGCTGCTCACCTGTACCGGCCCGTCTAGCCGTAATTTTTCCCTCGGCCACGCGCTCGGGAGGGGGGAATCCCTGACGGCTGTGTTGGCCACGCGCAGCGCCGTCACGGAAGGCGCTACGACGGCGCCCGCACTGATCGCCCGCGCCGCCGGCTTGGATTTGCCAATTTGTACGGCGGTCGCGGATTTTCTGGCGGGGCGCCTGACGCTCGTCGGTGCCATCGCGGCCTTGCTCGCCCGACCGCGCCGCGATGAATGATACCATGCCGCGATGAGCGTGACTGGCCAGCAGTAGGGTCGGGGGCTGTGCCCCCCCCGTGAGCTTCTAACAAGATCACGCCCTGTCAAGGGTGGAGCCCTTGGAACCCGTCCGTATGGGACTGATGAGTGGATTCTAAGCGGGACGCTCCTTAGCGGGTTCGGAGCGGAACCCCGACCTTTCTTCCGGTCGGCCATGCTCAATGAAACCAGGTATAGTTTTTCCGTTACGCGCCGCCTTGTTCGCGCAGGCGGCGTTCGGCGAGCGAAGAATTAAATCGGGCGACTGCCCGGTAGCCCTCCTCGGACGGCTCGGTAAAACAATCGATCGCCACCTGATAGGCGGCCGTCGCGGCATGCTGCTTATCGGGATCACCATCGCGAAGCCCGAGCGCGGAAAGCGCATTGCCGCGATTAGTCTGTGTCATAGCGTGATCGCGGCGCATGGCATCTCGGGTATAAATTTCCAGTGCTGCTTCGCACGTCGTCACGGCTTGTTCGAGCAAGGAAACATCGTCCCAGCGTTCCCCGAGGACGCGCAACGCATGGCCCAGATTACTTTGCGTCATCGCCCAGTCGGCCGGCGCGTTATCCTTCGTGTAAACCCCCAATGCGGCGCGATAGGCAAGGACGGCATCGGCGAGATGGTTGGTATCCGGATGATGCTCGCCCTGCACCGCCAGAGTGGCGCCGATATTACGTTGCGCGCGCGCCCAGTCCAGCGGTTCGGTTTCCCGCAAAAAGCCGGCGGCGGCATCACGGAATGAGGCCTCGGCCTCTTCGATCTGCGCCATGCTATGGGTGAATTGCCCCTCCGCCGCCAGTGCCGCACCGAGTTGCGCCATTGTGCGTGCCCAGTCGGTGCGCGCATCGGTGCGATTAAAGACCGTCAACGCCGCGCGGCAGGTACTGACGGCTTCCTGCGCAGAATCGGAATCACCAATTTGTACCGAAAGCACGCGTAAGGCGCGGCCCAAGCTTACCATCGTTGTCGCCCAGGCTTCTGGCGCTAGCTCCCGCGAGGTGTGGGCCAACAGGGCACGGTAAAGCCCCACAGCATCCGACAGTACAGAAGCGTCTTCGGCACGTTCGCCCTGGAAGAAAATATATTCCGCACGGGTGAAATCCTCACGCCAGGCGGCTTGAGAGTTGGCTGTCATTAGTTCTGATTGACCAGGGGAATCACGTCCTTGCAAAGTAAACGGAGAGACTCCAGCACGTTCGCATGCGGAATCCGACTACCGCAGTTCAGTTCCGCCAGGATACCGTCCAGGCCCAGCTCGGCCTTCAGGCCATTCAGCCGCTCCGCCACCTGCACTGGCGTGCCGACTATGATCTTGTCGCGCAACACCTCGTCCCAACCGATGGCTTGCAGCCGCGCGCCGCGTTCCGCGCGCTGTTCCTCCGGCCGTGCCCCATCGAGCGTGGCGCTCTCCTCGATACGCGCGCCTAGATAGCGGTAAAATTCCATGATGCTATCCCGCGGTTCGCCGCGCGCGGCCGCTTCAGTGGCGGCAACGTAGACCGGCACGCGCAAATAGGCTTTTCCTCGTTCGGGATGGCCGGCGGCGCGCCACGCATCCTGATAGGCGCGCAGATTGGGACCGAGTTCCGAAAGGGTGCCAAAGCGAACGGCGCAAAAGATCGGATAGCCTGCGGTGCCGTTGGCCGGAAACGTATCCGCCGATGTCGCGGCAACGCGAACCTCGGGATAAGGGCGCTGATAAGGTTTGGGGACCAAGCAAACGTCCTTAAAACTGTGCCAGCGCCCGGCATAGGAGAATTTTTCCTGCGTCCAGGCCCGTTTCAAGATGTCGAGCGTTTCGGCAAACCGTTCGCGGCTTTCCGCATAGGGCACGCCATAGGCCTCGTAGGTGCGCGGAAACCCGCTGCGCCCGACACCAAAAATCAACCGCCCGCGGCTAAGATGATCGACAGTGGTGACTTCTTCCGCCAGTTGCAGCGGATGGCAAAGCGGCAGCACCTGCACGGCGATACCGATCTTCATCCGCTTCGTGCGCTGCGCGATGGCGGCGGCCAGGGTCAGCGGCGCGGCGGCGACGGAGCGCTCCGGCGCCACATGCAATTCGGCGATCCACATCGCATCCAGCCCATGCGTTTCGGCGGCATCGATAATCTCGAACGCGGCATCGAACGCGTCGGCCTCGCTCTGACCCTTGTTGCGCAAAAATTCATGGAACATCCCGAATTCCACGGTCGTGCTTCCCCTTGCATTTCGAGCCGTGATGCTGCGCTCCGACCGCGCCCAGGGCAAGACGTGGCCAGAAAAAGCAGGTTAAACGAAAACGGTCGGGGCCCGATTCCCGGCCGTATCGGATCCGGTCGACGTTGCTCTAGACGGTAGATTATTTCTTGAAAACCTCGATATCGGCGGTCATGGCACACTGGTGGTAAACGCAGCCCGGTGCCGCCGCTCGAATCTCGGTTAGATAGCGTTCCGATAGATAGGCCGGATTCTGGCCGTAGATGGAGCCACCAAACATCGCCTGAACGACAAAGCCACCGACAACCAAGGTCGGATCCTTGGTCATCAGGTAAAGCGGCGTGATCGCGATGGCGATGATGACGGGAATCATGATCGCCCAACACCGACCATATTTATCCGCCACGATACCCCATATGCCGGAACCGGCGAAAACTATGCTCCAGGGGATATGGCCTGGGGGCCGGGATCAGACGTCCTGCGCGCCTATGGTGCGCTCCCTGAACCCTTCCGGTGCTTCTCGCCCGGTATCGGTAAAGGCACGGCGCACCGCTTCCACCGCGCCGCCAACCACGTGCTTCCGGTTGTTCAGCACCCATTCTCGGGAGCCCACGATGGTATTAAGCGAGCCCTGGAATTGCGGCATCACGTAGCGGGCGAACAATTCATAGCTGCGCATCGTCTGTTCCCGGGTTGCCCATTCATGGGCGCGGAACAGGATGCCGCCGAAGCCGCCTTGGGAATATTCTTGCAACCGGCGAATGCCTTTGGCCACTGTTTCCGGCGAACCGACCAGGGTGGTGCCCATTTTCACGCCATCACGTAACGGGTCGTCGGCGCGGCCAGGGGGGCGGCCGAGCGTATCCTCAAAATAGGTCAGGGTCTCGTTGCGTTCCCCAGCGCGAACCTCGCGCAGGGCCAGTTCATCATCCTCGGCAATATGGGCGGTGACCACAATGCGCCAGTTTTTCCGGTCCATAGTCTTGCCATGCTTAGCGGCTTCGTCCTCCGCGATCTGCCATTGCGCGGGCAGCATCTCCGGCCCGCCGGGCAGGCCGGCGCCAATGGAGAGCACGCTGAGCCCGTGCTGCCCCGCCGCCATCATGCCAAAGGGCGTGATGGTGGAGGCGACCGCGATTTCGAAGCACGGATCCGAATAGGGGGCGAGGTGCAGGCGCGCCTCGCGCATTTCGAACCAATCGGTCTTCATCGTCACCGAATCCTGGCAGGCGAGCAGGCGCATGATCGCGTCCAGGCTTTCCATCATCCGCCGGCGCAGGTCGGTGGGCTCGATGCCCAGCATGTAAGCATCCGAGACCAGTGCGCCCGGCCCGCAGCCCAGCATGGCACGGCCCTTGGTCATGTGATCCAACTGTACCCAGCGCTGCGCCACCATCAGCGGATGGTGATAGGGTAGGGAGGTTACGCCGGAGCCGAGCTTGATATGCTTCGTCCGTTCCGCAGCCTGCGCGATAATCAACTCGGGCGCCGCGATCACTTCCCAGCCGGCGGAATGATGCTCTCCGATCCAGGCTTCGGTGTAGCCGAGCTCATCCAACCACTCGATCAGCTCCACGTCGCGGCGCAAAGCGAGGGTGGGGTTTTCGCCGATCCGGTGGAAGGGTGCGAGGAAGATGCCGAATTTCATGCCGCGATGGGCCATGGGGGAATTCTCCGATTAGGTAGGACGATAGTGCGACGCCTGGGGTCGGTCGCCAAGATGCCCTGGTGTGGGGTTCGGGCCCGCTTGTCGCCCGGCGTCGGCCATGGCCGATCTATAATTTCGCCATCACCTGCCGCGCGAAATCCTCCGCCAGCCGGTATTTACCCGACGTGCCGATGGCAAACACCAGCTCCTGCAACCCGTCTTGTTCCAGTTGGCGGATGCGTTCCACCAACTCGTCGCCGGTTCCGATCAGGCAGGTGTCGCGGATCAGCTGCGCATCGATGAGCTCGGCCTCACCGCGATGCAAGGCGGTATAATGGCATTCGTGTGTGCGAAAATGCCGATGTTCAGGCCGGGTTTCTTCGACAAGGGAGCAATATTTTTTCCAAATACGCGCCAGGAATGGCGGCGGTTCGATGCCCTTCTCATGCACCTCGTCGTAAAAGTAATAGACGCTTGCCATCACATTGGGGCCGATCAGCGCCTTGATGCGATCGGAATCCACCGCCTCGCCTTTCTCCAGCACGGCGACGCTGCTGAGTGAGGCATTCAGATAGCCATGCATGTCCCGACCCGATCGCGCCGCGCCCTGACGCGCATGGCCCAAAGCCTGCGCCACCGGCACGCCGCGCGGTGGAATAGCGAAGATGATGCCGTCGCCATACTCGCCCGCCAGCGCCATGGCGCGCGGGCCAAAGCCGGAGACATAAAGCGGGATCTTTGGCGTGAGAGTCATGCACCTCTCATCGCGCAGCAGCATCTGGATAGGCTGCGGCGCGCGGCCTTCAAACCCGTAATCCACCGCCTCCCCGCGCAGCAGGGCAGCTAACACGCGCAGATACTCGGAAAATTCCGCCATCCGCATCGGTTTCTGCCCCATGCTGCGCAAGGCGGTGTTACCAGTGCCGATGCCGAGGAACAGCCGTCCTGGTGCAATGCGATTGAGGCTCGCCATCGCCGCGACATGCACCGGCGGGATGCGCGTCCCGCAAATTGCCGTCCCCGGCCCCAGCCGCAATTTTGTCGTAGCGCGAGCGGCCAGCGCCAGCACCGCGTAGCAATCGGAAAACAGCATCTGGCTGTCGGCAACCCAGGCGGAAGAATAGCCAAGCGATTCAATATGCGGATAAAAGCCGATATCGGTGATATCGGCCATTACGCAGAAACCGAATTTCACGCTGGAATTTTCCTTAAGCTGCCGTGCCGCCAACGGTAAGGCCATTGAGCTTAATCGTCGGCTGGCCCACGCCCACTGGCACGCCCTGGCCGTTCTTGCCGCAGGTGCCGATGCCGGTATCGAGCGCCATGTCGTTGCCCATCATGCTGATTTTCGTCAACGAATCCGGCCCGTTGCCGATCAGGGTCGCGCCCTTCACCGGTGCTGTCACTTTACCGTCCTCAATCAGGTAGGCTTCGGATGTCGAAAAAACAAATTTTCCCGAGGTGATATCTACCTGCCCACCGCTGAAGCCTACCGCGTAAAGGCCACGCTTTACTGAACGGATCATCTCCTCCGCGGTATGCGTACCGTTCAGCATGATGGTATTGGTCATGCGCGGCATCGGCGCATGGGCGAAAGACTGGCGCCGCCCATTGCCGGTGGGCACCACGCCCATCAGCCGCGCATTCTGCCGGTCCTGCATATAGCTACGCAGGATACCCTCCTCGATCAGCACGGTGCGGCTGGTCGGCGTGCCCTCGTCATCGACCGACAGGCTGCCGCGCCGATCGGCGATGGTACCGTCATCGACCACCGTGACACCAGGTGCCGCGATGCGCTGGCCCATCAATCCGGCGAAGGCAGAAGTCTGCTTGCGGTTGAAATCGCCTTCCAGGCCATGGCCGATGGCTTCGTGCAGTAAAATACCGGGCCAGCCGGAACCCAGCACCACTTCCATCTCGCCCGCCGGTGCGGGGCGTGCCGAAAGATTGACCAGGGCGATGCGCAAGGCCTCATCCACCGCGCTCTTCCAGGTGGTTTCGTCAGTCACCCGCTCATAACCAAACCGTCCGCCGCACCCGAAACTACCGCTTTCGCGCCGGCCGTCCAGTTCCACCACGAGATTGACATTTAGCCGCACTAGCGGCCGCAGATCGGCGACGCGTGCGCCGTCGGCGCGCACGATCTGCACCGCTTGCCATTCCCCCGAGATGGAGGCTGAGACCTGAACGACGCGCCCATCCTTGCCGCGCGCATAGGCGTCGATATCGCCCAGCAGCGCGGTGCGCGCCGAAAACGCCATCCCGGACAGCGGATTAGCATCTGAATAAAGTTTTGTGTTCGTGGCCCGCGGTGCTTCCGCCTGTGTGCCCGCATGGCCATCGGCTACGGCAGAGACCGTTGTGGCCGCGCGCCGAAGGGCGGGTTCAGAAATCTCGCCCGCATGGGCATAGCCCGTCGCCTCCCCCGCCACGGCGCGCAGCCCGAAGCCGAGGGAGGTATTGAACCCGGCCGTGCGAATACGCCCGTCATCGAGCGAAACTTGCTCGCTCTCGCGGTACTCCAAGAATAATTCGCCATCGTCGCTCTTTGCCAGCGCGTCCACCGTGATTTGCGCAGCCCGATCGAGATCCAGCGCGGCATCCGCACGATCGAAGAAAAGGCGATCAGTCGCCGCCAAGGGCGAAATAGAGCTAGGGGAAAGATCCGTATCAGGAGAAAAAATCTGGGGTGTCATGAATGCTCCAGGGGATGTGTCTCAGCCATTGACAAGGCGGTCGGCAGGCATGCGAATTTCTGCCGTCCTGCCTTGGCCGAGAACGCTGTGCAAGGTCAAGATGCCGCCACGCACCTGCACCAGGGCGCGGGAGAAATAGAGCCCGAGTGCAGAACCTTCGTAGCGCCGGGCGAGACTGCCATCGAGCTGGGTAAAGGGCTCAAAAACATGGTCGATCTATTCCTCGGCGATCCCGATACCGGTGTCGCTGACCGGCAGCACCAGATCGTCCTGGTCATCGATCATGGCAACGAAGGTCACGCTACCACCCAGCTCGGTGAATTTTACCGCGTTGGAAACCAGATTGACCAGCACCTGCCCCATGCCCCGCTCATCACCACGAAGCTTGGGTAGGTTGGCAGGCATCTGATCGATCAGATCCACCTCGGCGCGCAGGGACCGCGAGGGGCGGGCGCAGCGCGTGCAAGGCCGCCAAGGCAGCCGAGAGCACCAGAACCGCCATGCCCTGATGCAAGGTCCCAATATCCACCGGCACCACCAGCAGCAAGATCACGACACCGATGGCATATTGTATCTTCGCCAGCACGCCCAACGTCAGCATCGGCAAACGCGCTGGATGGGCGCGCGGCACGCTCCAGGCGCCGATCAGCACACCTACGGCCCCCAGCAGGGTCAGGCTTGCTAGCAGACGATGGTTGAACTGCACCGTGGCGACGTTTTCCGTCAGGTTGCGCACAAAAGGATGGAGCAACGCATAATCCGCCGGAATCAGGCGGCCATCCATGAGGGGAAAGCTATTATAGGCGAATCCCGCTCTTAGTCCCGCGACGAACCCGCCCGCCAGTAATGTCAGGGCCAATAATACGGTAGTGCCGCCAACCCATGCCCGCAGTAAAGGGCGAGCAACCGCGAGGGCCGGCAGCGGGCGCCAGACCTGCAAGCCGGTCCAGAATAGGGCGGCATAAAGGACGAAGGCCAATCCCAGATGCACCACCAGCCGGTATGGCGATACGGCGGTGCTGTCCGGCAGGAAGCCCGAGGCGACCATGAACCAGCCCACAGCGCCCTGTAGCCCACCCAACACGAACAACCCGGCCAGCCGCCAGCGCAGCCAACGCGCGATCCCCTGCGTCGCCCAGAACCAGACCAGGGGGCCGATAAAGGCCAATCCCAGCATCCGGCCCCAGAAGCGGTGCGCCCATTCCAACCAAAAGATCCGTTTGAACCCGGCCAGATCCATGTCTGGATTGAGCAAAGTATATTGCGGAATGGTTTTATAAAGATCGAACAATCGATGCCATTCGCCCTCCGAGAAGGGCGGCAAGGTGCCCGTCAGCGGCGCCCATTCCATGATCGACAGGCCCGAACCGGTCAATCGCGTCGCGCCGCCCAGGGCGATCATCACCAACAGCAGCGCGCACATCATGAACAGCCAAGCGGACACCCATCGACGGTTGCTCCAGCCGGCGGCCTGGTCTTCCTGCGGTACTTCTAGAAAATTGCGCACTTCAGAACCCACGGTGCCAGCCTATATCAAATTCGGACAATTGATAACAGCATCCATCATAAGGTTGTTGGCCAGCACCGGCCTGATCAAACGGGCTTTCAGAAACTCTCCACCCAGGGCCGTAATTCCACCTCCCACGCCCAGGCGGAGCGGGGTTGGTTGAGCACGTGCCAATAGCTCTCCGCGATGGCATCGGGGTGCAGCAGGCTGTCGGGATTGTTCGCGGGCTCAGTCCGCGTAGCGGAGCGGATGCCGCCATCGATGACGAAATGCGCCACATGGATTCCTTGCGGCGAAAGCTCGCGCGCCATGCTCTGCGCTAGGCCGCGCAGAGCGAATTTCCCCATAGCGAAGGGGGCAGACTGTTTGTAGCCCTTCACCCCGGCCGACGCCCCGGTAAACAGAATGGCGCCATGGTTGTTGGGCAGCATCCGCCGCACTGCCTGCTGCGCCACAAGGAAGGCGCCATAGGCCGTCACGGCCAGGGTGCGGGCGACTTTTTCGGCCTCCAGGGTCTCGAACGGCCCGCGCACCCGGTAGCTGGCGTTGTAGACGACAACATCCGGGGTACCGAGGGTAACGTCCACGGCTTCAAACAATCCAGCCACTTCCTCGGGGTCCGCGGCATCCACGGCAAAGGAGATCGCGCCGGTTTCGCCGCAAAGTTTGGCCAACTTGTCGGGGTTGCGCGCCGCCAGCGCCACATCCAGCCCCTCAGCGGCGTATTTGCGGGCGAGCGAGGCGGAAAGCCCACTACCAGCGCCGACGATCAGGGCCTTTTTGAACCCGGCCATGTTCAGCGCCCCCCGGAGACAGGGATCATGGCGCCGGACACGTAGGAGGCCGCGCCCGAGAGCAAAAACATCACCACGCTCGCTACCTCATCGGCCGATCCCACGCGCCCCATCGGCACGCCGCCCACCAGCTTCTCCAGGCGATCCGGCAACCCGGCGCGGGCGTGCAAATCGGTGACGATCAGGCCGGGATTGACCGCGTTGACCCGGATGCCGCGCGGGCCAAGCTCCTTCGACGTGCCGATCGTCAGCGTGTCCATGGCACCCTTCGACGCCCCGTATTGCAGCCATTCATTCGCCCCTCCCAGTTGCGAGGCGCGCGAGGAGACATTGACGATGGCCCCTCCCGGGCCGCCGAGGTCAGTCGCCATGCGCTTCACCGCCTCCCGCGTGGCGACGAAGGCGCCGGTGACGTTGACGGCCATGACGTCACCCACCACCTGGGCAGTGATGCCGTCGATATTCCCGACTTTTCCCGGAATACCGGCATTGTTCACCAGGGCGGTGACTTTCCCCAGTTCGCGGTCCACGGTGGCAAACAGCGCCACCACCGATGCTTCATCGGCCATTTCCGCCTGCACCGCGATGGCCTGACCGCCCGCAGTGGTGATCTCCGCCACCACATGATCCGCCAAATCGCGCGACCGGACATAGCTCAATGCCACCGCATAGCCGACTTTGGCGGCCTGGCGGGCCACGGCGGCGCCGATTCCCTGGCTGCCGCCAGTGACGATCAGGATAGGTGCAGGCAGGATGAGTTTGCTCACGACGGGATCCTTTTTAGCTTATTTGATTTAATACAAGGCGATAAAAGCACGCTTGCATCCCAGAAAGAAGCAAGAGGCTCCCTTTGCGCTTGCAGTGTAAGCTTTCGTGTATTCACTTCGTGCCATAGGCGCCGTCCCCGTGTGCTTTCGATATCGAAAAAACCACCCTTTAC
>SHWN01000050.1 GCA_009693795.1 Acetobacteraceae bacterium
ATCACGCTGGCGGCCGTTAATTTTGCTATCTCGGCGCCACCAAGCCACGCGCCCAAGATTTCGGCGTTGCGCTTTGGATCGGGCACCGAGGGCGGGGGTGGTATGGGCGAAACACTGCGGCTGAAGCGGGGGGCGGGGGCGGGTTGGACGATGCCGTCGATCTCCAGGAAAGCCTGGCGGGCGATGTTGTGGGGGTGGTTGGGGGCTTCCGTCATAGTCAGCACCGGGGCGACGCAGCTATCGGTGGTTTCCAGCAGGGCGGCCCATGCGTCGCGGGTTTTTGTGCGGAGCTTGGCGGCGATGCGGGATTTGGTTTCGGGCCAGTGTTTGCGGTCGTGCTGGGGTGGCATTTTCTCGACATCAAAGCCGATGCGAGACAAAAATTCAGCGTAGAACTTGGCCTCGATGGGGCCGCATGCCAAGAATTTTCCGTCGGAACATTCATAGACATCGTAGAAGGGCGAGCCGCCATCGGTGATGTTGGCTTCGCGTTCGTCGTTCCAGACGCCGCCGCCGAGTGCTCCGAAGGCGCTGGCCATCAGATTGGCTGCGCCGTCCACCATGGCGGTGTCCACCACCTGGCCTTTGCCGGAGCGTTGCATTTCATACCAGGCGGCCATGATTCCGAAGGCGAGGTAGAGCGCGCCGCCGCCATAATCGCCGACGAGATTGAGTGGTGGTACTGGCTTTTGCCCGGCTCGGCCGATGGCGTGCAGGGCGCCAGTGAGGGCGATGTAATCGATGTCATGCCCCGCCGCCATCGCCATCGGGCCTTCCTGGCCCCAGCCGGTGACGCGGCCGAAGATGAGCTTTGCATTCCGAGCGAGGCAGATATCGGGCCCTAGGCCGAGGCGTTCCATGACGCCGGGACGAAAGCCCTCGATCAGCATGTCAGCGCCTTCGATCAGGCGGAGGGTCAGTTCGACCGCTGCCGGTTTTTTTAGGTCGAGGGCGATGATTTCCCGGTTACGCAGCAGCACGTTGGAGCGCGGCGGGCGGGGTGAGCCGAGGCCCGACGGTTCCACGCGGTCGATCCGCAGCACCTGCGCGCCGAGATCGGCGAGCAGCATGGCACACATCGGGCCGGGGCCGATGCCGGCCATTTCGATGACTTTGAGGCCGGTGAGCGGACCCATGGCTATTCTCCTTTTTATCGGCGAGCGGATTATCGGCTTACGGCTTCGGCGGGATGACTTTTAACTGGGTCGGACAAAGTTCTATTTGGAGCGCATCGTTGCGCAGGGTGGCGATGTGGCGCAGTGGTCATTGTTGTAAGCCACCGCTGGCGTCGAGGGTGACCGCATATTGCTAGACCGTGAATCGGCCCTCGGCGACCAGGCGGCGGGAGAGGATTCGCACATCATCTCCGGTACCCATGGCGCGCAGTTTGCCCTCGGTGAGCCCGATCGTGACTTCCCCCTTGGCGCCGATCGCCTTGAATAGCTTGACGCGTTCTTGCGCGACAGCAACGGGCGTCACCGCCGGGGCGGAGATCAGGGCGGCGGCTTGGAGGAGCATCCAGCGGGGGGGGGCAGGCACGATCATCATCCTTTTGCGAACCGTACGGAAATCTTCCTGGAGCTGTTGCTGCACGTCAAGCGTGGATGCTTGACCAGCCACCTCGTGCGTGTCCTACAGTCCGGCCTTGAGTGACCTTGCCGCGCAGGTAAGGCCTCCGCGCGTCCAACAGAAGCATGACCATGAAGCTAATGTGGTTCCACCTGGTGCCTTATACCGAATTGCCGGATGATTTCTGGCAGAAACAGCTATCGGTCTGGGTTGATATTCATTCGTCGCTGTTCGATCCGAAGCGGGCGCACCTGATGTACAATGATTTCATGGATGAGATGGAATATGCCACCGATGTTGAGTTCGGCGCGGTGTGTCGCGTTGAGCATCACAATAATGGCTATGGGTTGTGCGCGGACCGGCTTACGTGACGGTTTGCGGCTGGCTCTGGGGCCGGGGGGGGCGCAACCAGAAGAAATCGTCGCGTGCTCTGACTCTTGCTGCGATTGCGGTTGGCGCGGCGTTGA
The DNA here is from genome assembly GCA_009693795.1 of Acetobacteraceae bacterium. Lineage (GTDB taxonomy): Bacteria > Pseudomonadota > Alphaproteobacteria > Acetobacterales > Acetobacteraceae > SHWF01. Next base: position 2,037 of record SHWN01000050.1, read on the forward strand.
TGCTGTGGCCGGCGGTGGTGAATGGGTATCCGCTGGTGTTCAGCGATACCGGGGCGTTTCTGTCCCAGGCGTTGAACTGGATCATGATCTGGGACAAGCCCTGGATCTATGGCCCGGTATTGGGCTGGATGTCGCTGACACAAAGCCTGTGGTTGCCGGCGATTGCCCAGGCGGTTCTGGTGTCCTGGCTGTTATGGCGGGTGCTGCGCGCCATGGGGCTGGCGCAGCCGCTGGGTCATGTGGGAGTGTGTCTGGTACTGGCGCTAGGGAGTGCAGCGCCGTGGTTTGTTAGTTTTTTGATGGCGGATATTTTTGCGCCGGTGACGGTGCTGGGCCTATTTTTGCTGGGATTTGGTGGGAAGGGTTTTACTGCCTGGGGGCGGGTGTGGCTGGTTGCTTTAACCAGCTTCGCCATTGCCACGCATCTGGCGCATTTGATTGTCGCGGCGGCGGTGCTGGCGGTGATGCTGTTGCTTCGCCCGCGCGTGGTGTGGCGCGCGGCGTTGCCGTTGGGGGTGGCCCTGGCGGCGCTGGTCGCGAGCAATCTGGTGGGGCATGGGCGGTTTGGGGTTTCGCCCTATGGATCATTGTTTTTTCTGGCGCGGTTGAGCGGCGATGGGCCGGCGCGGGATTATTTGCAGCGTGCCTGCCCGCAAGTTGGACACTCGTTGTGTGCCTGGGTGGGGCGGTTGCCCACGAATTCGGATGCCTTTTTGTGGGACCCGAAAGGTCCAATCTGGTCGAGCCCTGGTGGCCCGTCCGCTTTGGCGGCGGAAGCGGGGGCGATTATCCGCGCAACGATGCTATCGGACGCAATGGGCGTAGCGCGGGCCTTGGTGGGGAATACCGGGGCGCAGCTGGTGCAACTGCATCTGGATGAAATGCTGGGCAATAACTGGCTGGAGGAGACCGTGGCGCTGCGTTTGCGGGAGCATTTTCCGCCGGCGGAATATGTGCGTTTGCGGGCGGGGCGGCAGTATATGGGCCAGTTGCGGGTCATAGCGGCCCCCATGCAGGCGGTGCAGGCAGGGCTGTTGGGCGCGGCCGCTCTGGGCTGCCTGGTGACGCTGTGGCGAGAGCGGCGCCGCGATCCGAGGCTGGCTGGGCTCGCGGCGCTTATTTTGGCGGGGGTGCTGGCCAATGCTTTCGCCACTGGCGCGCTGTCTGGCCCGCATGATCGTTACCAGGCGCGGATCGCCTGGCTGCTTTGGTTGCCGCCCTTGCTTTATGCAATGCGACTTTATGCTATCAGGCGGGCGCCCTCGGCCGGGTTGGGACGGACGAGCGCGTCGTAATCCTGCATCAGGGTTTCGTTGATGCTGTCGGGCGTGGTGCGATGCCCGGCGATCTCCGTCACGGCGGTGATTTCGACGCGGTGCCGGCCAGGAAGACTTCGCCGGCGCGGGCGGCTTCCTAGCCCTCCACGGGGCTTCGATGACTGGCATCTGGCCTTTGCGGGCGGGGGCCATAACGTTGGGGCGTGTGATGCCATCGAGGAACCCATCCTGCGTAGGTGTGTAAAACGCGCCGTCGATCAGCAGGAAGATATTGGCGCGGGTGGCTTCGACGATGCGCCTGCACCAGTTCAGCATGAGCGCATTCTGGAAGCCTTCGGCTTCGGTGAGTGCTTGGAGAGGGTGCCGGTGGTGTAAAGGCTGGTCGATTTGGCAGCCGTGGGGTGGTGTCCGGGCTAGGGCGTTTCCAGGGCGAATGCCTATCCGGATTCCGGCCATGCGATCGCCTGGAAAATATTTTGGCCGCTCCCAGGCGTCGATGGCCACATGGATGCTTGTTTACTGGGCGGAGACGGCCAGCACCTCCGAGCCGGCCCAGGCGAGCGGGTGGAGATAGGCGTCAGTGAGATTGTTGGCACGCAGGGTGGCCGCGCAGGCGGCGTCGATTTCACCCCCAGTATAGGAGATGTCGAAGCCGAGAACCCGGGTAGAAGCGAACAGGCGGTCGGTGTGATCGCGCAGGCGGAAAATATTTCTATCATAGCAGTATTCGCCCTCGAACACTGCGCTGGCATAATGCAAGCTACGGGTTAGGACATGGAGGCGTCGCGCCAGGGCACCAGCGTGCCATTGTGCCATTGTGCTATGGCTAACCGTCGCGATCGTCGAATGGAAGAAATGCCATGGGCCGGGTTCCTGAACTGTTATTACCAAACTCTGGGAGAGCCTGAAATATTTTGGATAGTAAGCCAATAATGCTCGCAATTAGGAGTGCATGACACCCATGGTGGAATTAGCCGAGATGCGGGAGGCGCAGGTCTGCTGTTCTTCGCTTATCGCGATTTCACCAATGCCGCGGATATGGTCCTGGCCGATCTGGGCCTCGGCCGGGGCATCATCGGGCGCTGCATTTTATTGGCCGCGATCCGGGCATGACGGCGACGGAGTCGTTGGGTATTTCGCGCATCACCAAACAAAGTCTGGCGCGCGTGCTGGGGGATCTGCTGGTGTGGGGCTATGTTGTGCAGGCGACTGGACAGGGCGATCGCCGGCAGCACTGGCTGAGCCTGACAGAGGTCGGGATTGGGCTGGAGCAGAGCATGTTTGCCGCGCAATCCGCGCGCATGGGCCCGGCCTATCCAGCGGCCGGGCGGCAGGCGGGCGATTGGTTTCGCATGGTGATGCGCACTCTGATGGAGGCGGCGGCACGAAACTAGCTGGAGCGACCAAAAAACTGAGGGCCCGATGATCGACGACGCGCATATCCTGTTGGTGGAAGATGATGTACGGCTGCGCGAGCGGCTGGCGCGCTATCTGTCGGAGCAGGGGTTTCGCGTGACGGCCGCGGAGGACGCGGGCGAGGCGCGCGCGCAGCTGCGGTTTTTGGCGCCCGATTTGATGGTGATGGATGTGATGATGCCAGGTGAAACGGGGCTTTCCCTGGTTGAGGCGTTGCGCCAGGACGGCAATCGCGTGCCGGTCTTATTGCTGACCGCGCGCGGCGCGCCGGAGGATCGCATCGCCGGGTTTGAAGCGGGGGCCGATGACTATCTCGGCAAGCCGTTTGAACCAATGGAGTTGGTGTTGCGCATCCGTGCTTTGTTGCGGCGCGCGCCACCGCCGGCGTCGGGCGATGCACCAAGTGGTCCGGTGCGTCTGGGGGCGTTGGAATTCGATCCTGACCGCGGGGAGTTGCGAGATGGTGACGTGATTATTCGCCTGACGGGCGGCGAGGCGGCGTTATTGACCGCGCTGGCGCGCAGCCCCAACAAAGTGTTATCGCGCGATGATATCGTCCATGCCTCGGGGATGGGTGAGGCCGGGGAGCGCGCGATCGATGTGCAGGTGACGCGGTTGCGGCGTAAGATTGAGAGCGATGCCAGGGAGCCGCGCTTTTTGCATACGGTGCGCGGCCGGGGCTATGTGTTGAAGCCAGGTATGTGAGATGGTGGCCTGGCGCCGTTTGGCGAAGTTTACTGTGGTTGTCCGGCTGCACCGGTTGCTTCCACGGTCGTTGCTTGGACGGAGCCTGCTGATTGTTCTGGTCCCGTTGGTGTTGCTGCAGGCGGTGGCGCTGCAATTCTTTTATGGCAGCCATCTGGATATCGTGTCCCGCCGATTGTCGGGTGCCGTGGCAGGCGAGATCGCCTTTACCATTGCGCAATTAGATCGGCAGCCCGACCCGGCGGGCCGCGCGGCTATTCTGCATTCCGCAGGAGAGACGCTGGCGATGGATTTTTCGTTTGAACCGGGGGCTGTTTTAACGCCGCAGCCGGTGCATGACGTGTTTGGTCCGTGGGACAGTGACCTAGCGTCTGCATTGCATGAGCGGACCCGGTTGCCATTCGAGATGGATTGGATTTCCAATGATCGCAATGTGAGCGTGACGGTGCAAATGGCCGATGGCGTGTTGCGCGTCGACATGCAGCGGAAGCGGTTTTATACTACCATGTTGTCATTATTCTTGCTGTGGTTGGTGGGCACGGCGTTGGTCCTGTTCGTGATCGCGGCATTGTTCATGCGCAATCAGGTGCGCGCGCTGCGCCGGCTGGCGGACGCGGCGGAGGCGTTCGGCATGGGGCGCGATGAGGGGGCGATCCGTCCGGAGGGTGCGACGGAGGTGCGGCAGGCAGCCACCGCGTTTAACCTCATGCAGCGCCGATTGCGCCGTTTTTTGGTGCAGCGCACGGAAATGCTGGCTGGGGTATCGCATGATCTGCGCACACCGCTGACACGGCTGCGCCTTGCTTTGGACATGCTGCCGCATCGCGCGGAAACGCAACGGGATATCAATGAAATGATTGCCGATGTGAAGGAGATGGAGCGCATGATCGGCGGTTATCTGGCCTTTGCGCGGGGGGAAGGGGAGGAGGCGGTGGAGGTAACGAATCTGTCCGCTCTGCTTGAGGAGATTACCAGCGGGGCGCGTCGCGCGGGGGTCGCGGTGGAATTGCGCGTGGGTGAGGCGCTCAGTGTGAAACTGCGCCCGGATGCGGTGAAGCGCGCGATCACCAATCTGGTGGATAATGCGAGCCGCCACGCGCAGCACGTGGTGCTGGCTGCATGGTGCGGCGATGCGCGCAATGTGGTGGTGACGGTCGATGATGACGGGCCGGGGATAACTGTCACCGAGCGTGAAGGGGTGTTTCGTCCGTTTGAATCCGGTGTGGCGGGGGGGACTGGTCTTGGATTGAGCATCGCGCGCGATATCGTGCGCTCACATGGCGGCGATATTTTGCTGGAGGATAGCCCGTTGGGTGGGCTTAGGGCGCGGGTGCGGTTTCCGGTGTAGTGTCCGTGGATGCTGGGCGGGGGGCGACGCCGTTCAACCAGTTGGCCAATGGCTCGGCGTGGGTGAGGGCGGTATCTAGCGCTGCCATGGTGGCGGAGAGATCGGCGCTGGTATCGGTTTGCCAGGCGCGCAGGGTCCAGAGCCAGACCAAGGTGATGCCGCGCACCCGCAAGGCGCCGCGCAGACCCGTGGTGGCAATGCCGGCGGCGCCCAGCATCAAGCCCATGCTGTTTTGCGTGGCACAGGCCAGCGAAGCGGCGGTGGCGGGCTCGGTGGGTAGGGCGCGCAGCAGTGCCAGAACACCATCTCGGTGGGCCTGGAAGATATCGATGCGACGCATCAGCACGTCGAATAATTTATCTCGTGAGGAGCCTTCTGGTGAGGGGTCGGCGAGGCCGGCCTGATCGGCTAGGCGGCCGAGATGGAGCAGGATTTTATTACGCGCGGGGAAGCGGCTGCGGGCGCGGTCCAACGATAGGTTTGCCGCTCGCGCGGCGGCGCACACGCTGACCTGTGTCCAGCCTTGCTCGGCGGCCAGGTTGAGGGCGCTGGTGACCAAGGCAGAGTCGAATGTGGGATCGTCCATGCCGCCATTGTGATGGGTGGCGGCAAATTTGTCAGCCGGCGAGTTCGCGAGAGCGAATGGTGGCGGCGGCGATGGCTTTTTCCATCAGGGCTGGCCAGGCATCGGGGGCCATTAATACGTCCAGCGCCGCTTTGGTCGTGCCGCCGGGGCTGGTGACGGCAACACGCAGCGCGGTACTTTCCTCGGCGCTGGTGGCGAGTAGGGTGCCGGAGCCGGCAACCGTCTGGCGGGCCAGCAGGCGGGCGAGATCGGCCGGGAGGCCCTGGCGGATGGCTTCCTGCTCCATCAGTTCGGCGAGCAGGAACACATAGGCGGGGCCGCTGCCGGAGACGGCGGTGACGGGATCGAGCAACGCTTCGTCAGTGACCCAGGCGACCTTGCCGATAGCTTGCAACAGCGCATCGCAGAGATCGCGCTGGGCTGGGGTAACGCCGGTGCCGGGGCAGGCGACGGTGACGCCCTGCCGGACGGCGGCGGGGGTATTGGGCATGGCGCGCACAATGGCGGCACTGGGACCGAGCAGGGCTTGCATGCCAGTGATGGTGCGGCCGGCCATGATGGACAGGAATACTGCCCGTCCGGCATAGCGCGCATGCAGTGGTAGGGTTTCGGCGGCGTTTTGCGGCTTCACCGCCAATACGACGGCGGCGGGCGAAAAACTTTCCGGAATGGCGCTGGCATTGGCGACCACTCGCAGATCGGCGCCGGCATTTTGCTCGGCTTCAGGGGCGGGGTCGACGGCAATGGACGCGGCGAGACTGCGTTCGCGCCAGCCGGCGAGCATTGCGCCACCCATGCGGCCGCAGCCGACGAGAAGAATCGATTGGATCGTCACATCAGTCCCTTTCTTTAGAAAAGTGTTTTACCTTTATAATAAATGCAACATCGTATGTATAAAAACTTGGTATCCTCGGGCAGTCTCGGGGCAAAACCGGTCTGAACTTCTATCATTTGACCACGTCGTGTCTGCAATCAATCTACCTAACCTCACTTGCCGCCGCCACGTATGGTTTGCGCGCATATGTGTCCTGGGTTGCGTCCCTTCGCGTGATGCCGGAGCGACTATGGGATTGACGGCTGTTGGGGGCGTCTCCGTGCTTCAGGGTCTGGATTTTTTCGGGGCGGGGTTTGCCTTTTTGGGCGGGATAAGCGCCCGTATTTCAGGATTAAGTCGTCCATCGCCAGGATCACATCCTTGAGCACGCCGTTGTCTTTCGCGTTCAAGGCGATGGCGACATAGCTACGTGTGTGTGCACCGTCAGTGCGCTCAATCAACGCGAAATCATGTCGGAAGCCACGGCATGGTGTGCCGCTGCCGCTTCCGTTAAGGCACACCTTGCCGTGAAATTTGCTAACCGAACGGCTCGCGTCGGTCAGATAGCCGCCGAGCTAAGGCGTCTCCACGGTATCGCGCATCTCGTCGTGGTTGCTTTTCGTGAGCTTCGCGAACCCGGTCGTTTGCAGCAGCATGAGGTATAACGCCGTGTTCGCGACCGTGGCCCCTTGGATCAGCTGCAGCGATTTGTCTGTCTCCCACGCGCCGCGCATCTTTCCGTCATAGTTGCTATTCAGCTAGAGGCCGGTATTGCTGTTGGCGTGGAACAATCCTTCATTGGCCACCGCACCGTTCAGGTAATGGCGGCGGAGATCAGCTGCGCATGAGCCGGGCGCGCTGTTATTCTACCAGCCAATCGACAATTTTAGCCGATCGAGGAAGCCACACGAGCTGTCGAACGCATTGGCATGCGCCTTGTCGAGATCATCAGACGCCTTGGCGCCGTCTTTGAAATCGATGGGAGGGCATTTGCGGGGCCTGTGGCTGTAAGGATAGTATTGATCTTTGGAAAATCTGGCGGCTTGCTCGCGATTGCCTTTTCGACCACGGGCTTCCAGTTCTTTTAATCTGTGCGAGCAGATCATCTGGGCTCTTGCCGGACCTGCCCGAAGCTCGGGCGCGCTTACGCAGGCGGAACGCGGCGAGAAGGGTGGCGATCTTCGGCTGGCTTCCCGTGCAGAATTGCTTCTCGCCATTCGATCCGCCGTAAGGGCTAATGCCGGTGCCCAACGTCAAATCCGCCAAAGCGAGGCTCATGGCGGTAAAACGGGTCTGACATGATCATTTTTCCGCCAAACTGATAATCTATGTCGCCCTGATAATACAGCATTCGGCCTGGAGGGTGACACCGGCATGGATCACGCGCGTCACCGTCATGGAAAACCAGGGGTTGCCGGGCTGGCCATGGGTCATATGGCGATGGGCGCGGTTCGACTTATGATCTGACCGAGTGGGGGCGAGAGCCGGTGCCCTACTTTACAAATAGACGCTATCCTATCTCGCTTTTTGCTGCTCCCGACGGCTGGTCACATCAGGCCTCACCAACACAATCCAGCATGGCTGCCGCCAGCGCATCAGCTGGCGATTTTCCGCCCCAGAGCACGAACTGGAACGCCGGGAAGAAACGCTCGCATTCCGTGATGGCAATGTCCACCATGTCTTCCAGGCTTTCGGCTGAGGCGCCCGGCGCGCCGCGAAGCAGTACGGCGTGGCGGAAGACCGGCATGCCATCCGCGAGGTCCATGCCGAAATGGCCGATCCAGAGGCGATCATTGGCCAAAGCGAGCAATTCATACAGCACCGGGCGACGTTTTTCCGGCACTTTCAGATCGAAGGCGCAGGTGAAATGCATGGCGCTGATATCGTGCGACCAGCAGAAATAGAGGCCGAAATCGCACCATTTCCCGGGGGCCTCGGCGGCCATTTCGCAATCGCTGCGGCGGTCGAAATGCCATTCATTGGCAGCGACGATCTGTTCGACGATATCAAGCGGATTGGCGGCATGTTCGGTGGCAAGACTGAGGGCGGCCGACATAGGGGTCTCCCGTTAAAAGGAAGGCCGAAGAGGGGCCCCCGAAATCGATATCTTGTGAGGATCAGTCTTGGACACCACGAGAGCTAGGCTAACAACGCGTCACGCTGAGTCGCAAGGCCCGTGAGCCGGTTCATCCAAGGATTTTATTGCGGCGCAGCGGATTTTTTGGGTTTTCGGAGGTTTCTAGCTTTGCGAGGCGGGCTTCCATCTGGGCGAGGCGGGCCTCGGCGTCTTCCTGGCCTGCGCGAGCATTGGCGGCGAGTTCGGCGATGGCGTCGAGTTTGTCGCGCTTGACCAGATCAAGGCGGCTGATCGTTTCGTCAATGCGGGCACGAATGACGGCCTCGATCTCCTCGCGGATGCCGACCAGGGCGGAGAGGGCGCCACCGGCGACGCCGGCGAGATCGTCGAGGATGCGGGGGCGGTCGGCCATGGTAGATCTTTCGGATTGTCGGCCCCCATGATGCCAGTAGCTACGTACTAAGGCCAGCCGGTAAGCTGGCAGCATACGATGTAGGGCAGCATGGTGGCGTTCCTGCCAGACGATCTGATTGTGTGGAACAGCACCGGTGCCGTTAGCCCTGAAACGCGCACGGGCGCGCCGCCAGCGACGTGCGGACGCACGGTTCGCAGCGGCCCGATCGGTATTCGTGGCGCTGATCTCGGTGTGCTGCTGCGGGATGACGCCGATCCCACACCGTGTTCGTGAGCGCGAATTTACCGCCGCCAGTCAGCGCCGCCGTGCTGGCAGCGGCGGAGGCGGAACCGGACTTCGTCATCCCCGCGCCGTTGCTCCGGCTTTACGCGGACATTGCCGATGGCGGCTTCGGCCCGGGTGGTGGGCTATTGGCGCTTGCCGATCTGCTGGCACATGGCGGGATCTGCGCGCTAACCCGCCCGTGCGGCGCGGCCAAGTCTGGCCCGCCAATCTGCTCCCGTTTACCTGTGCCGAGCCAGGGTATGGCCGTATTGATGTCAGCGCTGGCAACATCATCTTCGGGGACGCGCGAGCACTGGCCGATGGTGCGTCCGAGTGGGTCTGGAAGCGGTCCTTAATGCCCGCCGCGCCCGATCTTGCCCACTGGCTGCGATGCTGGCTGGACAGCCAATAGCCGGAACAGGCACTGCGCACCGAGATGCAGACTGGTATGGATAGCGCCATGCGCGCGACCCTGGATTATTGGCAGGAGCGGACGCCGGTGGAGCGCTCCGCCTATGGCCTGTTCGAGACAGGTTGGAAGAACACGTGTTCGGCCATCTCGAGATCGATCTGAGTAAATTGTTGGCCGCGGACCACAAGCCTGTTGTCTGATCGCCCGGCTTTGGCCATGATTGCGTCCTACCGCTCCATATTGCATTGGGAGAGTCTTGCCATGCCCGTGACAGCCACAGCTGAAGCCGCGCGTGCCACACGCCGACGGGGGGAGTCGAATGGCTCCACCTATTGGGTGACGACGTTTTTAGGGGCGAACCGGCATACGTTGCCGGCGGATGCGCCGCTGCCGGGTGAGGACGAAATTTATCCGATGGCGTTTTTGGTGGAGCAGGATGCCGGGGCCGTGGTGCAGCCGCATTTCCATCAGGCGGATCAGTTCCAGGTGGTGGTGGATGGTGCGGCACGACTGGGCACGCATGAGGTGGAAGGTGTCGCCGTGCATTTCACCAATCGGTTCTCCGCCTATGGCCCGATCGCGGCCAGTGAGAAGGGTGTGCATTATTTTACCTTGCGGAATGGTTTCGACCCTGGTGCCAAATACATGCCGGGGGCGCGCATGGAATTGCGATCGCGGCGGGTGAGGCCGCACCGGGAGGCAGTGGTGGACCCGTCGCCTAAGGCGACTCTGGGGGATCTGGCCGTGGCCGATGAGGTGCTGTGCAAAGCCGTGATGCCGATGGCGGCGGATGGTCTGGGCGCGTGGCGCTACTGCGTGCCGGCGGGCGCGGAACTGACCGGTCCCGATCCGGCGCTGGGGCGGGGGCAGACTTGGTTAGTTCTCTCGGGCGGGGTGACGCAGGGGTTGGAAAGACTGGGCACGTTCGCCTGTCTATTCGTCTATCCGGACGACGCGGCGCTGGCCGTGCGCGCCGGGGCGGAGGGGGCGGAAATATTGTGCATGCAGTACCCGCTCCGCTGACCAGGTTGGCTGCGTCCGACGGATGAGTACTGGCGCGGCTTGTAGCGACACGGCGCCTGGTGATCGGGTGCGGGGCGATTCGGCCGCAGAATACGCGATCCTGGAACTGGACCCGACCGCGAGTGCGGCGGAGGTGACGGTGGCCTATCGCCGCATGGCCAAGCGGTTGCATCCCGATCCCCGGCTTTGCTGGCGGGGGATCATTTCATTGCCCCAGCGACGAGTCCGGAGATCCTATGGCGGCGGGTGCCGGAGCAGTGCGGTTGTGTCCGAGCCGGGCAGTTGGAAGCGTTTCTGCCGGTGCCTTGCTGCTGCCGGTGAATGCGGATGGGCATACGGAGATTTCTACCGCCGCGGGTGTGTCGGATTTTGTTGAAGCGACGCGCTTGTTGCCGGGCGATGTGGCTGCCGCGCGGGGGTAGCCGGTTGGTATGACCGGTTGTCGGGCCTGTGCAGGCGGTGGTGGAAAACCGCAGGACCGCCCGGCGGTGTTTAAGTTGCGCAATGCGGTGGCCGGGGCCACTTATCTGGCGCGTGGGCAGGGGGGAATCGGCAACGTCCGGTTGGGCGCTATCGGGGCGAATTCGCGGTGGGGGATCTGTGGAGCGGCATGTGTCAGCAATTCAGGGCCGGGATGTGGGCGCAACGTTTTCCCGATATGCCGGAGCTGAGCGGGGCGGCGCGATTCACTGTCTCGGGCAACAATGGCGCGGTGGATATCAGCGATGACGAATTTAGCTGCGATTGACGCAGCTGCCGAACCGGAGCGCAAGCGATGAAATTGCTGCTGGCCAATCCGAATACAACGCAGGCGGTGACCGATCGGATGGCGGAGGTGGCGCGGGTGGCGGCCTCTCGGGGCACGGAGATTGTCGCGGTAACGGGGCAGGTCGGGGCGCCCTATATCGCCACGCGCGCGGAAGCCGCCGTCGCGGCGCGCGAGACGATGGAGCTGATGGCCAATCATGCGCCGGGCTGCGATGCGGCGATCGTGGCGGCGTTTGCCGATCCGGGGCTGGGTGGGGCAAAGGAGTTGCTGGATATACAGGTGGTCGGGCTGGCCGAGGCGGCGATGCTGATGGCGTGCATGCTGGGGCGGCGGTTTTCGATTGTGACATTCGCGACGGCGCGGGGGCCCTGGTATCGCGAGGCGGTGGAGTATCATTTGCTGACCAGCCGGCTGGCCAGCATTCGCTGTTTGGATGCACCGTTTCAGGATATCGCCCATGTGCGTGCCGAGCTCGAGGCATTGCTGGTGCAGCTTTGCGTGCGGGTGGTGCGTGAGGATGAGGCCGATGTGATTATCCTCGGCGGTGGGCCGTTGGCTGGGTTGGCGGGGCGAGTGAAGCATTTGGTGCCGGTGCCTCTGGTCGATTGCGTGGCTGCCGCTGTGCGTCAGGCAGAGGCGTTGGTGGCGCTGGCACCGCGCAAGGCGAGCGAGCGGACGTTTCGTCGCCGGGCGGCGAAACCCATTACTGGCGTTTCGCCCGCATTGGCGCGACTATTCGGCCGGGAATAGGGAGGGCGATATGCCATACGCGACCACTGACGACGGAATAAAACTGTATTTTGAGGAAACCGGCAGTGGGACGCCGGTGATCTTCGTGCATGAATTCGCCGCCAATCATCGCAGCTGGGAGCCGCAGATGCGGCATTTTGGGCAGCGCTATCGGGCGATTACCTATGGCGCGCGCGGTTATCCACCCTCCGATGTGCCGGAGGATGCCGGAAAATATTCGCAGAACCGCGCGGCCGATGATATCGCCGCCGTGCTGGATCATTTGAAGATTGACAAGGCGCATGTGGTGGGGTTGTCGATGGGTGGGTTTGCCACTCTGCATTTTGGGTTTCGTCATGCTCATCGCGCGCTGTCCTTAACCGTCGCCGGTTGCGGGTATGGCGCGGAAAAGGGGCAGGAGGAAAAGTTTCGCAAGGAGGTTGAGACGGTTGTCAGTGCCTTACGCAACGAGGGCATGGCAGCGTTCGCGGAGAAATATGCCTATGGCCCGACGCGGGTGCAGTTTGAAAATAAGGACCCGCGGGGGTTTGCGGAATTCAAGCGGGAACTGGCTAGTAATTCCAATATCGGATCGGCCAATACGCAGTTTGGCGTGCAGGGGCGGCGGCCCTCGCTTTACGATCTTGTCGAGCAGATGCAGGCAATGACGACGCCGACATTTATTCTGACAGGCGACGAAGATTGGCCCTGTTTGGCACCGGGTTTTCTGATGAAGCAGACGATCCCGACGGCTTCCTTGTCGGTGATGCCGAATTGCGGGCATACGATCAATATCGAGGATCCAGATCAGTTCAATCGGCTGGTTGGCGATTTCATCGTGCAGGTGGATGCGGGGCGCTGGCCGAAGCGCGATCCGCGGGCGATGTCGGCCTCGATCACGGGTATGAAATAAGGGCACGGTGATGAGCGATTTGAAGGCCAATCACCGGATGCGGCTGCGTATTCTGGATGCGCGCGCGCTGGGTGAGGCGGCGATGCGCGGTGCGGGGTATGATGCCGAGGATGCGCGCATCCTGACGGATCATGTTCTGGATGCCGCCTTGTGCGGGTATGAATATTCCGGCTTGGCGAAACTTTTGAACGTCGTCGATGCCGCCGATTTTCGTTTGCCGAGGCGGCCAATTACGGTGGTGCGGGAGACGGCGGCGACGGCGTTGCTGGATGGTGGGAATAACACCGGTATGGTCGTGGGCTACCGCGCCGCCGAGGCGACGATTGCGCGCGCCGAGGCCAGTGGCCTGGCCATTGTGTGTTTAGCAAATACCTGGATGACCGGGCGCAGTGCCTATTTTTGTGAAATGATTGCCCGGGCTGGTTTGGTGGTGATCCACACGGTGGCGGCGCCGCCGGCGGTGGCGCCGTTTGGCGGCACGCGTCCCGCTCTAGGCACAAATCCGATCGCTTTTGGGTTTCCGACCGAAGGAGATCCGCTGGTTATCGATATGGGGACCTCCGCCTTCATGGGCACCGATTTGCAGTTTCGCGATCGGTTGGGCTCGCCGATCCCACCTGGTGTGGCTCTGGGGCCGGATGG
>SHWN01000051.1 GCA_009693795.1 Acetobacteraceae bacterium
CGGGGAAGCGCGGCGGCTGAAAGCTGCCCTTGCCCAGGCCGCCGAAGGCAAGGCGTTCGTCCTGCAAGGCGGGGATTGCGCCGAAAGCTTTTCCGATTTCACCGCCAATATCATCCGAGACAGTTTCCGCGTGCTGCTGCAAATGGCCGTCACCCTGACCTTCGGCGCCGCCATGCCGGTGGTGAAACTCGGCCGCATGGCCGGCCAGTTCGCCAAGCCACGCTCGTCGGACAGCGAAACCATCGATGGCGTCACCCTGCCCTCCTATCGCGGCGACATCATCAACGGCCCAGAATTCACTGAAGCCGCGCGCATCCCCGACCCGTCGCGCATGGAATTCGCCTATTTCCAGTCCGCCGGCACGTTGAACCTGCTGCGCGCCTTCGCCTCCGGCGGCTATGCCGATCTGCATGAGGTACATCGCTGGAATCTGGATTTCGTCGGCCGCTCCCCGCTCGCCGAACGTTACCAGGATCTGGCGCATCGCATCGACGAGACGCTGTCCTTCATGGCCGCCTGCGGCATAACCAGCGAAACCCGCGACATGCGCGAGACCGATTTCTATGTCTCCCACGAAGCCCTTCTGTTGCCCTATGAACAGGCCCTCACCCGCGTCGATTCCACCACCGGCGATTACTATGCGTGTTCCGCGCATTTCCTCTGGATCGGCGATCGCACCCGCCAGCCCGATGGCGCGCATGTGGAATTTTTGCGCGGTGTCAAAAACCCGCTCGGTATGAAAATCGGCCCGACCACCGAAACGGATGATCTTTTGCGCATCCTCGATACCTTGAACCCCCATAACGAACCCGGCCGCATCACCTTGATCAGCCGCATGGGCGCCGATAAAGTCCGCGAAAAGCTTTCGCCTCTGGTCCGCGCGGTGCAGAAGGCCGGGCGTAAAGTTGTCTGGCTGAGCGACCCAATGCACGGCAACACCATTACCGCCGCTAATAAAATGAAGACGCGCAATTTCGATGCCATCATCAACGAAGTGCGCGGCTTCTTCGATATCCACTCGGCCGAAGGCTCCTGGGCCGGCGGCGTTCATGTGGAAATGACCGGCCAGAACGTCACCGAATGTATCGGCGGCGCGCAGTTGCTTACTGAAGCCAACCTAACGGAACGCTACGAAACCTTCTGCGATCCACGCCTGAACGCCGAGCAATCACTGGAACTCTCCTTCCTGATCGCGGAGGAGTTAAAGCGCCGTCGTTTGCCAGCCGGGCATTTCGCCATCGCCGCGAAGTAGCCATGCGACGCCGGGGAGAAGTACGACAATAGATGCGGGCAGGCCCAATGAGCGCGCAGCTCTGTCCACGAAATCACCGCACGGACGGATGCTTATTTTAACCGTACACGGACCGTGGCCCCCCGCTTTAGCGACAAGCGCGTCACCTATACACTGTTCCTCTGCCGGCCGGTGATTTCCGCGCTAGACTCATGCTGGACTGGCTCGCGGGCGTGGCCGAGGAACGCGCAAAAAAAATTCGATGTCGAGCTGATGTGAGCCGAAGGTGCGTGGGTCGGCGCCAGTGAGCCGTTGGTTTATATCAGCGGCAGCATGGCGGCCTTGTCCGATCTGAAAACCATTCTGTTGCACAAAATCGGCGCCGCCTGCGTCGACTTACAAAACGCCTATCAAATGTGCCTATCCCTTCCCGACGGAATCTTCCTGGCTATGGAAGCGCGCTACTGCGCCGGGTGCAAAATGCAGGACATAATGAGCTACGCCGCCGCCATCGGATCGCAGGCCGCAAAGGCGGAGGGCGCTAAGGGTTTCATCGGCAACGCCAATAATTTCATCACCCATTGGTTCGGCAATGTGCGCGGCCTCGGCACCATGCCGCTTTCCCTCATCGGCTATGCCGGCTCCACCGTGCGCGCGGCCGAAATGTTTCACGAAATCTTTCCTGACGAGCCGACGCCCGTGCTGGTCGATTACTTTTCTGGGAAATCACCGACGCACTGATGATCTGCGTACGGTTCCCCGAACTGGCCGTACAAGAAAAACTTACCTTCCGGCTGGACACGCATGGTGGGCGATTCCTCGAAGGACTGGGCCCAGTCGAAAGCTACGCCGTGCTGGAACGCCACGTGCCCGGTGCCATCCGCCGTTATCGCAGCGAAACTGAATTGCGCTATCTGGTCGGCACCGGCGTATCCGCCGCCTTCATCTGGCATACGCGCGATGCGCTGAACGCCGCCGGCTATCCAAATACACGCATCGTCGCCTCATCCGGCTTCGTGTAGATAAATGCCGCGTGATGGCCGATGCCATAGCGCCGATCAACACGGTCGGAACTGGCAGCTCCATTGCCGATCTCTGGACCGAGACCTACGCCACGGCAAATATTCTTGCATATGACGGCGTACCCACGGTAAAGATTGGCCGCGAATTTTTGCTCCGCAAGAACGGCGAGCGTTGACGTTCCTAAACCATCATCATGGAGTTAAACATGAGCCAATTCACCGGCGGCTGCTTGAGCGGCAATATCCGCTACAGCGCCATCGCGGATCCGATCTTCATGAGCGTCTGCCATTGCAAGGATTGCCAGCGCGCCACCGGCTCGGCGTTCGGTGCCGTGGCCGAGGTGCCGGAAGCCTCGGTCACCATCCAGGGCAAGCAAAAATTTTATACCAGCAAGGGTGACACCGACAACAACATCAGCCACAGCTTCCGCCCTGAGCGCGGCGGCACGTTGCTGAGCACGGCGGCAATCATACCGAACGTCATTATGCTCACCACCGGCACGTTGGATGATACCAGCGCGTTCAAGCTAACTATGCAGATTTATTGCGGCAGCGCCAAGCCCTGCTTGCAACCCGGCGGGGCGATGAAGAGTTTCCCGAATATGCCGCCCCCCGGCTAGCAGCAGCACGCCATGCCCCTGATCCACCACGTCGCGCGCGGCACGGGCTCCACACCGATCGTGTTCGTGCATGGTTTTGCCTGCTCGCACTCGGATTGGGAGGCACAGATGGCGCATTTCGCGCCGCGCCATCTGTGCGTCGCCGTCGATCTGCGTGGCCATGGCGCCAGCCCCGGCACGCCGGCGCAGGCGACGATGGAGCGATTGGGCGCCGATGTCGCGGAGTTAATGCGCGCGTTGGATTTACCACCGTCCGTCATCGTCGGCCATTCGATGGGCTGTCGCGTGGTTATCGAGGCGGCGTTGCAGGCCCCTGCCCTCACCGCCGGCGTAATCTGGGTGGATGGCAGCCAGTTCGCACCGGAAATGGCGGAGAGTTTACGCACGCTTTTCGTCACCCCGGATGGCTTCGCGACCGTCACTGGAAAATGGTTCCCAGATATGTTCACCACCAAAAGCAACCCCGGCATGGTGGCAGCCGCGCTAAAACGTGCTCAATCCATGCCCCGCGAAATCAGCCAGCGTCTGCTGCTCGACCTGCAACGCTACGACACCACCCGCCTCACTGCTTCGCTCACCAGCCTACGCGTGCCCCTGATGGCGATCCAAACCACCTACAGCAATGAACGGCGCGAACGCCAAACCATGCGCGCGGGCCAAACCACGCCATTTCTGGACATGCTGCGCGCGCAAATGCCCACCGTGCTGGTGGAGATCATTCCCGATACCGGGCATTTCCCGCAGACCGATGAGGCGGCGCGAACAAACGCGTTGATGGGCGAATTCTTGGCGGCATTACCGACGCAGAAAATCAGCGTCCCGTAAAACGTCTCTTGTCCTCGCATACTGCGCGAGACAATTCCCTTGGATGACGCCTCCAATCAGGGGGATTGTCGTGTCGCTCCGCGCCTCATGATGATCGTCTATCTATCGGCTCGATTAAAACCCCAATTTCTGCGTCAACCCATTCGCCGCCGCCAGTTCCGCCAGTTTCTTCCATGTGGAGTCTTCCACCTCGATGCCTTCCTTGGCGCGCACCAGTTCCTTCATGTGCTCCACCTCGCCCGGATAATACACACCGGGAGATCCTTTGGATGGCGCGGTAGATTTCAAATAACGCGCGAACTCCGCGACTTCGGCTTTAAATCCCGCTAACGGCCGGAACGCATCCACCTTGAACACCGCGATGAAGCAGCCATCATTGTGCCGCCCGGCCGGGTCTATGCCGAATCCCAGGCCCGTCAGCAAACCGCACAAGATTTCCACCATCACCGACAACCCAGTGCCCTTGTAACCCTCGGCCCCACCCAGCGGCAGCAGCGCGCCGCCTTTCTTCCAGTCATTCGGATCAGTCGTCGCATTGCCGTCCTTATCGACGATCCAGCCTTCCGGAATTTTCTCATTCCGCGCCACCGCCAACCCGATCTTGCCCGCCGCCACGGCGGAGGTCGCCATATCGAGAAATAACGGCCCTTCCAGATCGGACGGAATGGCAATGGAAATCGGGTTGGTACCCAATCGCGGCTCCCGCCCGCCATAGGGCGCCACATGCTTGGGCGAGCGACCGCTATCGGCGGTGCAGATGCCGATCATCCCCTCGGCCGCAGCCATCAGCGGGTAGCTGGCAAGGCGGCCGATATGGCCCTGGCGAAACACGGTGGCGGCGGCGACGTTGCTCTTTTTCGCCTTCTCGATGGTGTATTTCATCGCCCGTTCATTGACGACATAGCCGAACCCCCAATGCCCATCCACCACCGTGGTGGTGGCGGATTCCTGGATGATCTTCCATGGCGCGCCCGGAACAATATGACCCGCCTTCACGCGGTCGATGTAAGTAGGAATCTGAATGATGCCGTGCGAATCATGGCCGGCCAGATTGGCTTCGATGCTGTGGCGCATCACGATTTCGGCCTCGTCGGCTGGCGTGCCGGTGGCGACGAGCAAGGCTTCCCCAATGGCCTTCAGGCGATCGGCGGCGATTTTCGGCATGGTATCCCTCCCTTACTGGCAGCGCATTTGACAATGTTTCGCGGCACTCCCTAGCGTCCCACGCGGAAACGCTGCCGGCAAGACCATCAGCAACGCCAGACGATACTCAAAGGACGACTGCGTGAACAGCACGACAAGCATCGAGAACAGGTTTTCCTGGATTGCCGCCTTTACCGCCCTGGGCATCCTGGCCATCACCTATGGGTCACCGCTAATGGTCATCGTGGCGATGAAATCCATTGCTGCCGATCTCGACACGCCGCGCGCGGTGCCGGCTTTGGCGGCGTCACTCGGCTGGCTCGGCGCGGGGCTGGGCGGGATCGC
Source organism: Acetobacteraceae bacterium (assembly GCA_009693795.1). Classification (GTDB taxonomy): domain Bacteria; phylum Pseudomonadota; class Alphaproteobacteria; order Acetobacterales; family Acetobacteraceae; genus SHWF01. Next base: position 5,187 of record SHWN01000051.1, read on the forward strand.
GATGGGTTGGGTGGCGGAACGGATCGGCGTGCGTTGGGTGGTGATGTTCGGGGCCGTAAATATTTGCATCGGTCTTGGGATTTCCTCCATTGGCACGCCCTGGGCGCTGTATATCGGCCAAGGGCTGTTTATGGGCCTGCTCGGGAATGCCGGATTGTTCGCCCCGTTAATGACCTATGTGACGCATTGGTTCGACCGCCGGCGCGGCACAGCATTGGCGTTGATATCGTCCGGACAATATATCGCTGGGATACTCTGGCCAACGGTGTTCGAATACGGCAATATCGCTATTGGCTGGCAACAAACAATGCTGGTTTTTGGCATTCTGGTGGCCGTCCTGGCCGTGCCCATCGCGTTCTTTACCTTGCGCGCGCCGCCACCGCACGATCCCGCGCATGCGGGTGTCGGCACGCCGCAAACTGGCGAAAAAGTGCTGGGGCTGTATCCGCATCTAACGATGATGCTGCTCGCCGTCGCGGCGTTTCTCTGCTGTGTGCCGATGGCATTGCCGCAGCAGCATCTGGTGGCGTTCTGTTCCGATATCGGCCTTGCCCCGGGGCGAGGAGCGCTGATGCTGTCCACCTTGCTGGCGGCGGCGTTTATCGCGCGGCAATTCTGGGGCTGGCTGTCGGATAAATATGGCGGCTTGCTGACAGTGCTATTTGGTTCCGCCTGGCAGGCATTGTCGATCATGGCATTCCTCGCCACGCAGGATGAGGTAGGGCTGTTTGCCATCGCCATTGCCTATGGCTTCGGTTTTTCCGGTATTATTCCGGCCTATGTGCTGACGGTGCGGCAGATTTTTCCCGTGGGTGAGGTGGGCTGGCGCGCGCCCGTGGTGCTGTTCTTCGGCATGAGTGGCATGGCGTTCGGCGGCTGGTTCGCCGGCACCATATACGATCTGTTCGTCACCTATGCCCCAGCGTTCGGCAGCGGCGTCGTGTTCAACGTCGCCAACCTGACAATTATTCTGTTTCTGGTTTATCGCTGGAAACGCCCGCGCATGATTGTGTCACTGGATCTGGCCCATGCCTGATGTCAGCGTCGCCGCGAGGGACTAATCACCCACGCGATAAACACGATACAGACGCTGATCGCGCCGGAAATCTAGGCGATCCACAACCGGCGGTAACGAAGGCAGCGGTGGTGATAACGCCAATGAAAGAGAATGCCTCGTTAAAGGTGGTCAGGCGGGACGCGGTCTGGCGACGGCCATTCATCGACAGCAGCGCCAATGCCAACAGGAACGGGCCAAAAATCATCAGCGTCCCGTTCAGCACCGCTGCGGTCTTGGCGCGCAGCACCTGCATGGCGGGCACCGGGAGGCCATAATTCTGGTCCCGGTCCGCGAGCACAGAATTGATCCTACCGTGCTCCGAAATCAGTGACAGAAAAAGAGAATATTTGATGGCGTCAGGCGGGGCTGACTTCCACCGCCGTGTCGTTGAAACTGGCGCCCGCGGCGAGGTCGGCCCGGCGATCAGCCGAGGCCAGGGCAGAAATGGTCTGCCCGTTGCGGCTGGTGCGCAGCCACGCACCTTTTTCGCTGGAAACAACCCCCGGCGGCACCGCATCCGTGATCTCCAGCGATAAATACACTTTTCCAAGTTCATTCCAGACACAAATCGCCGCTCCCGGCCGCAGGTTGCGTGCGGCTGCGTCACGCGGGTGCATGAGCAAAGGAGGCGTGGCGTTGGATGCGGAGAGTTCGCCCAAAGTGGACGAAATACGGCGGTCAGACGCGGGGGAGATCAGCATCAGGGGATGCATCGCCTCACGCGGGCGCCAAGCCGGCAACAAGGCCTGCGCGCCCCATTTCTGCGCCAGGAATTCCGAGCGCAACTCAATCCGCCCGGATGGCGTGGCGGGCATGACATTTTCAAACAACACCATTTCCTTCCCGTCCGGCCCGCTCATGCGCAGGGCCTGACGGGTGGAAATCTGACTGGGGCGGATGCCGTTGAGGCGCGGGTCAGCACCATCCACCGCGTCGTCCATCAGCTCCGCATCGGTCGCGGTGAAACAGGGATCGGTAAAACCAAAGCGGGCAGCCAGACGGCGGAAGATGTCCGTATTCGGCAACGCTTCGCCAAGGGGGGCGATCACGGCTTCCGCGCGTTGTAGCCAGTGATGGCCGTAGGAGGGATACAGCTCGGCATATTCGAAATGCGTCGCCGCCGGCAGGACGATATCGCAATAATCCATGCTTTCTGTCATCGTCAGTTCGATGCCAACGGCGAAAACATCGTCACGCGCTAAGCCGCGGCGCATACGGTTCTGATCGGGATGCACCACCAGCGGATTGTGGTTGTAGATGAACAGGGCGCGCAACGGTGGGTCGATGTCGTCCTCCGCCAGATGGCGACCGATATCAGTGAGGTCGAGCGTACGGGTGCCCGGCGGCGCGAGATCAGGACGTTGCAGCTTCGCCATGGTTTTCGGAAAACTATTACCCGCGCCCATGACGATGCCGTTGCCCTTGCCAAATTTTCCCAACAACGCCGGCAAGGCGATGGCAGCGCGAATTCCGCTACCACCATTGCGGCCGCGTTCCAGGCCGTTGCCCGGCGCCAGGACCAGCGGATCGGCCGCCGCCATCCACTGCGCGAGGGTCCAAATATCCTCAACGCGCACCCCGCAAATCTCGGCGGCACGGGCGGCGGGCCATTCGCGGGCTAGCACCATGAAACCCTCGGCACCAAGCACGTGCTTGGTGATAAAATCATGATCGAACGCCCCGGCCCGCTCCAGCTCTGCGGCCAGCGCCCAGGCCAGCAACACATCGGTACCAGGCTGCAATTGCAAATGCAGATCGGCCTGCGCCGCAATCTTGGTACGCAGCGGATCGACCACCACCAGCCTGCCACCGTTGCGCCGCGCATGGGCAACACTGCGCACCAGATGCAAATTGGTCGCGGTGGCATTGTTGCCCCACACTAGGTTCAGCTTGGCGCCAGCGGCGGTTTCAGGCGGACAGCCGGGAACCGGGCCATAGGTACCGGCCCAGGCCTCACTACGTACGCCGCCGCACAAGGAACGGCGATAAAGCTGCGTCGCGCCCAGCTGGTGCAGAAAGCGCGAGGACATGCTGTCGGCGGCGAGGAAACCATGCGGGCCGGCATAGTTCAGGGGTGCCACGGCTTGCGGGCCAAACCGCTCGATAACCCGCGTCACGCCGGCGTGGACCGCATCCAGCGCCGCTTCCCAGGAGATTTGCTCGTACTGGCCAGAGCCTTTCGGCCCGACGCGGCGCAGCGGGTGGCGCAGGCGCTGCGGGCCATGCACGAAATCCACCATGTCCCGGGAAACCTTGTTGCAGATCACTCCGTCCGTGTAGGGCACGGCGTGCGAGCCACGTACTTTCGCCACGCGCCCATCCTGCACCGTGACAGTGAGGCTGCACGCATCGGGGCAGTCAAAGGTGCAAACGCTGGCATGTTCGCTAGTGGTCATGGCTGGTTCCTCCGAACGATGGCTGGATCAGTGTAGCGAAGCAGGCGCCGCAGCGATAGAATAAGCGGCGATTCCGAAGGTCTGGCACCGGCCCACTCCCCCACCCGGCCGCTCATGGAAGTATACTCTCTTGGGTGGCCGGGTGGTGGGGCGGGCCGGTGCCAGACCTTCGGAATCGCTATCCAGGGAGAACGCAGCATGCCGCAAGCCCCCACACCGAATGGTCCATCCCGATTGCCGGCCTGGTCGGGCGATGTCACTCGGGTGCCATATTGGGTGTATCGCGACAAGGACCTGGCCAAGACCGAACAGATGCGGCTGTTCGAGGGTCCGGTGTGGAGTTTCCTGTGTCTGGAATCAGAAATCGCGGAGCCGGGAGATTGGCGCGCGACGGTGGTGGGCGAAATGCCGGTGGTGGTGGCGCGCGATACGGATGGCTCGATCGCGGCGTTCGAGAATCGCTGCGCGCATCGCGGGGCGCTGATCTGCCTGGACAATGCGGGTAAAGGTGCCAAGGATTTTCTCTGCGTCTATCACGCTTGGCGTTATGATTTGCGCGGCAATCTGCGCTCCGTGGCATTTCGCCATGGGGTCAATGGCCAGGGCGGGATGCCGAAGGATTTCTCGCTGGAAGGCCATGGGCCGCGCAAGTTTCGTACATCGACGACTTGCGGCCTTGTGTTCGGCACCTTCCACGACGAAACACCAGATCTAGAAACCTATATCGGCGCCGATGTACTGGGGCATTTCAAGCGCATCTTGGACGGCAAGAAGATTGAAATTATCGGCCGCTATGTCGAGGTCTTACCAAATAACTGGAAAATGTATGCTGAGAATGTGCGTGATTCCTATCACGCCAGCCTGCTGCATATGTTTTTCGCCACTTTCAAGATCAATCGCCTCAGCCAGGGCGGTGGGTTAACGATCAGTCCGAATGGCGGATGCAGCGTGTCCACCTCTCTGGCGCCCATGGACAGCAACGACAAAACCTATAACGATATCCGCTCCGTAGATGACGATTACAAGCTAGAAGACACTAACCTGCTCGATGTGGTGGATGAGCATAATGATCTAATCCGCCAGCAGATCGTCACCATCTATCCAAATTTTGTCGTGCAGAAAACACAGAACGCGATGGCGATGCGCTACTATACGCCGAATGGGATCGACCGCACCAATCTGGAGTGGATTTATTTTGGCTATGCAGATGATACGCTGGAGATGCGCCAGCGTCGCCTTCGCCATCTCAATCTTGGCGGCCCTGCAGGATTTGTCTCCATGGAGGATGGCTGCATCGGTGGCTTCGTCGAGCGTGGCATTGCGACGGCGCTTGACGAAAGCTCGATCGTAGAAATGGGCGGCTCTGGCACCGTCAGTGAAACCACCCGCGCGACCGAAGCCGCCGTGCGCGGCTTCTGGGTGTTGTGGCGAAAGATGGTGGGGGTATGATGCTGCTCCGCCTCGCTGAACTGAATGCTGCCTATGCGCAGGCGATCGATACCGATCAGCTGGAATCCTGGCCAGATTTCTTTGTCGAGGATTGCCTCTACAAGATCACTTCGGCCGATAATCACAAGGCGGGGTATGCGGCAGGGATCGTGTACGCAGATACCGGCGCCATGTTGCGCGATCGAGTCAATGCGTTGCGGACGGCCAATATTTATGAACGTCAAAGTTATCGTCACATCATTGGCCTACCAGTGATCGGCACGGATCAGATGTCGGCCGAAACGCCGTTTATGGTGGCGCGCATCATGCGCGACGGCAAAACCGCTTTGTTCGCCACCGGCGTCTATCTGGACAAACTACGAGAGACAAATGGAAAACTACGTTTCGTACAACGCATCGTGGTCTGTGACAGCAGCTATTTTGACACGTTGCTGGCGATTCCACTTTGACCGAAATCTACGTCGATGCCGATGCCTGCCCGGTGCGCGACGAAATCTATCGGGTGGCGATCCGTATTGGCGTCAATGTGCATGTCGTCTCCAACGGATCCCGCCCGATCCGCCCGCCAGGGCTACCGAATGTGGCGATGGTGGTGGTAGGTGAAGGGGCCGATGTTGCCGATGACTGGATTGCCGAACGCATTTCGGCGCGCGATGTCTGCGTCACATCGGATATTCCGCTGGCCTCGCGTTGCCTTGAGAAACGCGCGCGGGCGGTCTCATCCAATGGCAAGCGCTGGACGGCGGATAATATCGGGAATGCGCTGGCCGGGCGGCAGGTCTCACAACATATGCGCGAAATCGGGCTACGCACTGGTGGGCCGTCGTCGCTGACACAGGCGGATCGCTCGCGTTTTCTCAGTGAGCTGGACACTCTGGTCCGGGCGGCCCAACGCGTGCCATGATCCGCGCTTCACGCGGAGGACAGTAACATGAAAATCGCTAGCTTTGAAAGCGCCATCCTAAACATTCCCATCGATGAGCCGCTGGCGGATTCGCCAGAAAAGCCGAATCAGTTTCGCCCGACCGTCATGCTGCGCCTGCGCACCGACGATCGCATCGAAGGCATCGCCGTCACCTTCTACGCCGAGGCACTGACCAAGGCATTGCATGAAGCCGTCATCACCTTCGGCAATCTGGTGATCGGCGAGGACCCGCATTGCCCAGAAGCCATCCTGCGCAAGCTGCACGCGGCGGCGGGCAGTTGCGGGCCGGCGGGAATTTTTACCCTCGCACAATCGGCCATCGACATGGCGGTGTGGGATATCAGAGGCAAGGCGCTGAGCCTGCCTTTGTGGAAATTGCTGGGTGGCACGCGCAACCGCGTCGCCACCTATGCCTCCGGCGCCCTGCGACGTGGCTTGTCGGACGATCAGGCGGCAATCGCTGCCAGCCGACTAAAAGCCAAGGGTTTTAAGGAAATGAAAATGCAGCTTGCCTTGCCGGGCGATACCAATCCGGTGAAGGAAGAACGCCGCGCCCGCGTGGTCCGCGAAGCGGTGGGCCCCGAAATCACCCTGATGTGCGACATCAACCAGGGCTGGCGGCCGGAACAGGCCATCGATATCGGCCGGCGCATCGAGGATGTGCGCCTGGCGTGGCTGGAAGACGTCACAGCGTGTGACGATTACGAAGGCCTAGCGCGCGTGACGGCGGCGTTGTCCACCCCCATTGCCGGCGGCGAATATCTGTGGGGCGCGGTGCCCTTCCGGCACATGATCGAGGCGCGGTCAGTGGATATCATCATGATCGACATGCTGCGCGTGGGCGGCGTGACACCATGGCTGAAAGTCGCCGCCATGGCCCATAGTTTTAACTTGCCGGTCGTCAGCCACGTAATCCCCGAATTCCACGCCCATCTGATCGCCGCCATCCCCAATGGCCTGACGGTGGAATATATGCCGTGGATGCTGAAACTATTTCAGGACACCCCGGAGATTGAAAATGGCGAGATCGTGCTCACCGATCGTCCCGGCTTCGGGCTGACCTTCGATGAGGCGGCGTTGAAGAGCTTTCGAGTGATGAGCAACACCTGACGCCTGTCATCGCGCACACTAACAGCGAAAGATGGTTTAACTTCCGACTTTCAAGGTCGAAACTAGCCCGCGCAAACAGGCAAGCACCGACAATACAGTAATCTTGCCGGTGCGCGGGTTTTCCTCGCTTGGGACGTTTTCGATCCGCAATGTGAATCTCGCCGCTTCGGCTTCCACACGGATGGTGTGGATATTGCGATCCACGTTCGGATCCGCCCAGATTTCTACCCGCGTGCGCAGCGGGCCGATACCGGCCAGCGCCAGGGCGGCGGCGACATTGACATTGGCGGGAAAGCCGGCGGCGGCGTCCCACGCAGTGCCCTCGAAGATGCACGTTGGCGTAGTGATGGCCAGCACATCGATGCCGTGCTGCGCCAGATAGGGCGCGCCCACCAGCCCGGCGGGAGGTTTGCGGGTCTCCATGGTGATGCTGTCGACCACACCCTCGGCGGCCGCGCGCACAGCGTCCAAACCTAATAAGGCCCCGGTCGGCACGATTATGCGCGCACCGGTCTTTTGTGCGGCTTCCACCAGTTCCATACGCGGCAACAGGGCGCCAACCGAGCAGGGGATAAAAATCCTGCCCATCGAGATCGCCGGTTCGGCGATTTGCGCAAAGATCGCCGCCGGGGCGGCCTCAACAACGATATCGGCCGCGGCCAGGCCGGACGGATTGGTCAGGCGCGGCGGATTCTGGAAATCCGCCAGACTGGCGGCCGCTTTTTCCTGATCGCGCGCGGCGATGGCGATCAGGCGCAAGCCGTCTACCCCCACATCCAGCGCGCGGGCCAGTTTCAATCCAATGGCGCCGAGCCCGCCAATCGCCACGGTTTTCACGCTCACCGCGATCCCTCCGTGTCTGCCGCGATGCGTCTGGCCAAAGCCAGATCGTCCGGGGTGTTGATGTTCAGGAACGGGTCCCACGGGCCCGATGGAAAAGCAACCGCGCGCGCGCCCAGGCTGGCGGAAAATTCTTTCACATCGCGCGCCCCGGGCTGTTCCAATATCCGGCGCAGCCCGCCGCGTGCCGCCACCGGCCACAGCGCGACCAAGTAATGCGCGCGCCCCAAACTGGCCGCGCAGGCCGGCGCTGGGGCCAGAACGGCAGCGAGGTCCAGGGGAATAAAGGGCGTGTCACAAGGCACGCTGAGTAGGGCGTCCACCCCCTGAACCGCCGCCCAGTCCAGCCCAGCCAGCAGCCCGGCCAGCGGCCCCTGACCGGTGAAGACGCCGTCCGTTAGCACAGGACAACCAAAAGCGACGAAACGCGCGGGATCCCCATTGGCACTGATAGCGACGTTTTCCGTCTGTGTCGCCAGCCGCGCCAGCACATGGCCCAGGACAGTGTGACCGCCGATATCCAGCAGCGCCTTGTCGGCGCCCCCCAACCGGCGCGCCCGCCCGCCAGCCAGCACCAAAGCCGCGACGGTCATGACCAACATTCCAAACGCATGATGATGGGGCGAGCGACGGGACTCGAACCCGCGACATCCAAGACCACAACCTGGCGCTCTACCAACTGAGCTACGCCCGCCATACAGCCCGGCGTTTACCCCCCGCATGCTGGCAGGTCAATGATCCCCGAGGTCGATGCGAGCCAGACGAGAATTGCTTATAAAAACGTCAGCACTGGTTATTAAAACGTCAGCACTGGCCGTTCCTCTCGAAACTATGGCAATTTTTTGTGCCATGGCCGGCTTCGCCCGGATTGCCGGTTGGCGCGGCGCGTGCGAACTTCGATCTGCGCCGGTCGGCTAGGTCCGACTGCTAAGCGCTTGTAACAGGAGGGGCCCGGTCCTAGCCGGGCTTGTGGGAGCGCATGAAAAAGATCGAGGCGGTCATCAAGCCATTCAAACTGGACGAGGTGAAGGAGGCGCTGCACGAATTGGGGCTGCAAGGCATCACCGTTCTGGAAGCCAAGGGCTTCGGGCGCCAGAAGGGACATACGGAGCTTTATCGTGGCGCCGAATACGTGGTTGATTTTCTGCCCAAAGTTAAGCTGGAAATCATCTGCACCGATGACATGGTTGACCGCGCCGTCGAAGCAATCATCAATTCCGCCCGCACCGGGCGCATCGGCGACGGCAAGATTTTCGTTTCCACCGTCGAGGAAGTGATCCGCATCCGAACCGGCGAACGTGGGGAGAATGCGATCTAGGCGCGAGTACCCGAAAACCACTCTTAAATTGCCTGCCGGTTTCTTGTCGCGATTCGTGATTTCTGGGTTTTTGGGCCCGGATAGGACCGTGTAGAGGGGCCACCCCATTTGGGGTCGCGCGGTGCGGCCCTGAACAATTGCATCGTCATTGCGACCAGATCCCGAAGGCGTGATGTGCGATGATAAATCAAAAGGATGAGGACAGTAGAATGGCGAAAAAAGCTGCGGCCGCCGGCGGCGGAGTTGCGAAGGTGCTGCAACTGATCAAAGAGCACGGCGTCGAATATGTTGACCTGCGTTTTACCGATCCGCGCGGCAAGTGGCAGCACACCGCGCAGCACGTCTCCACCATCGATGAGGATGTATTCCGCGACGGTATCATGTTCGATGGCTCCTCCATCGCCGGCTGGAAGGCGATCAATGAGTCCGACATGATTCTATCACTTGATCCCGAAAGCGCCGTGATGGACCCGTTCGCGGCCAAGCCGTCCTTGATTATTTTCTGCGACATCATCGAACCTTCCACCGGGCAGGCGTATTCGCGCGATCCCCGTTCGACCGCGAAAAAGGCCGAGGCCTATGTGAAAACCTCCGGCATCGGCGATACCGCGTTCTTCGGTCCGGAAGCCGAGTTCTTTATTTTCGACAGCGTGAAGTTCGGTACCGGCGGTAATTACGGCAGCTATCAGCTAGATAGCCA